>JBIIZD010000107.1:0-7796 GCA_044346445.1 Caulobacteraceae bacterium
CGCCAGGCGCGGGCCGCGCTTGTCCGGCTGGACCCGGCTCTGGCCAGGTTGGACCGCGTAACCCCCGAATTTGCATGGCGTCTGCGCCCGGGCGGCTTTGCCGGTCTGGTCAAGATGGTGATTGAGCAACAGGTCTCTGTTGCAGCTGCGGCCTCGATCTGGAACCGGTTTGTCGCTGGTCTGGGCGAGATCACGCCAGAGGGTGTACTGGGCCATGACGAGGACAGTCTCAAACAGTTTGGCTTATCGCGTCCCAAGGCGCGCTATGCTCTGGCGATTGCTCAGGCGCAAAACAGCGGCGTGATCGATTTTGGGACCATAGCTGCGCTTGATGATGCCGAGGCCATAGCCGCCCTGATGGCGCTCAAGGGCGTTGGGCGCTGGACAGCGGAAACCTATCTGATGTTCTGCCATGGCCGGTTGGATGTGTTTCCCGGCGGTGATGTCGCCCTGCAAGAGGCCATGCGCTGGGCCGATCATGCGCTTGAGCGACCCAATGAAAAACAGGCCTATGCCCGTGCTAAGGCTTGGCAGCCTTATCGCGGCGTGGCGGCGCACCTGCTTTGGCGCTGTTATGGCGGCGTCAAGCGGGGAGAAATCGTTCTGGATTGACCAGGATCACAGACTCAGGCGTCATGGTCTTGTCGCTTAAAAAGGCTTGAATGCGTTAGAAGGTCGTCGATTCGATTCGAAAATCAGGAGATCCGTTTTCCATTTTTCTGTTTTTACGACCATCAGGGATTTATCCCAGTGCCTCGTCCTAGGGGCGGGAGGTGACCTGTGCAGGTCCTGAAGCGCGCCCCGTCTGGCTGGCCAGCGCTTGTGCTGAATGCCGATTTTCGGCCCCTGTCCTATTATCCACTGTCGCTTTGGCCGTGGCAGGAATCGGTCAAGGCGGTGTTTCTCGACCGGGTCGATGTGGTCTCGACCTATGAGCAAAAGGTCCACTCCCCGACCTTTGAAATGGCCCTGCCCAGCGTTATCGCACTGAAACAATATGTGGTTCAGGATCGGCCGCCGGTGTTTACGCGGTTTAACCTGTTCCTGCGCGACCGGTTCAGTTGTCAGTATTGTGGCTCGGGCGATGACTTGACCTTTGACCATGTCCTGCCGCGTTCGCGCGGTGGTCGAACCACTTGGGAAAATATTGTCACAGCCTGTTCGCCCTGCAACCTGACCAAGGGCGGTCGCACGCCAAAAGAGGCGGGCATGCATCCGGCCCGCATGCCGACACGCCCGAATATGTATGAGTTGCAGGACCATGGCCGCCGCTTCCCGCCCAACCATCTGCACGAAAGCTGGCTGGACTATCTCTATTGGGACATAGAGCTGGAGGCATAGGCCCAAAGACCCGCCAGCCGTCCGTCCCAGATGATCACGGTTAGCGACTATTCACAAATACAGTTTTGGTCTTTTTTTACCGGTTCATGGAAAATTAGATAATTATCGCTCTTATATCCTCATTGTAGGTTTTAGAGCGGGATGAATCCTTATGCGTATGAAGATTGCAGCGGCCCTTAACATTTTTGGCGCCTCGCTAGCTGTTGGATTGGTGGTTGCCGGAGCCATTGCCCTAACGGCGTTTCAGGACCTTCGAGTCGGAGGTCCCGTGTTTAACCGCATCATGCAGGACCAGGCCCTGGTCGCCGACATCCTGCCGCCGCCCCTCTATGTGGTTGAGGCGCATCTGGTGGTGATGAGTGCATCGGCTGAACGCAAGGGTGGCCCCGAATTGGTGGCGCGCCTGGCCAAGTTGCACAAGGAGTATAACGAAAGGCGCGAATTTTGGGCCGCGTCTGATGTCGGTTCCGACATCAAGAAGCTCATTACCCAGGATTCTGATATTGAGGCCGCCAAGTTCTGGAAGGCGGCGGAAAAGGATCTGGTTCCAGCACTGGCGTCTGGTGATGAGGCCCGGATTGATGCGGCATTTGAAGCGGCGGACAGGGCCTATGAGGCTCAGCGCGTGATTATTGACCGGGGGGTGACCATGGCCAATGCTTCGGCCGAGATGAGCAGCAAACAGTCAGTCAAGGAAACCAACACAGCCTTTATTCAGCTTGGCGTCGCCGCCACCCTGCTTATGGCCCTGGTCGGTGCAGGCATCTGGATGATGCGCCGCGGCGTGGTCCAGCCAGTCCAGGCCATGACCACCTATATGGAGCGCTTGGCTGCGGGGGAGTATAACCGCCCTGTGCCCTATTCAGATCGTGCCGACGAGATTGGAGAAATGGCCAAGTCGGTCGAGGTGTTCCGACTTGGCCTGATCGAGCGCGCCGAATCGCGCGAACGCGAAGAGGCGCTCAAGGCCGAGGCGGAAGCCGCCAAGCAGGCCGAGGCGGTGCGTATGCGCAATGAAGAAATTGCCGCACGTAAGCGCGAGGATGATGAGCGTGCTGCGGCCGAAGCGGCCAAGGCCGCTGAACAGGCCCGGATTCGTGAGGTCGAGGAGGCCGAACGCAAGCGTGAGGCGGCGGCGCGTGCCGCCGAGGAGGCCGCCCAAGCCGCTGAAGCGGCGCGTATCAAGGCTGAGGCTGACGCCCAGGCCCTGATCGTCAGAGCCCTTGGCGAGGGTCTCCAGCACCTGTCTTCCGGCGATCTGACCTATCAGATCACCCAGCCATTCCCGCCCGCTTTTGAAGCTCTGCGCAGCAATTTCAACACCGCCATGGCTGGCCTTGAAGAAACAATCTCGGTGATTGTGGGTGCTGCTGGAACCGTGCGCGGTGGGGCCGAAGAAATAAATGGGGCTGCCGACGACCTGTCACGGCGAACGGAACAACAGGCCGCAAGCCTGGAGGAAACCGCTGCCGCGCTCGACCAGATCACGGCGACCGTACGTCAGACCGCAGAAGGCACAGCTCAGATGCAGACTGTGATTTCCGAGGCCAAGACCAATGCGACCAAGTCGGGTGAAGTCGTGGGTGAGGCGGTCCAGGCTATGAGCCGCATCCGCAACTCGTCTGAACAGATCGGTCAGATTATAGGCGTGATCGACGAAATCGCCTTCCAGACCAATCTTTTGGCTCTCAATGCCGGGGTCGAGGCGGCAAGAGCTGGCGATGCCGGGCGCGGGTTTGCGGTGGTGGCGTCCGAAGTGCGCGCCTTGGCCCAACGCTCCGCCGATGCGGCCAAGGAGATCAAGGCCCTGATCCAGGATTCCAGCGATCAGGTCCGCTCTGGTGTGCAACTGGTCGATAATACCGGCAAGTTCCTGGTGGTACTGGGTGAACAGGTGGCCAAGATCAATGACCTGATGGGGGCCATTGCGGCCTCTGCCAAGGAACAGGCCAGCGGCCTGCACGAGGTCAATACCGCCGTCAACCAGATGGACCAGATGACCCAGCAAAACGCCGCCATGGTCGAAGAAACCACCGCGGCCAGCCACAACCTGTCCCGTGAGGCAGTGCAGTTGGGCGAGCTTGTCCAGCAGTTCCAGGTCGGGGGTAGCAAGGCCAAGAAGGTGGTTAGTTACGCAAATCAGGCCGCCTAGCGCCTGAAAACAATGCCGGTCGGTGTCAGTGTCCCCCCGCTTGCGCGCCGGCATGGCAGCGCCTCTTTCCCAAGCCGGGAAGGGGGCGCTGCTTGTCCATTAAAACGTATAGGCCGTCCCGATCCGTAAGGACCGGCCGGGCATGGGGGCAATATCCTTTAGGAATGAGGCATGCTCGCGGGCTGTCTCATTGGTCAGGTTGCGGGCATCGACAAACAGTTTCAAGGCTTGGTCCTTCAGGGGTTTCCAGTGGGCCGAGACATTGATCAGGCTATAGCCATCGGTCGGCAGCTCAAGTTTGGCCAGGTGATCGGCCTTGCCGACATAGCGCGCTTCCAGTTTTGTGCCCCAGCTTGCCGCTTGCCAGCCAATCCGGGCAGTTAAGGCATAGGGCGGTATCCGCGCGGGCGCACCGGCATCCGTGTTGCCGCGCACAAAGTCGCCAGCGCCTTCCAGCGTCAGGGTGCGCGTGCCATCGGTCCAGACATCTTGGCTGACTTCAAGCTCTAGCCCATGGAAATCGGCACGGGTCTGGCTGAATTGAAACACCGGCAAATCCTCTTGAACTATTCCGGTCGGGTTCTCCTCGATAAAGCCGTCATAGCGGGCGGCATAGAGGTGGCCCTCAATCCTCAGTGTGTCCGCCGTATAGCGGGCGGTCGCCTCAATCGAAACCACGGTTTCGGACTTGAAATTGGGATTGCCAATCTCATATGTGCCGGTGCCGCCATGCGGGCCGTCGGCATAAAGCTCAACCTCGGTCGGGGCGCGGCCATTGCGGGCCAGACTTAAGGCATAGAACTGGTGCTCTGCGGGTTTCCAAAATAGCCCCACCGAGGCTGACACATTGGTGAAGTCCTGTGACCGCGCCGTTTTTGCCCAATCAATCCTGGACTGGGCGGCTGCGGGGCTGGTGGGGCGAGCGTCTAGCTGAGCTTCCAGCCTGCGCTGATCAAGCCTAAGGCCTGCATCAATGCCCCAGATACCGCGATCCAGCCTTTGCAGGGTAAAGGCGGCGTATTCCTGAACCTTGACCGAGGGCACAAAGGCCTCATCGCCCATCGCCTCGAAATCGCGATTCAAGAGCTGCAAACCAATCGCGCCCTGGTGGCCTTCATGCTCGCGATGCACAAGCTCGATCCGGCCCTCGGCACCCTTGGACAAAAAGCGTGTCCCCAATTCGCCATCGACGGCGCTGATCTCGGCATGCTGGTAGTCGGCATAGCCAACCGAGAACTGCACTTTCTCGAACAGGGCGGTATCGAGTTGATGCTCGCCGCGCAGGTCATAGCGGGTTTGTTTGAGGTGGAGTTGGACAGGCCCCTCAGCGACGGAATCGGGCGCGCTGAAC
The DNA here is from genome assembly GCA_044346445.1 of Caulobacteraceae bacterium. Taxonomy (GTDB): domain Bacteria; phylum Pseudomonadota; class Alphaproteobacteria; order Caulobacterales; family Caulobacteraceae; genus CAISGS01. The sequence goes on from JBIIZD010000107.1 coordinate 4,845, forward strand.
TGGGCATAGGGCACGCCATAGGTCGTGTCTGTGCGCTTGACCGAGGCCCCGATATAGCCCGCCGCGCCAATATAGGACAGGCCCGCGCCATAGGCATCCAGCTCAACATGGCTGTTAAACACCTTAGAATCGGGGGCAGGGCTTAGGCCCTGATCAGCGGCAAAGCGGCTTGAGACCGGCGCGCTGGGCACCGCGTAATCGCCAGACCGGCGCCGGACAATATCGGCTGCAAACACGATGGGTCCGGTCCCAGCCTTTAGGGCGGCCGAAAACGCCTTGCCATTATTGACCGTGTCATAAGAGCCGGTGGCCCGGCCTTCCAGCCCGTCCGCAGCCGGGCGCGAAGGCACACGCTCGTCAATCATATTGACCACGCCGCCAATGCCAGAGCCGCCATAGGCCAGGGTCGAGGGGCCGCGCAGCACCTCGATCCGGCTGGACTCGGCCGGGTCTGAGGCCACAGCATGATCGGGCGATACCGAGCTGGCATCGATCAGACCGACGCCATTTTGCAAGATCATAACCCGTGGCCCAGACAAGCCGCGAATGATCGGGCGACTGGCCCCCGGCCCAAAGGCCGTCGAGCGCACGCCCACCATGCCATTTAGCAGGTCGCCAAGGCCCGCTGGCGTGGCAAGATCAAGCGCAGCCCGGCTAACAACCTCGACACTGGTGGTGGCGCTGTCTATCGAGACCGCATAGGGCGCGGCGGTGATGATGACTTCCTCGGTCCGCGGCGATCCTTCATTTTTCACTTCGGCATGGGCTGAGGCTTGGCACAGGCTCATCAGGCCAGCAGTGGTCAAGATGAGGTATTTTGAGCGGCGTGCCATATTGAACCTTGATTATGCGAATATCAGCTTACGTTATAACATAACATGTTCGCTTTCAAGCCTGATAAAAAACGCCCGCATCGATCGGATCGATGCGGGCGTCGCTTTATCAGTTTTACGCTTTAAGGCTAGAAGCGAGCCTTTAAGCTAACCACGACTGCGCGCGGATAGCCGGGCTGATAGCTTGCAGTTCCGGTCTGCACAGTTGAGATATCGCCAAGATAACGCTGGTCGGTCAGGTTCTTGATATTGACCTGTAGCGAGGTCTTTACACCCGAAACCGCTGGAAAATTATACCGCACATCCAGATCAACCAGCGTATAGGCAGGGGCCTTTTCGGTATTGACGTCGTTGCCCCAGCGTGTGCCGACATGCTTGGCCTGAATGCCAATCATAAAGTCTTCAACCTTGTATTCGGCGCGCACGCTGCCTTGCAGTTTGGGGACCTCAACCAGTTCCTTACCCTTGGTTGGCAAGGGTGCAACACCAAGACCGTTGGGCAGATTAGACTTTACTTCGGATTTCACATAGGAGGCCGATGCGTAGAGGCTCAGGGCGTCCATGGGCCGCCAGCCGATTTGCCCGTCAATACCCTTCAGATCGACCTTGCCAAGGTTGCGCGAATTGAAAATGTTATTGGCCTCGTCAAAAGTCCGCACGATCCGGTTATTGAACGCATTGGCGAAGACGGCGGCAGAGGCGATCAGGCTGCCGCTCTGATAGCGATAACCCAGGTCGATGGCCTTGGTGGTTTCCGGCTTGGGATTAACGAACTTCTGATCATACAGGTCATCGGTCCGCGGGGCCGACAGGCTTTCGGCATAGCTGGTATAGACGGTTTGGCCTTCGGCCAGCTCATAGCTCAAGCCAAGATTGGGCAGGATACGATTATAGTCGCGATCAAAGCTCTTGGGCTTGCCGTACTTATTGCCGGCGCTTGAATTATTGGCGCTGACCGGGAAGGTCACCAGGCCGGCGGCATCGGTCGTGCTCGGCACCTGTGTTGTGCAATAGGCGTTAAACGTGTCGCGCTGATAGCAATAATTGGTCAGTTCACGCTTAAAATAGGGTGCGCGAAGGCCCAGATTAACCAGCAGGCGTTCCTCGGCGAAGCGTCCGCGATATTCCACCGCGACCTGATTGAGCGAGGCGATTGACAGACGGTCGCGGCGGCGAAGGATTGAACCATCACTCAAGCGAATGGGCTGACCGTAACCGTCCTTGCCACCAAACACATCGGTGGGATCACCGCTGGCATCAAAGCGGGTGATTTCGCCGGTCTGGCGGTGGTTGCCTCGGTCATAGGTATAGGCCACGCGAATATTGCTGGTGTCATTGAGCTTATAGATCAAGGACGAGGTCAGGCCGATCCGGTGGGTATTGGTCGTGTTTGGCGTATAGAGCAGGACCCTGTCCAACTTGTCACCATCGCCGTTCAGATCAATCCCGCCAGCCAGGAGCTGGGCATCGTTTTCGGGAATTAAACCCCGGCCACCGCCATTGGCCATTACAAACTGAAACGATGGGTCAACAGTGAGGCTTAGGCGGTCGGTAAGGGTAAACCGGCTTTGACCGCGTATATTGCCCGTATTGGATGGATTGACATTATTGCGAAAGAAGTTGCTGCAAATTGGATCAATCTGGGCACCCGCGCCGCCCTTTACCGACGGACGATCACAAACAGCATCCCATACAGGGATCGTATTGGTCCGGAATTGAGCCAGGGTGCCGCGGCGGATGAAGGTGTTGCGGTTTTCGTTGTAATTGCCGATCACGCTGATGAAGTCGCCATTATCCAGAGCTTGATAGATACGGGCATTGTACTGTGTCTTTTCAATCTTGCCCGGGCCGTTGAACAGGTCATTGGTTGCACGCGCAGCCGTGACCCAGGCCTTGGTGCCCCAAGGTCCAAAGGTTCCAGTGTCAAAGCGAGCGAAAACGCGGCTGAAGTTTTCCGAACCCCTTTGATACTGCAGAACGCCGCCAAGCGTATTTTTGGGAATATCCGTGACATAATTGATCGTGCCACCTGCGGCCGCTGCCGTGGGGCTATCGACATCGGTGGTGCCCAGATTGACTGTGACCTTCGAGATGAGTTCGGAATCAAGCTGCTGGTTAG
>JBIIZD010000025.1:0-28038 GCA_044346445.1 Caulobacteraceae bacterium
AGCGCTCGTCGCCAAGAGCAGGGCCTGCAAGCGCGGCCTGAAGCGCGCAGCCGAAAGGCTTAAGCGGTCTGGGGAAAAACCACCCGGAGCCAGACGGTCTTGATCAGCCGCCAATCTTTTTTGGCCCTTCACCCGAAACATAGTATTAAGTATATTCCTAGATTGATTCACACAGATGTGTGCTTAAATAGCATAAACCTAAAAATTGCAAAAAGATTTTTCGATTTTTGGTTAAATAATTGCCTAGTTTGCTAATACTTACACGATTATGGCGTAAAGGCCGTGCAGATTGGTTTGTTTTTCAGTAGTCTTTATTATTATTGTTTAAATCCGATTTTTCATTTTTGACGCCCTATACCTTACATGACCTAAAGCGGCAACCAGGCCAAGGGCCGGAAAAACATCGGCTAAGGCTCTGAAAAATATATAAATGCGTAGCTCACGGTAAGGCCAAGATGGCGGGCCTTTATCGGTGCTATTGGCGCGCTGAGAGCATAACCACGGGCATCGAGCATGATGCCGGGCGTTACTGAAAAATTCGCCAAAAATATGATAGGCGCGGCCTGTCTAGCGAACCGAGCCGCCAATACGCAATTAAATCAATCAGCGCGCGCCTGCCCGTCTCGCCCAAGCGCCTTAGTGATCTGATCGTGACGCTGGCGCGTGATGCCATAGCCGATAAAGATCAGCAGCGACGTAACGGCAATGAGGGCGGCTATTGGCCCCCATATCAAGACCAGCATGGACTGCATGGCCTGAGGTAAGACCAAATCCCCATGTCCAGCGGGTGACTTAGGGAAATGTATCAGGTTTAAGGCTAGCCCTGCTACCATCACTCCAAGCCCGGAGGCCGCCTTATTCGCAAAACCGAGCCCCGCAAAATAAAGCCCCTCGCGCCGCCGCCCGAACAGATATTCGTGCTCATCGGCGGCATCAGCCATCAAGGATGGATAGGAAACCGCGACCAGCCCCAGCCCAAGGCCAGCAACAAACGAATTGATCTGCATGGGCAAAAGGGCCGCATCACCAAGCGGCAGATAAAGCCCGGTCAATTGTCCGCCCTGCAGGACCAGCCAATTGGCAATCAAGAGCCCAAACCCGATGATAATGACGTATTTTTTCTCCAAAAGCCGCTGAAATTGCGGCGCAGCGGCGCTGCCCAGCAATATGCCCAGCAAAAACGCATAACCAATGAACTGGATATTCTCGCTCTTAATGTGCCAAACAAACACAAAGGCATGATGGTTCAGGCTCGCATTCAGGCCAAGCGCTGAATACAAGACCACTGCCGATATGAACAAAAGCCGAAATGAGCGATTGGCAAATATCTCCTTGACCTCTCCCGGAAGACGTTTCCACAGGCTAGCTGCAATCCTTGGCGGCTGTGGCAGCCTTGCGGCAAATCCATATATGCCCAGAACGCAAAGCGTCATACAGACCAGCAAAATGCCAGATACGGTCCAGCCGAAGCCCGGATAAGCCTCTGGCCGCTGCAGACCGCCATTGGCGAAAAACACTGAATACCCGATGGCGGTGATGGTCACAGAAACCAATAGGCCTGCCACAATCCGATACACAACCACGCTGGTGCGCACGGCATAGTCGGTCGACAGTTCCGCGCCCAGAGCAATATAGGGCACATTGAACACGGACATGGCGCTGCGGGCCGCCACAGACATGACGGTCAGCCAGACAAACAAGCTCCCCTCCCCCAAACCCGACGGCGGCGCAAACAAAAGGCCAACCGTTAGGGCTATGAACGGGACCGCCAGTATCATTAGGGGCAGCCTGCGCCCCAGGCGCGAGGCCATATTATCAGACCAGGAGCCAACCAGAGGATCGACGACGGCATCAAATGCCAAGCTAATGGCAAGCGCCGCCCCGACCAGAATGCCCGATACGCCCAGGACCGCGGAATAGTAAAAAAAGATAAAACCGATAGCGGTGTCAAAACCGCCAGTCTGAACCCCCTGTCCAAGACTATAGGCCAGTTTTATATGAACAGGTGGGTTGGATGGGATAGGTACAGGCAAGGATTGACCCATATTTGCAGCCATAACGATCGCTTGCCTCTATTCATATACCGTGCGAGCCCCAATCGGGCTTGGCCTCAAGAGTGGCTTGGTAACCCTATCCACTGCAAGCCCGCATATCACCTGACGCCGCAGCGCATCTTCGATGATGAGCCCTTATTGGCCCAAGGCCGCAACGCACGCAGCGGTGCGCTTGCCAACCTCGGCTGGCGACAGACCAGGCCTGTAAAGCTCCGAGCCTAGGCCAAAACCACTGGCACCAGCATCATGCCATAGACCCATCTCGGTAGGGCCGATGCCGCCAACGGCAATGACCTTCACCGTATTGGGCAAGACGGCGCGAATCGCTTTGAGATGAGACGCGCCATAGCTGGCGGCGGGAAACAGTTTCAGAAACCTTGCGCCCGCGGCAATCGCCGCAAAGGCTTCTGTTGGGGTTGAAAATCCAGGCAAGGACTCCATCCCCAAGCCCAGGCTCGCACCGATCACAGCGGCGTCGGTGTTTGGTGAAACAATGAACTGACCGCCAACGGCCTTGACGGCTGCAACCTGCTCGGCGCTTAGGACGGTCCCGGCCCCGATCCGCATCCGCTCGCCAAATTGAGCCGCCAGTTGCCTAATGCTTTCTAGCGGCTCGGGCGAATTAAGGGGCACCTCCATGGCGCGAACGCCTTGGGCATAAAGCGCCTCACCAATACTGACGGCTTCATCGGGTTTGACACCGCGCACAATCGCGATGATGGGCAGGTGCGCCAGTGCGGCGTCCAGAGTCATGGCTTGATCCCTTCTATTATGCTGCAAAGCCCGGCAAGGGCCGCAGCATCCCCGTCGAGTCTGCTAGAGGCCCGCCCCTTGAACGCCAAGGCTTGGCTATAGGCGTCACATAGCGCCGGATCACCGACCAAGGTCACAGGCTCATCGCGCCTTGCCCCCAACATGTCCGGCGCTGATGCCACCTCAGCCCCGATCAAGAGGCCGGATAAAAAGGCTGGCTCTTGTCCTGCCGCTAGGCCTCCAGTCAGGCGCCGGGCGCGTAGTCCAAACAGGCGAAGGCTAAGTCCGTCACCCTCAGCGGCCGCCGCCAGTCCAGCCGCAAAACCGTCCTGGTCCGTTGGATCGCCCTCGGCAGACAAGACGCTATGCTGATTGAGCAGGTCATAAAGCTCACCAGTCATAGCCGTAACAAAATCGATAATCTGGCCCTGCTCGACCCTAACCCATTTTGCGTGGGTCCCGGGCAGGCAATAAAGCCCCGTTTGCGCGCTTGGTCCCATGGCCCCAAAGATCTGAACCTCTTCACCGCGCATGACATCTGGCCCATGCGCGCGTCCGATCGTCCGCACGCCCGGTACAATCCACACGCCCGCAGCTGGTTGAGCCAGGTTGGCGGCAACCGCCTCTAGCCCAGCCGGGCAATCCATATAGGGCGTCATCATCCAGCCCAGATTGGACCCAGCCATGCCACTAAGAAGCACCGGTAAGCCTTGGGCATTTAGGGCCGGTCGGATGGAGTCTTCCAACCTTAGCGCCACCTCGCCAGGTGCAAGCTTTGAAACCCCATAGCCGAAACGGGCACTGGCCACGGCGCGGCCAGACTCAATTCGCCAAGCCCGGACATTGGTCGTGCCCCAGTCACACGCCAGCCAAGCGCTCATATGCGGCCACCATCAATGATAAGGTTCTGGCCCGTGATCAAGGCGCTGTCATCGGCGGCCAGAAACAGGACGAGGCGAGCGACATCTTGCGGCGTTATTCGCTGCTTCAACGCCGTCTGTTCCATCCATGCCGCCTCAGCACCCGGCGTCAGCCACAACTGCAACTGCCGGTCGGTGACCACCCAGCCCGGCGAAACCGCATTGACCCGAATCCTGTCACCACCCCATTCGCGCGCCAGAGATTTCGACAGGCCGATGACCGCAGCCTTTGCCGCCGTATAGGCGCTTAGATCGGCAGGACCCAAGAGGGCATTAATTGAGGCCAGATTGATAATCGATCCGCCACCGTCGGCCACCATGCCCGGTTGCACCGCGCGCGACATCAAAAACACTGGATCCAGATTGACAGCCAGATTAGCCCGCCAGGCATCGGCTTCCATCTCGGCGGCTGGCTGCCTTTGATCATTGGCAACATTGTTGACGAGCACGGTTACTGGCCCGTTTTGCCCAACCGAATGATCGAGCGCGGCCTTCAGGTCCTGCGGCCTGGTGACGTCGCAATATTGAAAAACAACCGCTTGGCCCAGCCGCTCTGCCAAGGCTTTGCCGGCCTCGTTGGCAATATCGATAAACCCTACCAAGGCCCCTTGCCCGGCAAAGGCCTCGACCAAGGCCGCGCCGATACCGGTAGCCCCGCCGGTTATAAAAACATGGCGGCCTTTAAGGCTTGGATAGTCTGCATAAGCGCCCATCAGTGCGATTCTCGACTAACCACTTCACCACTGGCCCCGACCAGAAAATCTAGGTCGCAGCCTCGGTCTGCCTGAAGCACCGTATCAACATAGAGCTTGGCCCAGCCCCGGACATAGGGCGAGGCGGGTCTGGCCAAGGCCGGATCTGCGCCTCGCCTCGCCAGCTCCGCATCACTAACCTGAAGCGTCAAGGTTCGCGCCGGTCCATCTAGAGCAATCAAATCACCGTCTTGTACCAGGCCCAAGGGGCCGCCCGCATCGGCCTCGGGGTTAACGTGCAAGATAACCGTACCAAACGCGGTGCCGCTCATGCGCGCATCCGATATTCGCACCATGTCGCGCACACCCTTGGCCAAGAGCTTGGCGGGCAAGGCCATATTGCCAACCTCGGGCATGCCGGGATAACCCTTGGGGCCGCAACCCTTAAGCACTAGGACACAGGTCTCATCGACATCAAGGTCTAGGCTATCAATGCGCGCCTTATAGTCTTCAATGGAGTTGAACACGACCGCCCTACCGGTGTGAACCAGAAGATTGGCTGAGGCAGCGCTTGGTTTCATGACCGCACCATCAGGACAAAGATTGCCTTTCAGCACCCAAAGCCCAGAATTGGTCGCCACCGGAGCCTCAAGGCTACGAATCACTTCTGGATTATGACACTGGGCCATGGCCGCGATCTGGCCCTGGGTCAGACCGCTGACGGTCATGGCCGCGCTGCGCAGATGGGGACCTAGCGCCTTGAACACAGCAGGCACGCCGCCGGCATAACAAAAATCCTCCATCAAGAAACGGCCCGATGGCATCAAATCGACCAGCAAAGGAATATCGGCGCCCAGGCGGTCAAAGTCTTCCTGCTCCAACCCGACGCCTAATCGCCCCGCCAAGGCAATCAGGTGCAAAACAGCATTGGTCGAACCGCCAATCGCGGCATGGGTGAGAATGGCATTTTCAAACGCCTCTCGCGTGGCAATACGCGAAAAGGTTATCTCGTCACGCACCAAGGCCACAATCTGTCGGCCAGTCCGGTGCGCAAGCGTCGCGCGGCGACCATCAACAGCGGGCAAGGCAGCATTTTCTGGCAGGCTTAGGCCCAGAGCCTCAACCAAGCTAGCCATGGTTGAAGCCGTGCCCATGGTCATACAGACTCCATGGCTGCGCGACATACCACTCTCGGCAGCCATAAAATCGGCCAGAGTCATTTCGCCCGCCCGCACAGCTTCGGAAAATTTCCAGACATCGGTTCCCGAACCAATATCCTTACCTCTGAACTTACCATTCAGCATTGGCCCGGACGAGACCACCATGGTTGGAAGATCAACGCTCGCCGCGCCCATCAATTGACCGGGCGTGGTCTTGTCGCAGCCCCCGAGGAGCACCACCCCATCAATCGGATTGCCGCGGATCGATTCCTCGACCTCCATAGCCAAGAGATTGCGAAACAGCATGGCGGTTGGGCGCATCTGGGTCTCGCCCAGCGACATAGCGGGAAACTCCAGAGGTAGGCCCCCCGCTTCCCAAACGCCACGCTTGACGTGCTCTGCCAAATCCCGAAGGCCGGCATTACAAGGGGTCAGTTCCGACCAGGTATTGCAGATGCCAATCACGGGTCGGCCATCAAAGACGTCATCTGGCAGGCCTTGGCTCTTCATCCAACTGCGATGGATAAAGCCGTCACGGTCAAGTTTGCCATAGGTCCTGGCACTTCTCAGGGGTTTTCGCGACACCATCTCATCCTATGTCTACCGCCAATGCTTGCGGCGCTATCCTTACCGTTCTGTGAGCCTTAGTGTTATTTTAATTATCGTCAATAGCAGGCAGGTTTGAACCATCGGCAAGTTTGCGCAGCCCGCCCGTTATGATCTCAACGCACATGGTTTCGGCCACATCAATGCTAATCTGGCCTTGACCGACCTGTTTTCCAGCGCGGTCGGTCAAGGCCATCAGCAGTTCAACACTGGCTATGGCCATCGACAAACTGAGGCCATATTCGCGCCGGGTAGCCCGCACAAAAAAGCGCACTGTGCGCTCTGTAGCAGCGGCAAATTCAGCTTCCATCAAACGAACAATCGACGGGTCAGCTAACAGGGCCTGGATGAGTGCCCCACGCGCTTGTGTGTGTTCCAGATAGACACGGGTCGTTTGCCGGATGAGGTCTTTATAAGACCTTGCCTCAAGAGCCTGTGCCATGCCGCGGCTATCAAGATCGGACTGTTCGCGATGCAAAAGCGCGGCCAACAATATTTCTCGGCTGGGGAAATAATTATAAACCAAGGCCTTGCTGACCGCGCTTTCGCGGCCCAAACGCTCCATAGAAACGGCCGACAGACCTTGCTCGAGAATAAGCCGTGCGGCATTATCGAGGATCTCCGATCGACGCACCTCCGGAGCAAGCCGCTTCCGCTTGCGTGTTTCTATGCTCGTCATTCCATAAATTCCAAATCGCATACTGGTCTTTGTTTGATACGAATTAGGAGCGGTAAACCAGCCCCCCACACATCACCGATCATGGACACCATCTCCAGATCGCGACCCCGGCGGGTGGCAGGTTTGGGCCGCCCAAAACAAGCTCATAACCGGTCAAGCTCGGCGTTAGGCGCTGTTCGGGGGCGTAATTCACCGCCACTATGAAATCGCCGCGCCGACTGATCCGGACGCCCTCGGGCATGTCAAGCACCGCTAGGCCCGCGCGGCCAGCCGCTTGGCTAAGTACCTGTTGGAGCAAATCGTCTTGCGGCACACAGGCGAGATAGTCGCGCTGGCCAGACCGTATCCAGGCCGGTTGGTCATCGTCAAAGCTGGCCAATATATCCGCTTCTGTCTCGATGTGCTCGCGCCAGTCGCGACCTGACACCTCCCCTTGCGCCGTCTTAATCGGCATAGGCGTTCCCGGTCGCAGGCTTTCAACTCTTTGCACCTTAAATGCCAGCAAGGCCCTAAGGTCCCCAGGCGGCAAATTACTGGGAATATGCAGGTCGCGCGTTTTGGAGCCGGACCGAGCACCAAACACCGTAACCGCACCGATGGCTTCAAAGGCCGCAAGCGCCTCAGCAGAAACAATCGGCAAGCAAGGCGCGACCACCAACCGATAGCCCGCTAGATCGGCTCCCGGCGGGACAATATCAACGTCCAGCCCAAGCCGCCGAAGCATAGAGTACCAGGCGAACGCTTCCTTCAGCGCCCGAAATCCCTTGGCCTGAGGCTGTATGTCCGTCACCCAGTCACCTTCATAGGAAAAGACCAGGGCGACAGGCGAAGGCGCACAGGGTCCAAAATCGCCAAGCTCGGCCAGTTCCGCCGCCACCTGCCGCGCCTCTTGACCGCCGATATCCTCGCTACGGTCGGGACGGTTTAGGCCCGCATGCATTTGCTCTTGCGCAAATGGCGCTTGGCGCCAGCGGAAATAGGACACGACTTCGGCGCCATGCGCAAACGCCTCCCAGGTCCAGGCCCTGACCATGCCGGGCAAGGGGGCTGGATTGAAGGAAGCCCAGTTCACTGGCCCTGGCTGCTGCTCCATCACCCACCAACGGCCGCGCCCGCAACCGCGATAAAGGTCATGATGGAAGGCGGCAATATCGGGATGGCCTTGGCGCAAATACCGGGCCTTGTCCTGCGGGCTGAACCAGAACTGTTCCAGAAAACCCAGCGGATAACTATCCCAACTGGCCACATCAAGATCTTTGCTGACCTCGAAATGGTCGAACTCAGTATAGAAGCCCATAAAATTATGGACAATGTCGCGACCGGGCGAAGAGCGCCGCAGAATGTCGGTTTGCAGCCGGTTGAAGCTCACGACCTCATCGGAGGCAAACCGGTTATAGTCAAGCTTATGGCTGGGATTATCCTCCGTCACGGCGAGGTGCGGCGGATCGACCTCGTCAAAACTGCGATAATCTTGAGACCAAAACACCGTGCCCCACGCCTGATTCAGGTCCGCGATCGTGCCATAGCGGCGCCTTAGCCAAAGCCGAAAGCGCCGGGCGGCAGACGCGCAATAGCTGATGGTCGTGTCATGACAGCCATATTCATTATCCGTCTGCCAGGCCACAATCGCCGGGTGATGGCCATAACGCTCGGCCACGGCCTGTGTAATCCGGGCGCACTGTGTTCTGAAGGCCTCGTGCGAGAAACTATAGTGTCGTCGCGAGCCAAACCGGCGCGGTTGACCTTGCGGATCAATGGCCAGCATATCAGGATATTGATCAACCAACCATTTGGGCGGGGTGGCGGTTGGGGTGCACATAATGATCGACAGGCCCGCCGCGTACAGGGTCTCAATCGCTTGATCTAGCCAGGCCCACTCAAACTGACCAGGTTCTGGCTCGATCCGGCTCCAGGCAAATTCACCGATCCGCACCCGTGATAGACCCATTTGTGCCATGCGCCGCGCATCATCGGCCCACCATTCCTTGGGCCACTGTTCGGGATAATAGCAGACGCCGAGTTTCATGCTGGACCTAGCCTTCAAAATAAAGCGGCGGCGCGCCGGCCACATCAACCGGCAAGGCAAAAAGGCCGCCCGCTTGTGGCTGGTTTTCAAGCGCCGCGGACGACAAGCCATCTCTGGCACTAGTAATGAACAGGGTCTTTCGATCCGGGCCACCAAAGCTGCAACTGGTTGGCTGTTGGACGGGTAAGGCAATGGTGCGCTCAATCGTGCCATCGGGAGCATATCGCACTAGCCGCCAACCCTCCCATTGCGCATTCCAAACACAACCTGCCAAATCCACAGCCGAGCCGTCCGGGGTGGCGGCTTGGCCCAGCGTATCAGCAAAAACCTGCCGCGCACCAAGCCCTTCGGCCGTGATCTCATAGCGAAAAAGACTCTGGTCGAGGGAGTCGGCGAGATAAAGTAAGCGCCCATCGGGGCTGGTCCTTAAGGTATTGGCAATGCCCCACTCGCGCACCACGACCTGACCAGACCAGTCGGGCCTGACGCGATAGACTGTGCCAGATCGGCGCGCGGCGGTCTTATGCATGGTACCAAACCAAAAACTGCCCTCGGCCCCGACATTGCCATCATTGCTGCGATTGTCAGGACCTTCATCAAGCGTCGGGTAGCACAGCTTAAAATTGCCGGTCTGGGGATCAAAAATTCCGGCACCTGCGGGCGTGGCGGCAATGAACCCTCCATCAAGGCGAAGCCCCAGAGCGGTGATTTGAACTTGCGGACTAAGCCAATCCGAAGCACCGCTAGAGGGTTCAAACCAATGCACCTTGCCAGCCAGGATATCGACCCACCAAATCTTGCCGTCACGCGGGTCCCAGCAAGGGCCCTCGCCTAGGGCGCATTGGGCGTCGACAAGGCAAGTCACGGTCATGGCAGGGCCTCCAGATGATAGACCGCGATCTCTTGCGCCCGCAGCAAAGGCAGAATTAGACCCTGATACATCAAGCTGGTGCCATCCACTTCAAAAGCCTTGCCACTTAGATTTTCGGGGACGTGTTTCATGGTCCGGTCAGGCTCGCGCGGCGGGTTCAGCAGCTTGACCCGATAGGTGGTCAGGGGGTCAAGGCCCAAGAGGCGCAAGGGTGCCAAGATCGCCGATGCAGGCGTAGCAACCTGTGCCGCACTCACCAGGGTGCTAAAGCCGTCTGTTACCATCATTGCGGTCATGCCCGTATCGGCATGTGACAACCGCAAGGAACGGCCGCCATGCAGCAAGGCGCGATATTGTTTGTAAACCCCTATAAGATTGGTCAGGGTCTGGCGCTCATCAAAGGTCATGCTGCGCAGGTCTGCCTCAATGCCAAGATGACCAAACAGGGCCGTCCAGGCCCTGAATTCCATCGCCGTCTCGCGCGCTGTGGTGTGACTGGCGCGCGGACCAATATGGGCGCCCATAACCTCAGGCGGAAAAAACAGGCTGAAGCTGCGTTGAATGGCCTGGCGCTCAACCGGATCATTACAGTCTGAGGTCCAGATCCGGTCTGTTCGGCGCAAGATTTCAAAATCAGCCCGTCCGCCGCCCGATGCGCAAGATTCAATTTCCACCCCTGGATGGCGAGCGCGCAAATCGTCAATCAGGCCATAGACGGCAAGGGTCTGGCGATGAACGGCAGCACGACCGCCGCTGACCGGATGGGTAAGGTCGCGGTTCATGTCCCATTTTAGATAATTAATAGGGTTTTGCGTTAGCAGGCGATCAAGCTGTTCAAAAATCGCAGCCCGAACCTCAGGCCGCGTGAGGTCAAGGACATATTGGCCGCGCCCAAGCGGCTGCACCCGATCAGAAACCCCCAGCACCCAGTCAGGATGGGCGCGCAAAAGCTCAGAGTCCGCATTGGCCATTTCCGGCTCGACCCAAAGCCCAAAACCCATGCCAGCAGTGTGTACCTTGTCAATCAGGGGCAAAAGCCCATCGGGATACTTGACCGGGTCCGCAGTCCAATCGCCCAGACTTGTACGGTCATCATTGCGACCCCGAAACCAGCCATCATCCAGCACAAATCGCTCCGCCCCGACGGCCGCCGCCGCCGCGATCAACTCGGCTAGGACCGAGGGCTCATGGTCAAAATAGATCGCTTCCCAAGTGTTAAAATGCACGGGCCGTGGACGCCCTGCCAAGCGGCCGCAAAGGATGGTTTGGCGCACAAAAGGATGGAAACGGTCGCTAAGTCCATTCAGGCCTGTATCGGACCGGGCCGCATAGAGGGTCGGCGTCTGATAATGCGCGCCAGTCGCCAGCACCACTTCGCCCGGTAGGAAAAGCTCTGCGGCCTGGACTTGCAACCGACCGTCGCGCAGACGTTCAACCAATAGTCTATGATTGCCGCTCCAGGCCAGATGCAGGCCAAGCACGGTGCCAGACTGGTCGGTGAAACCCGGCTCTCCCACGACAAGAAAGGGCGGCGCGTGGTGCGAGGTCCGGCCGGTACGGTTCTCACTAGCCCACATCCCCCCGATCACGCGCTGGCGATAGGCGCGGCCTTCATTGGCCCAACGCCCCTCAAAAGCGAGCAATTCGTCATGGTCAAGCGGCAGACACCCGGCGGCTAGGCCGTCAAGATAGAGTTCAGCCTGTCCAAGATTGGTTAGCCGATTGCGAAAGGCCACAACCCCACAATTGGCATCAATTTCAATCTCAAGCTCTAGTCGCACCCCGGCTGCTGCGTCTTCCAGAACAATCAAGGCACGGGTTTGCGACGCCGTCATGGTTACAATCTGGAACTGGCTTATGACCAGCGCGCCTGAACGATGCAGCAAGGCAAGGGGTGTTCCACAAAATCCGCGGCCAGCATCCGGCGCCAGATCCAGCACCTCTCCGCAATCGAGCATACCGTGCGGCACCGGCCTTTGCGCCAATGCTGCTACGGAGTCCAGATCCGCAGACTTTGGAAGGCTTGGCCCCCAATAGACCAAGGCGGGGGGCGCGCTCGCCACAGTGCTGAACACCAAGGTGTCACCGCCGCCGTCCAGTCGAAACCGCAAGCCCACCATAGCCTACTCCGTCCCCACCCTAGCTCATGGCCAACCTAGCCTCAGCAACGCCTTTTGACCATCTATAGAATAAGGCCTTAAACTAGGCCCAAAAAGTCCTTCTTTCCAATCTCGACGCCATTGTGGCGCAAGATGGCAAAGGCTGTGGTCAGGTGAAAATAGAAGTTTGGCATGGCTTGTTCGAGCAGATAAGCGCGGCCCTTAACAATGCTGGATTGGCCCCGGCGCACGAGGGTAATCTCCTTGTCCTCCGAGCCATCGATCTGTGCGGCGCTAAAGCCCTCGACAATCGCCAAGGTCTCTTCTGCCCGAGCGATCAGTTCACAGAAAGTCGTTTCGGTATCGGCAAAAACGGTCAGCTCCGCCCCGGCCAATCTTGCAACACAGCCCTTGGCAAAATCGGTGCAAAGATGAATCTGGCGATTAAGCGGCAACATATCGGGATATAGCCGCGCCTGAATCAAGGCGGAAGGGTCAATGCTGCGTGCCTCACAATGGGCCTTTGCCTTTGTAAGTATGCCAATCAAGGCCCGCAGACCTTGGGCAAAAACCGGCGCGGACGCCTGATACATGGAAATCTGCATAACAAATCCTCACACAGCCCTAGCGGCCAATACCAAACTTCTAAAGGGGCAGATGCACCCTGTCGCCCGCAAACTGATCTGGCCTTCAGCGCAAAGACGGGGCACCCGAACGGAATGCGTGCGCTGTTGGCATCAACTCTCTTGATTTTGGCTTATCAAAAACACCCAAGACAAGGGCCACTACGGGTTTGTCGTCAATGGCGCCAAGGGTACTGCCACAACTTGAACAGAAGGTCCGGCTTGAGTAATCCGACGATCGAAAAGTCGATGGGGGGCCGCCTTCACCCGTCCAGGTCACAGACTCCCTCGGAAACTCAACCCAACTGACCGTTAGGGCACCGCTATGACGCTGGCACATCTTGCATGAGCACATATGTGGCCTCAGGGCAGGCCCGACAGCCGAGAAACGCACCTGGCCACACAAACATCCACCTTCGTAGATTTTGGCTTTTGGCACCGCATGTCCCTTCTATTTGCTTAAGCAAACGGGGTGACTTGCCTCATCCGCTCCATTCAGAAATAGTGTGCACCTGCGCTTATTTCTAGCAAACAACTCCTTTCATGTTCAAGCGCGAGCCTGTGTACGCCAAACCCCTCTGACTTGATGTGCCGTGCGGCGTATGCATCCAGTTTCGCCCCGTTGGAGCCCCCGCATTGGCAGTCAAACTCAATGCACCTATAAGGCGTCGAGCGCAAACGCCTAAAAGGAGACGGTCTTGAGCGATGCCCTGTTTGATCGAGACTGGACCTTTCTAGAGGTCACGCGTGATGGGCCGATCGTCACGGTCACGCTCAATCGCCCGGGCGCGCGCAATGCGCTCAATACCGGCTTGATGCAGGAACTGACTGAAATTGCGCAGCTGATGCGCCTGCGGCCCGACATTTTGGCCATCGTACTGACCGGGGGCACAAAAGGGTTTTCGGCCGGTGCTGATCTTGGCGGCGTAAAAGCGCGAGGCGATGCGCCAACGCTTTTGGAAGTCCGCGAGCAGATTGCCTTGGGTCCGGACATGTGCCGGGCCTGGGAAGACATAGAAGCCATAACCATAGTGGCCATTGAGGGCTATTGCATTGGCGGCGGCTGTGCCCTGGCCGTGGCCTGTGATTTTCGGATCATGGGCGAAGGGGGATATTTTCGTCTGCCGGAAGTGCCGCTTGGCATCAATATGAGTTGGCGCTCAGTGCCGCGAATTGCCAGCCTGGCTGGCCCCTCGCGCGCCAAGCGCCTTATCATTTTCGGCCAAGCCGCTGATGCTGCAACCTGTCTGGACTGGGGCATGGCCGATGAGGTCACGGCCAAGGGTCACGCGCTTGAGGTTGCCATGGCCTGGGCACGAAACGTTGCTGCCCTGCCGCCCCTGCCCGTCCGCATGACCAAGGAAGCCGTCAATGCCGCGGTCAATACACACCACCATTCCACCAGCGTCATGGACCGCGATCAGTACCTCTTGACCGTCCGCTCCGAGGACTTCCAGGAGGGCATAAGCGCATTTTTTGAAAAACGCAGCGGCGTCTTCAAGGGGCGGTAGGTTACGCCGCAGCCATGATTGGTTATTAGTTTTTCTTAAAACTTGCGCCCAAGATTTGTCGGTTATTGGGCGGAAATCCAAGCCGCTAGGGTTAAGCTGAGCCCGCAGTATCAACTAGCCAAACCACAAAAATCACCCGCTTCCCCAAGTTTTATCGCTTGTCTGGCCACGAGCCGATGTGTATCGGGCTTTGAGGCTGGGGCCGCTTTAAGCGCTGAAAGACCCTGGCCAAATTGGGGTGGGAGGCACGAAAAATGAGTTCAACAACCGAGTTATCAGACCAATTTGCGATCCGAAGCCTGATCGAAACCTATGCTGATGCGGTGTTTCGCCGTGATGCCGAGGCCTGGGGTGCGACCTGGGCACAGGACGCCACCTGGCATCTTATGGGCAATACGGTTGCTGGCAGGGCCGCAATTGTCGGGGCCTGGAGCGAGGCGATGAAGGGCTTTAAGTTTGTGGCCTTCTTTTCTCAACCCGGCCCGATCCAGATTAGTGGCGATGCCGCAACGGGCCGGGTTTATACCAATGAGGTCCTGGTTGATCAAAATGACAGGCTGTTTCGCCTGGTCGGGCGCTATGAGGATAGCTATCAGAAAATCAATGGGACCTGGTTGTTTCAGACCCGCAACTATACCCCCCTTCAGGAGCATTGAGCATGCGCGTCGTTATTTCCGGAGAAGTTGACCTGGCCCCCGAAAAGCGGACCGAAGCCCTCTTAGGTGCCCAACCGCATATTGAGGCGGCCTTGGCCGAAAAAGGCTGCTGCCACTATGCTTGGACGGCCAGCCCGACCAATCCTGGCCGCATCCACGTGTTTGAGGAATGGGACAGCCAGGAAGACCTGGCCGTCCATCTGGCGGGTGCACCCTATTTCGCCATGCTGGGCCATCTTGGCGGCTTTGGCATCTTGGGGGCTGTAACGCGAAAATACCGGGTCGATCTGGTTGAGCCTGTTTACGGCCCTGACGGCGTTGCCACAGCAACGTTTTTAACCGCTCAATAGACCGCGATTGGGCCGGATGCGTGCAAAACCGGGCACGAGTCCGGCCCATATTGTCGTAAAATAAAAAGCAAGCTTGATGGTTTTTTATCTTCGTCATAAGGTCGCTCAAACGGCGCTTTTGCGAATGGGAGAGACCGATGGCTCATGATGGCGATTCAAACCTAGGCCCAGGCCAGGCGCGCTGTCCAGGCGAGGGCTGGGAAGATTATCTGGCTGCCGAAGAGCGTGCCGTACCAGAGGCCCTGTCCAAGGATGCCTATGAATATATGGGCTCGGCACCCCTGTCCTCAGACCGTTATACCTCGCCCGAATTCTTCCAGCGCGAAGTGACGGCCATGTGGCCCAATGTCTGGCAATTTGCCGCCCGCGAGGACGAGTTACCGGAAGCAGGCGATGTGGTGGTTTATGAAAATGCCGGCCGATCCTATCTGGTCACCCGCCAGGAAGACGGCTCAGTGCGTGCCTTTCACAATGTTTGCCTGCACCGGGGCCGCAAGCTGAGGCTGGAATCGGGCTGGTCGAAGGAGTTTAAATGCCCGTTTCATGGCTTTAACTGGAACACGGATGGCTCATTGAAGGAAATCCCCTGTCGCTGGGATTTTGGTCATCTGACTGATGAGGCCATGGCCCTGCCCGAGGCCCAGGTCGGGCGCTGGGGCGGCTATATCTTCATCAAGGAGGCTGAGGGCGGGCAGACCTTACAAGAGTTCTTGGCGCCCCTGCCCGAACACCTCGACCGTTATCATCATGATGAATGCACTACGGTTGTATGGGTCGGCAAGGTGGTGCGGGCCAATTGGAAGGCCGTATCAGAGGCCTTTATGGAGGCCTGGCATTCGGTCATAACCCACCCCCAGATCCTGCCCTTCACGGGCGATGCCAATACGCGCTACAATGTGTATGGCGATCATGTGAATGTCGCCCTGACGCCATTTGCGGTCATGTCGCCGCATCTGGATAAGTCGGCGCACCCGCAGCAATGGATTATCGACGAGTTCCTCAAGTATAACGGCCGTGCCGGCGGAACCAATCTTAAGGTCGAGGTGCCCGAGGGCCGAACTGCCCGGCAGACCATGGCCGGTGCCAATCGTGCGCGTTTTACCCAAGAGTCCGGCCACGATTACAGCCATGCGACCGATGCCGAGTTGCTCGACGCCTTCACCTATAATGTCTTCCCCAATTTTGGGCCATGGGGCGGGTTTATGCCCAATATTGTCTATCGCTGGCGGCCTTGGCCCGATCAGGATGCCACCTTGATGGAGGTGCGGATCATTAGCCGCGTCGCCAAGGGTCAAGTCATGCCAAAGTCTGTGCCCATGCATATGCTGACCGAGGAGCAACCCTGGACGGCCGCGCTCGAACTGGGCACGCTTGGCAATATTTTTGAACAGGACATGGCCAATCTTCCCTTCGTGCAAGACGGGCTAAAGGCCTCCAAGACCAAGGAGGTTAATCTGGGGGACTATCAGGAGATTCGCATCCGGCATTTCCACCGCACCCTCGACAAGTATCTGGCCAAGTTCGGCTAAGGCCGCGCGCCTGCTGATTGAAAGACAAAATTCGTATGAGCCAGATTACGCCTGTTCGCATGCCCAAATGGGGCCTTTCCATGCAAGAGGGCAAGATTGTTCACTGGTGGAAATCAGCCGGTGACAGGATCATGGACGCCGAAGATCTGGTGGATATTGAAACCTCCAAGATCACCAATGTCTGTGAAAGCCCCATAGCCGGGACCCTGCGCAGGATCACGGCCCAGATCGACGAAACCTTGCCTGTGGGAGCCCTGATTGCAGTCATCGCTGAGGCAGAGGTGAGCGAGGCGGCCATCGATGCCTTTATCGCCGATTTCAACGCTAGTTTTGTGCCCCCCGCCAGCGATGACACCGGCGCTGATGCCATGGCCCTGTCCATGGTCCAGGTCGGCAGCCTGTCCTTGCGCATGGGCAGTCGCGGTGAAGGCGAAGGGGTGCCTGTGGTCCTGATTCACGGATTTGGCGGCGACCTGAACAATTGGCTGTTTAATGTGGAGGCCATAGCCGCAGAAGCGCCGGTTCTAGCCTTTGACCTTCCCGGCCACGGCGGATCGTCCAAGGCAATAGAGGATGGCCGATTGGCCGGTTTGGCCAAGGCAATCACCGATGCCTTAAAAAGCCTAGCGATTTCCAAGGCACATCTGGTTGGCCATTCGCTTGGCGCCTCCGTCGCCGCCCACATCGCCGCCAATCAACCGGGCCTGGTTGCGAGCCTAACCCTGATTTGTCCAGCAAGTCTTGCTGGCAACACGATTTCAAAGGCTTTTATTGAGGGCATGGTTGAGGCTGAGCGCGCCAAGGATATTAAGCCGCTTATGGAAATGCTGGTCGCCGACCCCGCCATGATCACCAAGGCCATGGTCGATGATGTTGTCAAGTTCAAGCGACTGGATGGGGTCGAGACCGCCTTGTCGCAAATTGGCAGCCAGCTGCTGGCCGAGGCGGATGCCAAGGCGCTTCAGGCCGATTTGGTAAAAATCTCCAAGGCCCTGATCATTGCCTCAGCGCAAGACCAGATTGTCGGCATGCCCGACGCTCAAGCCCTGCCCTCTGGATTTAGGATCGTGATTATGGATGGGGTCGGCCATATGCCTCATCTTGAAAAGTCTAGCGAGGTGAACGCCCTGATTTTGCAGCAGATCCAAGCCTAGCCGATAGGCATGGGCAATTTGCCCTCGCGCAACATCCTGACCGCCTGATTAATGAACCGGCGCAGCACAGCTTTTTGTTCCTCATCCCAGATGTCGCGATTGAGGACCAAACCTTCCATTGAAACAAGCACCACATCTATCGCCAAGTTCAGACGATCAAGCTTGTCGCTCCATTCCGGAAAAATACGCACAATTTCATTGCGCCAGACCTTGTCATAGCGGGCAGCCTTGGGCAGGAATATTTCTCTCAGCTCGTCATCCGTACGGGCAGCAACTGCCAATTCCAGATAGGCTTCATATTCGCGGGTCTGGATACTGTTCCAAAACACTTCAATTCCAGCCTGCTCTTGCACACGCTGGATCTCGGTCAAGGCGCGAATTTGTGGCGCGAACAACTCCATTCGCTTATAGAATGTATAGTCAATTACCGCCGAAATCAGATCCTGCTTAGTCGCATAATGGTGCAGCATGGCACCGCGCGAAATGTTTGAGGTCTGGGAGATCAACTGGGTCGTGGTACGCGAATAGCCAACCTTTTGCAGACAATCTATTGCCGATTCCAAGATCGCAACCCGGGTTTGGGCGCTCTTACGCTGCTGCCAGCCTGCGCCTTCCGGCGCTAGCCCTTCTGGCTCTAACAGCGCCAAGACCCTGGCCCCTACATCATCCATCATCATTCCTCTGCCGACTGAGCGGCAAACCTTCCTTTAGAATCAAGTCGCTGCTGTTTCTAAAGTCCCAGGGCCGTTCGCGCCAGTATGTTCCTTTGCACCTCGCTGGAACCGCCATATATCGTCGCAGCCCGCGTATTGAAATACCGAGCCGACGGTGTGATCGCGTAATCAGGGCCGATAGGCGCTAGATTGGAGCCAAGCCCCAGAGCCTGACGCTGATCGGGATTGGCATAGGCCCCTAACACGTGGATGGCCAATTCAGTAACCCTTTGCATCAATTCGGTTCCGGTCAATTTCATGACCGAGGCGGAGGCATCCCCAACATTGCCTCCGGAAGCCATTTGCGAAATCACCCGACGCTCGGAATACTCCATCGCTAAGAGCTGAACCTCTATCTCAGCCAATTGCCGCGCATAGTCCCGATCCATGGTCATGCAGCCGCCATCATCGTTTTGTTCCATCGCCGCCATGCGTTTCAAATTGGTCAGGGCGCCGCGTATACGGCCACTAAACGTGCCGCCGCGCTCGAATTCGAGCAGGTATTTGGCCACCGCCCAACCTTGGTTTTCGTCGCCTACCCGGTTAGCAACCGGCACACGCATATTGTCAAAAAACACCTGATTGACCTCATGCTCTCCCGAAATGGAGATGATCGGCTGTACGGTCAGGCCCGGCGTCTTCATATCGACGAGCAGGAAACTGATACCGGCCTGGGGCTTGCCCTCAGTACGGGTGCGCACCAGCAGGAACATCCAGTTGGCAAAATGCGCGTGGGTGGTCCAGATCTTGGTGCCATTGATGACATAGTCATCGCCATCACGCACCGCCCGGCATTGCAGCCCAGCCAGGTCAGAGCCCGCGCCCGGCTCTGAATAGCCCTGACACCAGTAATGCTCACCCGATAAAATGCGCGGGAGGAAATAAGCTTTTTGTGCCTCGGTGCCATGGCCCATCAAGACCGGACCACACATTTGCAAGCCCATGGCCGGTAAGGTTGGTGTGCCCGCAGCCGCGCATTCGGCATCAAAAATAAACCTTTGAACTGGGCTAAACTCAGCCCCGCCATAGGCCTTTGGCCAGGTTGGGGCCGCCCAACCCTTGGCGTGAAGAATAGACAGCCAAGCCTTGGCGATCGGACCTTCAGCAAACACACCCGCTTGACGTGCCGACGCAGCGCGCAGTTCGGGCGTAAACTCTTGGTCCAAAAATGCTCGAACCTCATCACGAAAGATGAGGTCTTTAGGCGCAAGGGCGATCTGCATGGTTTGACCAAGGCTCCATTGTCAGGATGAAAAACAATCTGGCCAAGGTCACATTTTGATCCGCCTTGGCAGTAGACGATTGTCAAACGGACCCTATAATCGGAGTCGGAAAAAAACAAGCCGTCCGGTTTAAATGGGCGCCTGAAACGGAGACGTCAGATGGATATTCAATTAAAAGGCTTAAAAGCGATCCTGGCTGGAGCCAGCAAGGGCATTGGCCGCGCAACAGCAGAAGCCTTGGCCGCTGAAGGCGTCGATGTGGCGATCTGCGCCCGCGGCCAGGCCGGTGTCGATGAGACGGTGGCAGCCCTAACGGCCAAGGGCGTGCGCGCCATCGGGGCCAGCGTCGATATGGCCGATGCGACGGCCTATCGGGCCTGGGTCGCTAAGGCAGCGCAAGAGCTTGGTGGCTGCGACATCTTTATCTCGTTTGCCTCAGCCGGCGGCGGTCCGGCCAGCGAAGAGACCTGGAAGGCGACCTTTGACCTAGATCTTCTGGCCACTTTCCGCGGCGTTGAGGCGGCCATGCCCTATTTGGAAAAATCAAAGGCCGGATCGATTATTGCTGTGTCTTCAACCGCCGCAGTCGAGGACTTTTTCGGCCCCCAGGCCTATAATGCCATGAAGGCAGCGGTGATAAATTACGCCTCGGCCCTGTCCCAGGCCCTCGCGCCCAAGGGTATCCGCGTCAATACCGTATCGCCCGGTCCAATTTTTGTACCTGGCGGGGCTTGGGACATGATCAAGACCCATATGACGCCGCTCTATGACCAGACCGTCAAGGCCGTGCCCATGGGCAGGCTCGGCACAGCCGAAGAAGTGGCCAAGGCGATTGCCTTTATCGCCTCACCCGCCGTTCCCTTCATGACGGGTACCAATGTGGTCATTGATGGCGGCATCACCAAACGCGTCCAGTATTAGGATCTGGCCATGAGCGAGCCTGTCAAAAAGCGCGTCAATATCGTCCTGATCGCGGGCGGCAAGTATCATGATATTGATTTTGCCCGGTTGGAGATCCTCAAAATCTTGGCCGAGGACGACCGCGTCCGGGTGCGGGTGTTTGAGGACTATGCCAATCTCGATGCCCTAGCCAAGGCCGATGTCCTGATCACCTATACTTGCGACGTTATTCCGCGTCTGGATGAACAAGAAGCCCTACGAGCCTGGGTCGAGGCCGGCGGGCGCTGGTATGCCCTGCATGGTACCAATTCCATACTGCGTTTCTTGGCCAATGGCCTGGTCGATAGTCCGCGCTGGGCGCCGCATTTCATGGAAACACTCGGCTCTATGTTCATCGCCCACCCGCCGATCGCCCCCTATACGGTGACGGTGGCCGATCCGAGCCATCCCTTGGTCAAGGGTGTTGAACCCTTTCAGGCCACGGATGAGCATTATCTGGTTGAGACCTATGGCGATCTGCACGTGCTTTTGGAAACAGAGTTCGAGGGCGAGGCCACAGGCTTTGTCGAGGACAAGTGGCCAAAAGCCAAGCACCCGGTGTTCTATCTCCATACCATGGGCAAGGGCTGTGTGCTCTATCTGACCCTCGGCCATTGCCGCGGCCATTATGACATGCAGCCCATGATCGAGTTTTACCCAGAACCCGAAAAAGGCTCCTGGGCCTTGCCGGTGTTTTACGACCTTTTGCGCCGCGGCGTGAGCTGGGCCAAGGAACCGGCCTTGAGCGTCTGATCCCTTGCGCGGCCAGCCGCCCCCTAGGCGGTTTGCCGGGTAAATTCGGCCAGATCAAAATAGTCCCGCCAATGAGTAATCAAGCCGGCCTTTAGCTGAAACACGCCCATGACCCGGACGCAAAGCGTCAGGGTCTCTAGGACAAACGTGTCTGTGCGTTCGTTCAATACGGTTCCATCGGCATTCTCGGCCGCATGATGCACCTCAAACCGCACACTCCGTGCCTGAGCCAAAAACGGGCGAACAAACCCGTCAATCTCTTGGTGACCTTTTAAAGGCGGCATGGGGATATTGTGATAGACCGCATCGGGGGCAAAAGCGGCCATGGTGGCATCCATATCCCGCGCCTCCCAAGCCTGCATGAACCGCTCTATGCGTTCCGCATTGGTCATCGGTCAGCCCTTATCAAAGCTGACATGCAGTTCAAGCACACCGCGCAACAAGATATTAGGGCTATAGCGGAAGGTATTGCGCCCCTCTTGCAGCCGCACATTCTTGAGCCGGTCGAGCAGGATCGGGAAGGCGGTATTCATCTCCTTACGGGCCAGTGGCGCGGCAAGGCAGGTGTGGATCCCAGCACCAAAGGCCAGATGCTCGCGCACATTGGGGCGGGTCACATCAAACGCATTGGCATTGGCGAAATGGCCTTCATCGCGATTGCCAGAGCCATAGCGCACCAAGATCATCTCACCCTTCTTGATCTCAAACCCGCCGACCTGGGCGTCCTGGGTGGCTACGCGCCACATGTTATTGCTGGGGGTCAAGAAGCGCAGGGTCTCCTCAACAAAGCCGGGGACCAGGCTGCGATCGGCCTGGACCTTGGCCATCTGGTCTGGATTGCTGATCAGGTAATAAAGCCCCGCAGTGAGGGAATGGGCCGTAGTCTCGTTTCCCGCCACCAGCAATTGCTGCAGGATCGATAAGAGCTCGGCATAGGTCAGCTTGTGGGTGTCGCCCTCCTCGGCCAAGTCGGCATGGACCAGGTCCGAGATCACGTCATCGGTCGGATTTTTGCGCTTTTCCTCGATCTTTTCGACGAAATAGTGCTGGAACTCGACAATCTTGCGCGCCGCATCAAGGCGGGTGGCCTTGTCGGATATACCGCCGAGCTGGGCAACAAACGCCTCGCTCCACAAATGGAACCGGTCCATGTCCGATCTGGGTACGCCCAGGGCATCGGCAATCACCGTCATGGGTAATTGATTGGCAAAGGCACCCTTAAACTCGCACTCGCCGTCCTTGATGAAGGTATCAATCAGATCATGCGTCATCTGGGCGATATAATCGACCATCCCCTCGACGCGCTTAAAGGTAAAGGCCTTGCCCGCAAGCTTACGATAGCGGGTATGGGCCGGTGGGTCGGCGGTGAGCATGGTATTGACCGGGGTATAGCCCGTATTCAGAATCGCCAATTCATCGGCATCGATCTGGGCGGTCGAGCCGGACCGCAACTGCGCCGAAAAATCATTTGAAAACACCATGGGCTGGCGATTGACCTCCATGATCAGGTCATAGGTCGAGACCGAGACAATGCCGGTCTTAGGGTCGCGATAGACCGGGGCCTCAGCCCGCAGGCGACTGAAATAGGGATAGGGGTCCTGCAAGACTTCCGGGTCAAAACTATTGATCTGATCCAGCGGACAGGTGCGCATATTGATGGGGGCTGATCCAGTATCATCGGACATGGTGTGATCCTTCCGCTCGCCTTAAGGCAATAATAAAAATGATTGCAACACGCTTAGTGCCTGTGACCTAGGCCAGATAGCCGCCATCCACGGGCAGATCCGCACCCGTAACAAAGCTCGCGGAATCGGAGGCTAGAAACACGATGGCATCGGCTGGCTCATGTGGGCGACCCATGCGCTTCATCGGATGAACCGAAGCAAAACCATCCATCACAGCCTCACGGGTTGCGCCCGCAGCAATGCCGGCGGCAATATAGCCATCGACCATTTCAGTATGGATCGCGCCAGGCAGGATGGCGTTGCAACGAATATCATAGCCTTGCTCAGCACAGTGCAGGGCAACCGCCCGGGTCAGCATCCGCACGCCCCCCTTGGAGGCGCAATAGGCCGTAAAAACAGCGCCGCCCCTGACCCCAAACGTGGACGAGACATTCACAATCGATCCCCCCTTGCCGCCCTTCAGCGCCTTGACCGCATGCTTGCAGCCAAGGAATGTGCCATCCAGATTAATCGACATTGTCCGGTGAAATCCCTCAAGGGTCTCATCTTCAATAGAGGCCGGAACCGAAATCCCGGCCGAATTGATCACGGTCGTCAATTCCCCAAAATGGGCTTGACTGGCAGCAAAGGCCGCGATCCAATCGGCCTCGCTTGTGACATCCAGATCTAGATAATGGGCTGATTTACCAAGCGATTTTACGAGGGCCTCGCCCTTTTCGCGCTGAATATCGCCGATAACAACCCGCCCACCAGCCGCGACAAATCGCTTTGCCGTTTCGGCACCAATCCCGCTGGCGCCGCCGGAAATCAAGGCCGTCTTGTTGCTTAATGTCATACTGCCTCAGGTCGCTTTTCGCGCCTGCCCTCCTGACTGAACAGTTCCCCGGTGCCGACGCTTATCAAGCTGCGCCGGTCTGGTTTATAAAATTAAACCGATAAGGCTGCTTAGAACAAGCACACTTGACTTTTTTTTCCCACCAGAGACTGTTGTGTATCCGCAGGGGTGGGTCTTGAAGGAACGCTTCAGACGTTCTGACCATCTTCAATCAAGCGGAAGGAGAGGATGTAAACATGAACACCCCAATTCGGCGGCCCCTGGCCAGCACACTTTTGACTGCCGTTGGCGCTTATGCTCTGCTCGCAGCCATAGCAACTCCAAGCCTTGCTCAGACAGACTCCACCCCAACCGCCAGTGCCAGTTCCGACACGCTCGAAACGGTCGTAGTCACGGCCCGTCGCCGGTCCGAATCGGTGCAGAAAACCCCCGTGTCGGTTAGCGCGATTCCGCCCTCCCAGCTGGAAGGGGCCGCAGCCCCCAATATTGAAGACCTAGAATCCGCTGCCCCCAATGTGGTGATCGATACGGTCGCCGCAGGGCCAATGGCCGCTGCCATCTCGATTCGCGGGATCAGTTTTGAAGACATTGAAAAATCGTTTGACCCCGCCGTCGGCGTCCTGATTGACGGTGTCTATCTGGGCACCAATACCGGCCAGCTGCTCGACTTTTTTGATTTTGCCTCAGTGGAAGTCCTGCGCGGCCCGCAAGGCACCCTGTTTGGTCGCAATACCACGGCAGGCGTGATCAATATTCAGCGCACCCGTCCCACCGGCATGTTCGGCGGCAAGATTCAGACCGTATTTGGCAATTATGGCCGCCAGGAAATCCGCGGCGTGGTCAATACCGCCCTGATCCAGGACCGCCTTGCCTTAAAGGTGTTTGGCTCCTCGACCGCTAATGATGGTTTTTATCGCAATGTCACCCGATCAACGCGTGAGCCCGAAGGTAAGTACCAAAGCTATGGGGCGACCTTGCTGTTCACCCCCAATGATGCATTTGATTATTCGCTAACCATCGAACATCAAAAAGATCGCGGACACACGGCCGCAGCGCCGCTGTCCAACTCAACCGACCTGATTTGCAACGCTGTTGTGGCGGGTCTGTTTGGCGCACCAGTCCTGCCGTCAAACCAATGCGGCCGCAATAATGACAAGGACATGTACACCTCCTTTAGCAACAAGACCGGTGCTTACAGCTATGATGTCGATGCGGTTACCGGCCAAGGCAATTGGAAACTTGGCAAGGTCAGCTTGGCTTCTGTGACCGGCTTTCGCCGCTCCAAGGAGGACGTAAATCAAGACTTCGATTCCACCTCGATCAATTTCTTCGACACACGGCGGCAGCAAAAATACAAGCAGTTCAGCCAGGAATTGCGGGCTTCCGGCGACCTTACCGACCAGGTCAATTATGTGGTTGGGGGTTATTATTTCGAGTCCAGCTATGACCTGAACCAGACCACCAATTATGGTATCTTGTTCCAGGGCCTGATCGGCGCACCGGCACGTGGATTCCAAACGGTGCATCACAAGTCCAAGTCAACCGCAATATTTGCCGATGTGGACTACAAGTTTGCCAAGGACTGGCGCCTGTCGGTTGGCGGTCGCTATACCAAGGACACCAAGCAGATTGATAACAGCTTCAACGTCTTCAACATCAAGGCCAAGGACAGCTGGAGCGAGTTTACCCCCAAGGTCTCGATCGATTATCAGGTCAATGACGGCGTATTGGCCTATGCCTCCTATTCCAAGGGCTATCGCTCCGGGGGCTTTAATGGCCGTGGATCAACCCCGGCCTCCGCAGCCCTGCCTTATAACCCGGAAAAGGTTCAGTCCTATGAGGCTGGCATCAAGACGGAATGGCTGGACAATCGTCTGATCCTTAATCTGGCTGCCTTTGAAACCAAATATGACGACAAACAAGAAGAAGTCGTAAGGCAGGTTCCGGTATTTGGTCAGGAAACGGTCGTGGTCAATGCGGCCGCGGCCACAATCAAGGGTCTGGAACTGGAACTGGTTGCAGCACCGACCAAGGGCCTGACCCTGTATGGTAATCTCGGCCTATTGGACGCCTCCTATGACTCATTCCTGAGCCGCAGTGGCGCAAATGTCATCGATGTCTCGGGCCGAAATCTGCGCCGCACACCCAAGGTCACGGGTGCCATTGGCGGCGACTATAAGATTGACGCCTCCTACGGCAAGTGGGTGCTGTCGGCCAATTATGCCTATATCGCCCCCTATGACACGACCATTAATGCCGAGCCGGGCAATCTGCAAAAGAATGACCGTCGTGGTCGGACCGATGCCCAAAACAATGTCGATGCCAGCATCACCTTTATTAAGGACACCGACAATGGCTCGCTCAATGCCTCAATTTATGGTCGCAACCTGCTGGATGACCGGGGGCTAAACTCCGCCCTCCCCGTCGCTGGCCTGTTCACCTTTGGGGGGGCACGCCCACCCATGACCTATGGTGTGCGTTTAGGCTTTGAATTCTAGCAACCGTTAACCCCTGCCTTGGCACGTTCAAGGCAGGGGACTTTTGCAGGTGAGGCATAAGTGCGTTTTGAACAAGAATTAGAGGGTCGCACCTATATTGTGACCGGCGCCAGTCGCGGCATTGGCCGCGCGACGGCGATAAGACTGGCCGCCAAAGGGGCCAGCCTGGTCCTGACCGGCCGCGATGTTTCTGCTGGCCAGTCGGTCGTCGACGAGATCAAGGCCTTGGGCCAGACCGCCCGCTTCGTCGTGGCCGATCAGGGCCAAGATAGTGACTGGGTCCGCCTGATGGACGAGACCTTGAGCGCTTTTGGCCGGGTCGATGGTCTTGTTGCCAATGCCGGCATTGCCGTGCCCGCGCCGATTGCGCATCTGGACCTTGAGGGCTTTCGCCATACCAATCAGGTTAATCTGAAGGGATGTTTTTTGGGCCTGAAGCATGTCACCCAGGCCCTGCGCCAGCATGGCGAAGGCGGCTCGATCGTGCTCATCGCTTCAATTATTGGCAAGATCGGCGCACCGGCCCATGCCCATTATGCCGCTGCCAAGGGCGGTGTACGCCTGATGGCCAAGGCCGCAGCCCTGGAACTTGGCCCTGAAAAAATTCGCGTCAATTCGGTTCATCCCGGCATGGTCAAGACCCAGATGACGGCTGGGTTTGACGAGGCCATGGTCGCCCCCGCCATTCCGCTCAAACGCTTTGGCCTGCCGCAAGAGATTGCAGAAACCTGTCTGTTTTTAGTCTCTGACCGTTCCAAATTCATGACCGGCGCCGAAATGGTGGTCGATGGCGGGTGGATTGCACAATGACCGGCGTACTCGAAGGACGATCCATTATTGTAACGGGCGCAACCAAGGGCATTGGTCAGGCCACGGCCATACTCCTGGCCAGCCAAGGCGCAAACCTGATCATTACCGGGCGCGATCTTGCCGGGGGTGAGGCGACCCTTGACGCAATCAAGGCCAAGGGCGGCACGGCCCGCCTTGTTGCCCATGATGTGCGCAGTCAAGAAGACTGGGCCAGGGTGGTTGAGGCCGCCCAAGACGCCTATGGCGGCCTGTATGGCTTAGTCAATAATGCCGGCACCTTCTTTGTCAAACCCTTGGCCGATACAACCGAGGCCGAATTTGACGATATTTATCAGATCAATGTCGAGGGCACCTTCTTGGGGATCAAGTCGGCCTTTGCCGCGATCGCCAAGACCGGAAAGCCGGGGGCCGTGGTCAATGTCTCATCCCTGATGGGTCAGGTCGGCTATCCCAATGCGATTGCCTATTGCGCCACCAAGGGCGCGATTACCGGCATGACCAAGGCCGCTGCCCTTGAGGGGGCGGCCATGACGCCTCAGGTTCGGGTCAATTCCCTGCATCCGGGCATTATCTGGACCCCCATGATCACCAGCAATTTTGGCGATGATCAGGCCCTGGCCGACGCCTTTGCCGCCGACACGCCTTTGCGCATGATTGGCCTGCCGCAATACATGGCCGATGCCATTTTGCACCTGATCAGCGATGCCAGCAGCTACATGACCGGCGCAGAAATGACCGTCGATGGCGGCCGCGGCGCGGACTAATTTTTCTCGTTAAGGACAAAAACAAATGCAGCTCAGTCGAGACGATCTAAAGCGCGCCTATGAAAAAATGTACACCATCCGCGTGTTCGAGGAGCGCGTGGACAAGGAGTTTGCTCTCGGCAATATCCCCGGATT
>JBIIZD010000108.1:0-7667 GCA_044346445.1 Caulobacteraceae bacterium
CATGTGCAAAGCCCCGCCCCCTTTGCCGGCTATATGGCGTTTGGCGATCTGGCGCTTGTCTCCAATTCCCCCGAGCGCTTCCTTCAAATCCAGCCCGGCAATCCCCGGCTTATCGAGGCGCGGCCAATCAAGGGCACGATTGGCCGGGGCCGGGATGAGGTTGAGGATCAAGGCCAGATCGAGGCCCTGACCCAGAGCGCCAAGGACCGGGCCGAAAACCTGATGATTGTCGATCTGATGCGCAATGATCTGGCCAGGATTTGCCGTCCGGGCAGTGTTGCGGTGCCGTCTTTGTTTGCGATAGAGACCTTTGCCAATCTGCATCATCTGGTCTCGACGGTGGTGGGCGAGGTCTTGCCAGGCCTTGGCGTGGGTGCGGTGCTGCGCGCCACCTATCCGCCCGGCTCGATCACGGGCGCGCCCAAGGTTCAGGCCATGCGGGTCATTGCCGGTATTGAGCCGCCGCGCGGTCCCTATTGCGGCAGCCTGTTCTGGGCGGGCTATGACGGCGGGCTCGATTCCAGCGTGCTTATTCGCACCACGGCATTTGTCCGCGACGCGGGCGGCTGGGCCTTCCAGACCCATGCCGGGGCGGGCATTGTCGCCGATAGCGATCCGGTGTCAGAGCGGCGCGAGACCCAGACCAAGATCTCGGCCATTGCCCTGGCCTTAAGCGGCGTTTTGGCATGAGCGCGGGTGTGCCCTTAACCGATCGCGGCCTATTGCTTGGCGATGGCCTGTTTGAAACCGTGCTGGCGCTGGACGGGGTATTGCAAGGCCCGCAGGCGCATTTGGCGCGCATGGGCCGAGGCTGCGAGGTGCTTGGCCTAGCCTTGCCCGATCCAGACCTGGCCTTGAGCCTGATGCAGGCCGCCATTGCCGATGCCGGGCTTGAACTTGGCCGCGCAGCCGTGCGCCTGACCTATACGGCTGGCAGTGGCGGCCGCGGCCTTGTGCGGCCACAAGACCCCTCGCCGCGCCTGTTTGCCACCGCAGCGCCTAGCCCCTTGCCAGGCGCACCAGCGCGTCTGGCCTTGGCGAGCCTGCGGCGCAATGCCAGCTCGGCAACGGCCCATCACAAGACCCTAGCCTATCTGGACAATGTCATGGCCCGGCGTGAGGCCTTGGCCCACGGCGCGGACGAGGCGGTGATGTGCAATACGCACGGGCATCTGGCCTGCGCCGCCGCCGCCAATCTGTTCTGGATCAAGGCGGGCGTCCTTATGACCCCCAAGCTTGATTGCGGCGTCCTGCCCGGCTTGATGCGGGCGCGGGTGCTGGCCGCGGCGCACGCGCTTGGCCAGGCTGTGCAGTGCGTCAAGACCGGCCCCGAAGCCCTCGATAAGGCGCAAGCCATCTTCCTGACCAATAGCCTTAATGGCCTTTGGTCAGTCAGTCATTGGCAAGGTCAGCCGGTGAAGACGGACCCTGCCGCAAACCGCCTCTTACAGGCCCTGATGGATCAGGTGTCGCCCGGCGCTTGAGCCGACTTGGTGCGATAATCGCCAAAATCGCCGTCGCGCTGGTCCAGGGCCTGGCGCACGCCTTGGCGGAAATTGGCAAAGGTCGCGCGCGAGGATTCGGTGGTCAATGCCAGGGCCTGAATATCGGTGCCAGCCCGAATCGCCGCCCTCAGGCCCATGACCTCCATGGCCCGGTGCACAGAGCGCTTATTGATCTGCTGCACATCGGTGGGGATCTTGGCCACGCGCTGGGCCATGGCCAGCACCTCGGCCTCTAGCCGATCGGCTGGAAAGGCGCGATTGGCAAACCCGACCCGCACCGCTTCCAGCCCATCAATCGCATCACCGGTCAGCATCATTTCCATGGCCGGGCGCAGGCCGCTGAGCCAGGGATGGAACTGGTTATCGGGCGGGCTCATCATCCGCACTGGCGGATAGCCGATCTGGGCGTCCTCGGCGACATAGACAAGATCACAGGCTGTGGCCAGCTCTGAGCCTCCGGCCAGGCACCAGCCATGCACCTGACCAATCACCGGCTTGGCCAGGTCCCAGATGCGAAAACAGCCCTCGACCACATGCCGCGCCCACTGGCCCGGCCCGCCCGCTGTGGCATAGGGCAGGGGCTGGCGCCCGCCCTCACGCGACAGGTCATAGCCGGCGGAAAAACACTCGCCCGCGCCGCGCAAGATTACCACCCGCACTGTGTCATCGCGGTCTGCCGCCTCCAGCGCAGCAAACAACTCGCCGCGCAGGGCGTTGGACAGGGCATTGCGCTTATCTGGACGGTTCAGGGTCAGGCGGCGCACAAACGGGGTGGGGTTGTCGATCAAGATCAGGTCAGGTTCGCTCATGGGGTGTCCTCCGGTTCTTGTTTTTTGCCAGCCTGCACGGCTAGGGCCTTGTGGGCAATCTCTGTTTGTATGGGGGTGCGCGTTTGGGCATTGAGCGCTAGACTTAGGGCTCTGATTTGCGGTTTGGTTAAAGGTCATGTCCATGTCTGAGCTCTTGTCTGCCCCAGCTTCTGGTCCTGTGATTGCGGTGCATGCGGTCAGCCAGGCCGATTGGCCGCAATTCTTGAGCCATCATTCGGGCCCCTTGGCGGTGTTTGCCCAGGCTTGCGGCTTTAAGGCCAGGTCCGGCGATGCGCTGTTGGTGCCCAATGCGCAGGGCCAGATTGAAAGCGTGGTGTTTGGCCTCGGCGCGCCTGCATCCGAGGCCGCAGCGGCCCGCAGTCTTCGCGCCCTGCCGAGCAAGCTGCCGCCCGGCCAATATAGCCTTGCGGCTGGTAAGCCAGACCTTGATCCGGCCACCGTGGCCCTAGCCTTCGCCTTGGGCAGTTATGGCTTTGATCGCTATAAGGCCAGCGCTGCGGATGCCAAGGCCGCAGCCCAATGGGTGGTCGGTGCGGGCGTTGATGTGGAAGCGGTTTTGCAACTCGCCAAGGCCTGCGCCCTGGCCAAGGACATGGTCAATACCCCGGCCAATGATATGGGCCCCGCCGAGATTGAGGCGGTCGCCCGCGGCCTGGCCCAACAGTTTGGAGCCGAAATTTCGGTGATCACCGGCGATGCGTTGCTGGTGCAAAACTATCCGGCTGTTCATGCCGTGGGCCGGGCGTCTCATGAAAGCCGCGCCTCGCGCATGATCGAGATCGCCTGGGGCAGGCCAGAGCATCCGTTGATTTGTCTGGTTGGTAAGGGGGTGGTGTTTGATACGGGCGGGCTGGATATGAAGCCGTCTGCCGGTATGCGGCTGATGAAAAAGGATATGGGCGGGGCGGCCCATGCCTTGGCGCTGGGCCAGATGATTATGGGTGCAGGCCTGCCGGTACGGCTGGTAATCCTGACGCCGGTGGTGGAAAATGCCATTTCAGGCGATGCCATGCGCCCCGGCGATGTCCTGGCCTCGCGCAAGGGCCTGACGATTGAGGTCGGCAATACCGATGCCGAAGGCCGCCTGATCTTGGCCGATGCCTTGAGCCGGGCCTGTGAGCTTGAGCCTGCCCTCACCATTGATCTGGCCACACTGACCGGGGCGGCCAGAGTCGCCTTGGGCCCGCAAGTGATCCCGTTTTTCACCGCCGATGACGCGCTGGCAACCGATCTGGCTAAGGCCAGCGAAACCACGGGTGATGCGCTTTGGCGGTTGCCGCTTTGGTCCGGATACGAGCCGTCCCTGGACAGCGATATTGCCGATCTAAAGAATGATCCCGATGGCTGGGCCCAGGCCGGGGCCATGACGGCGGCCCTGTTCTTGCAACGCTTTGCGCCAAAGGGGGCCTGGGTGCATCTGGACATCTATGCCTGGAACCCGCGCAAACAGCCGGGTCATCCTTTGGGGGCTGAGGCCCAGGCCATATTG
Source organism: Caulobacteraceae bacterium (assembly GCA_044346445.1). GTDB lineage: Bacteria > Pseudomonadota > Alphaproteobacteria > Caulobacterales > Caulobacteraceae > CAISGS01. The sequence continues at coordinate 3,825 of JBIIZD010000108.1, forward strand.
GCCCTGTTTGCCATGATTAAGGGGCGTTATGCATGAGTGATCCGCGCCTAACCCCGCGCAAGGGCGGTATTGCCAGTCTGGCTCTGGAGGGCAGGTTGGATGCCGATACCTATCGCGCCCCCTTGGCCATGCAGGTCTCGGCCCCGGTCGCATCCTTGCGCATTGCGCCCGAAGGCGACGCCGAACAGGCCGATCAGCTGATTTTTGGCGAGCCTTTTGACCTGATTGCCGAGGCCGATGGCTTTGGCTGGGGCCAGGCCCGGCGCGATGGCTATGTCGGTTATGTGCTTATGGACGCCTTGTCCGCGCCCGTACTTGCCCCAACCCATCGCGTATCGGCCCTGCGGACCTATGCCTTTAGCGAGCCCAGTATCAAGTCAGCGATTGTCGGGCTCTATAGCCTCAATGGCCTGGTCACGATCGAGGCGCGCGAGGGCAGGTTTGTAAAGGGCGCGCGGTCCGGCTGGTTTATCGATCATCACTTGTCGCCGATTGGGGAGTTTGCCGTCGATCCCGTCGCCATAGCTGAACAGTTTTTGGGCGCACCCTATCAGTGGGGTGGCCGCGAAAGCCTGGGCCTGGATTGTTCGGGTCTGGTGCAGCAGGCTTTTTACGCCTGCGGCCGGTCCTGTCCGCGCGATACAGACATGCAAAAGGCGGCGTTTGATATTGAGGTAAACCCGGCCGATCTGGTACGCGGCGATCTGGTGTTCTGGAAGGGCCATGTCGGCCTGATGCGCGATTCAGGAACCCTAATCCATGCCAATGCCCACCATATGATGGTGGCCAGCGAGCCGCTAGAGGCCGCCATTTTCCGCATAGAGGCCGCAGGCAATGGCCTGCCTACGGCCTATAGGCGATACCGCACCCCGCTTGGGCAGGGTGATTAAACACTCTAGGCCGCAGGTTTAGCCGCCGCCGCTGGTGCAGCAGCCGGCGCTGCCGCTGAAGCGGCTGGGGCTGCTGGTGCCGCAGCTTCTGCCGCAGGCGCAGCGACCGCTGGCTTTGGCGCGGGAATGGGCAGGGATGAGCCGAGGCTGTGCAGATAGGCAATCATATTGATGCGGTCTTCGGTCTTTTTCAGACCGACAAAGCTCATCTTGGTGCCTGTAATATACTTCTGCGGCGCGGTCAGGAAGGCGTTGACGTGCTCATAATCCCAGACCGGATTCTTAGCGCTAAACTCAACCAGACTGGCCGAATAGGCCATGCCGCCATGGGTGCCGGGCTTGCGGCCCAAAACGCCGTACAGGTCAGGGCCGACTAGGTTGGGGCCGCCCTGGGCAAAGCTGTGGCAGGAGACGCATTTCTTGGCAACGGCTTCACCCGCTGCAATATCCGCGGTCGGCAGGACCGTGCCCCAATCGATGGGGGCCTCGACCTTGGCTTCGCCGCCGCCGCCGACCTCTTCCGCCACAGCAATTTCATAGCCCGCTTTTTCAACCGGCTTGGTCTCATAGACAATGCTGGTCAATTCACGAAGGCCGACAATGGCCAGGCCGGTCGCCAAAACGGCGCCAGCGATCTTGTTAAACCCCAGGTCGCTCATGTGTGCTCGTCAGTCCTTTTCGTCGCCGCCGACTCTAAAGATGTCAGCGCCCTCTTCTTGCATTTGCGTCTGTGCCACGCTACCGCGGCTGGTGCAACGATCCAAATGGCGCGATTGTGTTCAGGATCACCCCGCCGCGCCAATTGGTCGCGACATTTGTGAAGGTCTAGCCATGACGCCGATCATTGTCATCCCTGCCCGCCTTGCCGCAACCCGGCTTCCGAACAAGCCCTTGGCCATGATTGAGGGCGTGCCCATGATTGTTCGGGTCTTGCGTCAGGCTGAGGCGGCCAATGCCGGTCCCGTCGCCGTGGCCGCGGGCGATCAACAGATTATTGATGTGGTCGAGGCAGCCGGCGGCCGTGCGGTCCTGACCGATCCAAACCTGCCGTCGGGCTCTGATCGCATACTGGCAGCCTTGGCCGTGCTCGATCCGCAAAAAAAGCATGATGTGGTGATTAATTTGCAGGGCGATATTCCGTTTATTGATCCAGGTGCCCTTGCGGCCTGTGCCAGCCTTTTGGCCCGTGAGCCGGACTGCGATATTGCCACCCTGATTGCGCCCGAAACCAAGCCCGCTGATCGCAGCGATGCCGACCTTCCCAAGGCGGTTATGGCCATGCAGGGGCCGCATGAGGGCCGGGCGCTCTATTTCACCCGTTCGACCTTGTATGGCCAGGCCCCAGTCTGGCTGCATATTGGCATTTATGCCTATCGCCGCGCGGCCCTGGAGCGGTTCAACAGCGCCGCGCCCTCGCCCCTGGAGCAACGCGAGCGGCTTGAACAGTTGCGGGCGCTGGAAATGGGCCTGTCGATCTGGGCCTCGGTGATGGACTCCTTTCCGATCTCGGTGGATACCCCTGCTGATCTTGCCGCCGCCTGTGCCTTTGCGGCCCGCGCCTAACTGGATTTAAGACCCATGAGCCCAACTGCCAAAATCGCTTTTCAAGGGGAACTCGGCGCCAATAGCCATGAGGCTTGCAGCCTGTATTTTGCCGATTATGAGCCCGTGCCCTGCGCCACCTTTGACGAGGCGTTTGAGGCGGTGCGCGAGGGGCGTTGTGCTCTGGCCATGATTCCCGTGGAAAACTCGGTCGCGGGCCGGGTTGCCGATGTGCACCACCTCTTGCCGTCATCGGGTCTGAAGATTGTTGGTGAGCATTTTATGCCCGTGCACCACCAGCTCATGGCCAATAAGGGCGTCTCGCTTGATCAGGTGCGCGAAGTCTCCAGCCATGTCATGGCCCTGGCCCAGTGCCGCAAGGTGATTAAGGCCAAGGGCTTGACCGCGCATATTGTTGGCGACACGGCAGGGGCTGCGCGGTTTTTGGCCGCCCATCCCGATCCCAGTCAGGCAGCCATTGCCTCACGTCTGGCCGCGCGGCTCTATGGCCTGGACATATTGCTCCAAGACATTGAGGACGCGCACAATAATACCACGCGCTTTATTGTTATGACGGCGCAGGCCAATCCAGCCCGGCCGCCAAAGGCAGCAGCCTGTGTAACTAGCTTTGTGTTTCGCGTCCGAAACCTGCCCGCCGCGCTTTATAAGGCTCTGGGCGGGTTTGCCACCAATGGCGTCAATATGAGCAAGCTGGAAAGCTATATGGAAAACGGCGTGTTTGCCGCGACCATGTTTTATGCCGAGGTTGATGGCCGGCCCGAAGACTCGGGGCTTAGCCGCGCGTTTGAAGAACTGGGCTTTTTCACCGACCGGTTCGAGATCTTGGGCGTCTATCCGGCCGATCCGTTTCGCGCCCAGGCCTAGGCCGGGCTTAGAAGCCCTCGACCCAGGCTTTCAGGATCTGGTGGGCAATGGCCATGGGCGGCGGCGCAAAGGTGCCGGGAAGATCGCCCTTCAGAAGGGCTGCGGCCTCGTCACGGCTGAACCAGCGCACTTCTTCCAGTTCGGTCTGGTCGGGCGTGGCCTCGTCGTTACTAACCTCGGCAATCAGGCCAATCATCAGGCTGGACGGATAGGGCCAGGGCTGGGTGGAGTGATAGCGTACCGATAGGGCGGTGAGGCCCGATTCCTCCATCACCTCGCGGGCGCAGGCCTCTTCGATGTTTTCCCCAGGCTCCAAAAATCCGGCCAGGGCCGAGAACATGCCCTTGGGCCAGATGGCCTGACGGCCAAGCAGGCAGCGTTCGCCAAACACAGGCAGCATGATCACAACCGGGTCAGTGCGCGGGAAGTGCTCGCCCTGGCAAGACGGGCAGACCCGCTTCCAGCCGCCTTCGCGCACCTCGCTGGGCTGACCGCAGGCCGAGCAGAACTTGTGACGCCGACGCCA
>JBIIZD010000109.1:0-7439 GCA_044346445.1 Caulobacteraceae bacterium
GATAGCCTGTTCGTAGAAATCGATGGCCCCGGCCACATCGCCGCGCGCCATCAGCATCTGGCCCCGTTCGGCAAAGGCGAACGGCAGCGACGGCCCCTGCCGCCGCGCCTCGGCCGACCAGCGGTCCGCCGCCGCCCGGTCCCCCGCCAGCTCCGCGATCCGCGCCCGCTCGCGCACGCACAGGTAGCAGTCCAGCGGCGTGGCGGCGATCAGGGCCTGGGCCCCGGCCAGATCGCCCGTCCGGGCGCGGGCATAGGCGAGGCGGGGCCAAACAAAGGTGGCGCGGGCCCCTCTGGTGCGCGCCGGCAGGTTCGGGGCAACCTCGGCCTCGAAAGCCTCCAGCGCCGTCACGGCCTGAGGCCACTGCTCCAGACTCGCCGCCGCCTCAGCCCGCGGCAAGAAGGGGGTTATCAAGGTTACGCGATAGTAGCCGGTGCCTTCCTCAAGATTCAATCTGGCGTTCAAATCCAACGCTTCAGAAGCTCGGCGCAAGGCGATCAGAGTGCCAAGGCGCCTGCGGGCGTTGTCGCTCCAAAACTGATCCTGGATCTCTGACATCCCCTCCGTTCTCAAATCGAGAGCCTGCGTCCAGTCTCCCTGAAGTTCCGCAAGCCTGGCCTGCACCATGATCGGAACGGATATCTGCCGGTTGGCGCTGATCTTGACCCGGTTTCGGTGATTTGAGAGCGACCTTGCAGCACGCTGAGCTGCGAGAAAGGCTGCCTCGTCGCGGCCGAGGAGGTCTCGATGGCTCGCGAGGTTGAACAGCAGCAAGGGGTGTTCCGGGTCAATCTCCAGTCCCCCTTGCAGGATGGCGATTGCCTCTCGCGGGGACCCATCGCCAACGTACTGCAAGCCGTTATAGCCCCAGAGGCGTTCGGTCTCGGACGGGCTGGAGGACAGGGTTGTCAGGATGGCCCGGCTACGATCATCAAGGGCCTGCCGCTTGGGGCCGGCGGGAAGCGTTAGCGCTTTGGTGTTGAGGTAGATCGCATAGCGATAGGGCTGGGTCCGTTCATAGAACCGTTCAGCCGCCTGCCGCATGAGGTCGGAGGGACGATCGACCGGACCCTGCAATGTGACCGCCGTGCCGTCGCTGCTGCGGATCACCAGTTCCAGCCCGGACGTCGTTCGGCTCAAGCCACCATTGATATAGGTTTCGTTGCCCAGCCAGCGGACCAGAGCGCGGTAGGTGTCGGTCAGGGACAGTCCGCCAGCCTCGACCTCGACGGTGATACCCTCGGACCAGTCGTTGCGAAAACTGGCCGGCGGCCGGGCCGAGTCAGTCGTCACATCCAGCCGGACCAGTTCATCCTGGAACAGGGCGGCGACGGCGCGGCCGTCCAGCCCGTCCTCGACCAGCTCCGGCGGCACCGAAAAGGGCTGGATCACCAGACCGGTCGTCCGGCTGGCGCTCCACACCACGGCCCCGACCGCCACCACGAGGGCGACGACCATGGCGGCGATGGCGATGTCGCGGATGGAGCGGATCCGGTTCCGGAACCGCTCGTTGCGGGCCAGACCGATCTGTTCGCGCATCAGGGCGGCATTGGTCTCGAGAACCTCCAGCGCCGCCGTGCTGGGCGACTTGCCGCTGGCGGCGATCTCCATGGCGATCTCGACGGGATCGGGCGTGGTGGGGGCGGCCGGTCGCGGGCGACGAGGCCGTCTGGTCGGCTTGTTTGTGTCGGTCATGATCAGGTCCTCGCCCCCAGCCGCCGCACCACCTCCGCCCGGTCGGCGGCGGACAGGTCCATGCGGGCGGCCTCCGAATACTTCTCGCGAGCCTGATCGCGTTTTCCTTGCGCCTCCAGCGCCCGGCCCCAGGCCAGGTGCAGCGCGCCCCAGCGCGGGGCCCGGTCGGCGGCGGCGCGGTATTTGCGGATCGCCCCGGCCGCGTCACCCCGCGCCATCAGGGCATCGCCCCAATACTTCTGCGGATCGGCCCAGCGGGGGCCACGCTCGATAGCCTGTTCGTAGAAATCGATGGCCCCGGCCACATCGCCGCGCGCCATCAGCATCTGGCCCCGTTCGGCAAAGGCGAACGGCAGCGACGGCCCCTGCCGCCGCGCCTCGGCCGACCATCGGTCCGCCGCCGCCCGGTCCCCCGCCAGCTCCGCGATCCGGGCCCGCTGGCGCACACAGGGGTAACAGTCCAGCGGCGTCGCCGCGATCAGGGCCTGGGCCCCGGCCAGATCGCCGGTGCGGGCGCGGGCATAGGCGAGGCGAGGCCAGACGAGGGTCTGCCGCTCTGCCCTGCCGCGCAGGTCCAGGGTCGGGGCCACCTCGGCCTCGAAGGCCTCCAGGGCCGCCAGGGCCTGCGGCCACTGGTCAAGGCTCGCCGCCGCCGCGGCCGGGAGAGCGAGCAGGGGGTCGCCCAGGTCCGGACGGCCCGGGGTCCTGAGGTTCTGCTCCTCGATCAGGCGCGACAGCGCCGAAGGCTGGTGGAGGGCGATAAAGGCCTCCACCCGCTCAAAGCGAATCCCCGGGTCGGCCCTAAAACCGCTGTTCAGGGCACGGGTCCTGAGTTCCGTGACCTGCAGAAAATTCCCTTGAAGCTCGGCCATACGGGCCGCGTGAAACCAAGGATAGATTGGCCGAACGTGTCCGGCGAGCTTGGCTCTGTTTCTCGGGCTGCGCAGGGACGCCACCGCGCGCTTCGAATAGCTCAAAGCCGCCTCGGAATGACCGAGGATCCGCGCATCACGGTGCGAGTTGAACAGAACAACGGGATGTTCCGGATCGATCTCCAAGGCGCCCTGCAGCAGGGGCGATGCGTCCCGCAGGGAGATATCTCTATGCCGAGACAAACCATTATAGGCCCAGAGCCGTTCGGTCTGCGACCGACTGTCCAGAAGCGTCGAGAGGATGGCCCGGCTGCGACCATAAAGCGCCCGCCGCTCCGGACCGGCGGGCAGGGATCGCCCTCTGTCTTGAAGGTAGACCGCATAGCGATAGGGCTGGGTCTGTTCATAGACCTGTTCCGCCGCCTGTTTCATCAGGGCTTCGGGCCGATCAGCCGGGCCCCGCAACCTGACCGCCTTGCCTTCGCTGGTGCGGACCACCAGTTCCAGTCCGTCGCCGGTTCGGCTCAGGCCGCCGTTGATAAAGGTCTCCTGGCCCAGCCAGCGGGTCAGGGCAGTATAGGCGTCGGTCAGCGACAGGCCGCCCGCCTCCACCTCGACGGTGATGGCCCCGCTCCAGTCGTTGCGGAAACTGGTCGCCGGGCGGTGCGATGTGGTCGCCGCCTCGAGCCGGACCAGTTCGTCTTGGAACAGGGCGGCGACGGCGCGGCCGTCCAGACCGTCCTCGACCAGTTCCGGCGGGACGGAGAAGGGCTGGATCACCAGCCCGGTCGTCCGGCTGGCGCTCCAGACCACGGCCCCGACCGCCAGCAGCAGGGCGACGACCATGGCGGCGATGGCGGCATCCCGCACGGAGCGGATGCGGTTGCGGAAAATCTCGTTGCTGGCCAGCACAAGCTGCTTGTCGATCAAGGCCGAGTGCCGCCGCAGCAGAGCCGAGGCCTCGCCCGTCGGGGCTTTGCCCGAGGCTTCCGCCTCCATGGCGATCTCGACGGGATCGGGCGTGGTCGGTGCCACCGGTTTCTTGCGCCTGCTGCGCGCCTTCGGTTCGTCGATCGTCATGTTGCCCAGCTTCGCAAGAAAAGATCGTTTGAACGCAGAGCGACGTCAACCCCTAGACCGCACGAACTCCCCGAGACGCCGCGGTCCGGTCATTGCCGCATTTTTTTACCCTAGGGCCACCAGCGGCTACTCCTAAGCCGACATTACCGAGGGCTCCTACAGGTCAAATGGCACCTTTAAGGATTAGAACTTCAAGATGGCAGTTCTCCGACCATGCCAACCCCAAAGCAGACGTTCTCCTTTCGGCCAAGTTCGGCCTAAAGGCCGTCAGTTCTGGATGCGCAAGCAGTAGGCGAAGGTACTGGGTGAGCGGAGCCCGAAGGAAGACTCTCGTAAGGTCACAAAAAATGGATGCGATTCGTCCAAGTCGGAAGTGATCAACAGCGAATGATCAGGCCGCGCGCAGCAGCTCAGCCACCACCGATGGCCGTCGTGCGATCATCGCCAGTAGGACTTGGGCGGAACCAGTGGGGTGACGGCGGCCCTGTTCCCAGTTGAGCAGCGTCCCCTTGGCAACGCCGATGCTTTTGGCGAACTGACTTTGCGACAGACCGGTCTGCGCCCTGATCTTGGCCACATCGATTACCGGCACCTCGATAACGTGGACACGCGCGCCGGTATCAGCGCCCCTGGCAAAGGCAATCGCTTCATTGAGGCCCTCGGCCAACTCATCGTAAAACTTGCTCATCTTCGTTCTCCATAAGTTGCCAGCAGCGTCTTGGCCAACTGCACCAGGTGGGCCTGCTCGGCCTTGGTCAAGTTACCCTTATCATTTTTGGCAAACACACCCACCAAAAACAGAGGGACATGCACGCCGCCAAAGACAAACAAGGTCCGGTATCCACCGCTCTTGCCGCCGCCTTCGCGGGCCAAACGGACTTTACGCAAACCACCGCCGAGCGGCACGCCAGCCTCTGGGTTAGCCGCGATATAATCGACAATGGCCGCAGTTCCTCATCCGACATTATTGCTTTGGCTTGCCTCTCGAAGATAGCCAGTTCGACAACGGTTTGAGGAGCGGTCATGAGGTGGATTTATAGGCTAATGACGTATATGTCAATGGCGTACTTATTTTACCGGGCGTTTCCCAGCAATGCACATCGCGCCTTAGCGAGTAGTCCCTCAGGACTGCACCTCCTCAGAGGCGCTAACGTTTGACACCAACGGATCAGGTGATCCGGCGTCGGGAGTCGGATGATAACTGTAGCCAACGTGATCCCAATGGTGGGTGGGAGGGTTCTTACGCCGCCTCGGTCGTTCAGCGGCAGGCAGGCCCTGCCACAGCGGCGCCCGGTGTCTTTGCCAGTGGCACGACAGCTCTAGTCATTCATACGCCTATAACACTTATTCGGAGGGATGTTCGCCTTTCCTTGGCGGCTTACCTACCATGCCAGCCCCAGACCAGACCAGCCGCAATCGGCCACTATTGCCAAAACAAGAGCAAGTTTGCCCATCAGGAAATCGTCGCCGCTCTGGCCATAAAGCCACCAAAAAATGTCCCGATCGGGCCTCTAAACCGTCGACTTACGACGACTTACATCCTCTAAAAATGGACGACTTAAAGCAAGTCATAGGGGGTATAAGATAACTTGTCTAAAATCAAATATAATCAATAAGATAAACCAATCGACGACTTGGGTCCTTTTATCTTGCCCCGCAACACAAAAAACGACTTACATTTCTCTGTCGCCATTCAATCATTACCATCCAAAAGCCCGCCTCATTTTTAAGCAAAGCCAACATGGCCGGCAAGTCAGGGGATCTCTAAACAATCGCGGTTGCCTGGCATAATCGGCTGCATCCGTAACTCGCGCAGTTATTGGCTATGCAGGCTCGCGGATAGGCCATAAGTGCTTGAAGCCCCATAAATGACTCCTGAGGCGTGATGCGGGCTGAGGCTAAAGCTGAGGCTGCTAGAACGGCAAGGGCATTGAGGCGGGCGCTAATTGCCTTTGGCGGCGCAGTTTTGATTGAGGGCCTCGCGGTTTGGACAGTGACGCGGGCAGGGGGCTTGGCGCTCGATTGCCTTGTTCGGCTGCGTAGGCTGCGACGCGCGGTTCGCTCGAGGATCTGCGGGGCGCTGAAAGGTGTTCTTTGAAATAGTCGTCTAGGTGGCGTCGCCAATACATGGCCCGGTCGCCAACATGGGTGCAAAGCGGGCCGCACCCTTCATGGAATTTCCGCGCGAGTGTCTGGGCGGCCATTTCCAAGCCCAAGTCTGTCAAATAGGCTGCTGCGTCCTTACGGTTGAGCAAGCGATCCCGTTTTGGCTCGGTCTCTCCATCATCCATGGATTCAATCCTTTTCGTCTATTTCCTTCCCTGTCAGCTGAATTGTGCTGGCGAAGGTGGTCGCTGCAGGATTTATGCCGTGAGGTTGCGAGGCAATCACCTCAAGGCCATCGCATGGCTAGCGTTTCCTCGGAATTGCGCGGAATTGATTGGAATGGGTAGGTTTGAGGCCATAGTGCCATGAATACTCTGATCGATGATGGCTCAATACTTTGGAGATATAATCGTCACTAATGTTTGTTCGATTTTGGGACAGTCTTTTTTCTGTTTGATTGAGGCTGCCTATCGGTTGGAATGGCGATCAAAAGATTTGCCGCAGCGTCACGTTTTGTCGGTTTATGGGGCCACAGAATGCCGACCTTGGCCGGGAGCAGAGGGGCGGGTTGTGTCTTAAACTGTCTGTAAACGGACAAAAAAGTGAAGCAGCTATTCTTCTTCATCAAGGTCTTCACCATACCTTAGCTTTCTAGCGGCAATTTCAGCTTCTACTCGCTGGGTCTCGGCGATATTGGCTTTCGTCAAATGATCGACCCGCATGAAGGCAAAATCACGAATCTTTTGAAGAGGATCATCAAGCCAAGGCTTGAGTAATTCAATGAGCTTGGTGTTGCGTTCGACGAAACCAAATTCACCAGTGACCACACCGGAAGCGTCGAGTGCAAAATCAGCTTTCCTTATCAGTGGGCTGTCATCAGGCAGGTTTTTGATCACCTCGTACATTGTTGGGTAAATCGCCTCGATTCCTTCGAACCCTTCAAGACAAGCAATTACGAATGCAGGATTTACGGTGATAAATTTTTCAAGATGATGCTTGACTATATCAGGATACCCCGGAAAAACCGACTCCAAAAGAGAGGCACCTTCGAATTGAAACATAGTTGGTCTATCAGCAAACCATTCACTTAATGAGGATAAAAAAAACTCTGGCGAAGTTGCTAGGGCTAGATTGAGGCGGTGCGGCTTATAGGGAATTGCATCATAGTCATCTGGCTTTTTACCAGAGCGCTCCAACAAGCGGCGGTTTTGAAGAAAACAAATACCTAAATCAGGCCAGTTCTGAGTTATTGTTGCTATAATGTATTCCGATGTGGAACCGAGACGCGGAATAGCGACAAGTGCATCTAAAATGATTTTGGATTGTTCCCGGTTTAGCGCCTTGATAATCGCAGGCTCAATTCCAAGAATTGTATGAACCCAAGACGTATCTTCTTTCTCAGCCAACACCGCGACGCCCGGCACGAATACCTTTTCGATTAGGTGACCGGTGACGTGACCCCTGACCTGCCCCTGACCTGACCCCCTGAAACTCGCCCAAAAATGACTAGAGTCCGCTCCAAGGAAGGAACGGACAAATGAAGCGATCAAGATTTACGCAAGAGCAGATTATCGGGATTTTACGGGAGCAGGAGTTGGGCGCTTCGGTGCTGGATTTATGCCGCAGGCATGGTCTGAGCTCAGCGACCTTCTACAAGTGGAAGGCCAAGTATGGTGGGTTGGACGT
>JBIIZD010000110.1:0-7434 GCA_044346445.1 Caulobacteraceae bacterium
GCCTATTTGACGGTTCGCAAGGCCTTCTAGGCCTTAGGCCAAACACCTAAACAGCGGCGGGATCGGTTTTGGCCGGTTCCGCCGTTTGTGTGTCTTGCCACTGACGACGGATCATGTCCGAGGTCTGACGCGAGCCATCGGGGCTCCAGCCCGGCGCACCAAACACATAGCCTGCCGCTTCCCGCAGAGATTTTGCGTGTAACAGATCGCGGCCCATCCCAACCCATTCATGAAAAGCCACCCGCAACAGATTGAAACCCCCTAGGTTTTTGACAATGCCATAACGTACAGGCTCGGCGTCTAGTTCCGGCTGAAACGTGCCAAACATCTTGTCCCAGATAATCAAGATGCCGGCATAATTACGGTCCAGATAGCGCGGATTGCGCGCATGGTGCACCCGGTGATGCGACGGCGTATTGAACACGGCTTCAAACCAGGCCGGCATGCGCTTGACCGCCTCGGTATGAATCCAGAACTGATAGACAAGGCTAATGCCCTTCTGGATCAGGATCATGGCCGGGGGAAAACCCAGCAAGGACAGGGGCAACCACATGACCCAGGCCCCATTTATGCCGCCCGTCCAGGTCTGGCGCAGGGCCGTGGCCAGATTATAGTGCTGCGACGAATGGTGATTGACATGCGCCGCCCACCATAGCCGCCGCTCATGACTAAACCGGTGAAAGCCATAATAGGCCAGATCCTCGGCAAACAGGATCAGCACCCAGGCCCACCAGGCATTCATGGGTATGGTAAAGATCCTGTATTGATAGACCCAGATCGTGGCGGCCAAGATCAGGCCGCCAGTCAATAGCCCCGCCACCGAACTGCCAAGCCCCATCAAGAGCGACGTGGCCGTATCCTTGGGCTCATACACCGCCTTGACCTTGCCAAACCGCGCCAGAACAATCTCAAGCACTATGGTCAGGATAAAGAACGGCACCGCAAGGGTGACAGGATCAAGGCTTGGGCGCATCAGGCGGCCTCTTGCAAAAGACTGGGCGGCCAAGCCCCGGATACGGCAAATTGCGCGATTGGCGCTTCAAACTCATGCAGGTTAAGACGCACTTGACCGGGTCTCATCTGGGCCTCGGACAAGCTACGCCAATCGACCAAGCGCGTGACATAGCTATCACCAACCGCAAACAGCAAGAGGGCCTGATCGCCGTGCCGCGCAACCGCGCCGTGGCCATCATCGGCAAGCCATAGGGGGCCAAACGCAGCGAATGGAAAATCAAGGGCCATCAGCCTGCGGGCCTCATCGGGCGTCAGGGCTGGCTGCGCCTTCGCAATCCTGGCCCAGGCGGCAAGTGCGATCATTAGGCCGATGGCGGCAAACGAAACTGCAAACCGTATCAAAAACGCCGTCATGCCTGCCCCAACCTTATGCTACTAACCTTTCTTGTGTCTGGGCCTGCGTCAAGACCGTGCCTGCCCGATCTAGGGCACAAGACCCATTTGCGCCGCAAACCTGTGTGCTTGCTGCCAAACGTGTTATAGATTCATGACATCCATCAAGGACTGAGACCTTTGAAAAACGCTGTTATTGCTGCTACGGGCCTGTTCACCCCGCCCCATTCGATTTCCAATGCGGAGCTTGTCTCCAGCTTCAATACCTATGTCGAGAATTTCAATCAGGCGAATGCCGCCGCGATTGCTGCGGGTGAGATCGAGGCCTTGGCCCCCTCCTCGCCGGAATTTGTGCGAAAGGCTTCGGGCATCCAGTCGCGTTTTGTCATGAACAAGACCGGCATTATTGACCCGGCGATTATGCGCCCAGACTTGCCGGAACGCTCCAATGACGACCTGTCGATCCTAGCCGAGATGGCGGTTGCCGCCGCGCGCCAAGCGATTGAGGCCTGGGGCAAGCCGGTCAGCGAGATTGGTGCCGTGCTTTGCGCCTGCTCGAATATGCAACGCGCCTATCCGGCCATGGCGGTGGAAATTCAAAATGCCCTGGGTATTGAGGGCTTTGGCTTTGACATGAATGTCGCCTGTTCCTCGGCCACATTTGGCCTTAAGACCGCTGCCGACTTTATCGCCTCTGGTTCTGCCAAGGCGGTCTTGATGGTCAATCCAGAAGTCTGCTCCGGCCATCTGAACTTCAAGGACCGCGACAGCCATTTCATCTTTGGCGATGTGGCCACCGCGGTGATTATCGAGGCTGAGGATCAGGCTGGTCCCGGCGGCTGGGACATTCTGGGCACACGCCTAAAGACGGTGTTTTCCAACAATATCCGCAATAATTTCGGCTTTTTGAACAATGCTGCGCCCGAGGGCATAGGCGCGCCCGACAAGCTGTTCATCCAGCAAGGCCGCAAGGTGTTTAAGGACGTGGTGCCCATGGTCGCCGATATGATTATCGACCATGCCGCAGAGCTTGGGCTGGAGCGGTCGGAGCTCAAGCGGCTTTGGCTGCATCAGGCCAATATCAATATGAATGATATGATTGGCCGCAAGGTCTTGGGCCGCGATCCCACGCCGGAGGAAAACGTCATTGTGCTCGATACCTATGCCAATACGTCCTCGGCAGGCTCGATCATCGCCTTCCATCTGCACAATAGCGGCTTTGCCGCCGGTGAGACCGGCCTGATCTGTAGCTTTGGCGCGGGCTATTCGGCCGGCACGGTATTTGTGCGCAAACGGGGCTAGTGCCGGGCTATACCCTGACGAAGGCTTGGCCAGGCGACATTGATCGCTAGGCCCAGCATGACCAGTCCCGCTGCCCCCAGCTTCCAGCCGGGCATGGCCTCGTCCAGCACCAGATTGGCCGCCAGCATGCCAAACACGGGCACCAGCAGGGCCATGGGCGTAATGGATGCGGCGGGATGGCGGGCAAGCAGCCAGCCCCAGACACTATAGCCAAACAGGCTATTGCCGACCGACTGCCAGGCCACAGCGGCCCAGGTCGCAGCGTCGGCGTTTCTAACGGCTTGGACCATGGCGGGCCAGCCTTCAAGCGTCACGGACAAGATCACCAGCGGCGGGATCGAGAACAGGCTGGCCCAGCAGACATAGCCCAGCATATCCGCGCCCGGATCGCGCCGGGCCGTGATATTGCCCCCTGCCCAGCTCAAAGAGGCGATGAGGGTCAGGATCAGGCCCAAGGGCGTCACGGTGGACGCATCGGCATGGGCAATAATCACCCCAATTCCCGAAGCTGCGATTACGAGGGCTATGACCTGAAACGGTTTAACGCGCTCGCCGCTCATGACCATGGACAGGCCAATGGTGAAAAACACTTGAGTCTGCATCAGCAAGGAGGCTAGGCCCGGCGCGATCTGGCCGTTCATGGCAATATAGAGAATACCAAACTGGCCCAGCCCGATCAGGACGCCATAGGTCGCAAGGCGTGACCAGACCACCTTTGGCTTCTTGATGAAAAACACCGCCGGAAAAGCCACGAAAAAGAACCGCAGGCTGGCAAACAACAGGGGCGGCAAATGCGCCAAGGCCACCTTGATCACCACAAAATTACTGCCCCAAACCGCGACGACCGCCAGGGCCAGGGCAATATGGGTCAGGGTCAGGGTCAGGGGCAGGCTCTGGCCCGGTTTCGCCGTCAAGGTCGTCATGCGTCCAGGCCCCCTCCACCGCTTCGCGGTCCCCCTCCCCCAGAGGGGGAAAGATTTAACTCATCCCAATCTTCCCCCTCTGGGGGAAGTACCGGCGAAGCCGGGGATGGGGGCTTAAGGCCAGTACTGCCCCCCTCCACCGCCTCGCGGCCCCCCTCCCTCAAGGGGAGAGGATTTAGATTAGGTTTGGCTTAGCGCGGCTTGGGCTGCGGCTAGGCGCGCTATGGGCACGCGATAGGGTGAGCAGGAGACATAGTCCAGGCCCACGCTCTCGCAAAAAGCAATCGAGGCCGGATCACCGCCGTGTTCGCCGCATATGCCAAGCTTTACATCCGGCCGCACCGCCCGGCCGCGTTCGGTCGCGATCTTGATCAGGTCGCCGACGCCTTCTTGGTCTATGGTCACAAACGGGTCGCGCTCGAATATGCCCTTGGCCAGATAGGCCTCCAAAAACCGGCTACAGTCATCGCGGCTGATACCAAACGTGGTTTGTGTCAGGTCATTGGTGCCAAAGGAGAAGAATTCGGCATTTTCCGCCAGGTCTCCAGCCCGGATCGCAGCGCGCGGCAGCTCGATCATGGTGCCGACCATATATTGGATGGTCACACCGCGCTCCTCCATCACCGCCTTGGCCGTGCGGTCGGTAAGATTGCGCAGATAGGTCATCTCCTCGCCCTTGCCGACCAAGGGGTGCATGATTTCGGGCACAGGCGCTGTGCCCGTCTTGGCCACATCGCATGCCGCCTCAATAATGGCGCGCACCTGCATCTCATAGATTTCGGGATAGGATATGCCCAATCGGCAACCGCGATGGCCAAGCATGGGATTGGTTTCTTGCAATTCCTTGGCCCGGCGCAGCAGTTTTTGCGCATCAAGGCCGGTGGATTCGGCCACAGCCCGCACATCCTCTTCATTATGCGGCAAAAACTCGTGCAGCGGCGGATCGAGCAGGCGAATGGTCACGGGCAGACCCGCCATAATCGTAAATAGCTGGGTAAAGTCATTGCGCTGCATGGGCAATATCTTGGCGAGCGCATGGCGACGGCCTGCCTCGTCATCGGCCAGGATCATTTCTCGAACGGCAGCGATACGGTCAGCATCAAAGAACATGTGTTCGGTGCGGCAAAGCCCAATGCCCTCGGCGCCGAACTGACGCGCGGTCTGGGCATCAAGCGGGGTTTCCGCATTGGCCCGAACCTTGAGCCGCCTGACCTTGTCGGCCCAGACCATCAGGGTGGCAAAATCGCCGGTCAATTCTGGCTCAACCATCTTGACCGATCCGGCCAGGACTTCACCGCGCGAGCCGTCAATCGTGATCACCTCACCGGCCTTGAAACTGCGGCCCCGGCAGCGGAACTCGCCGGCCTTGGGATCAATCTGCAATTCCCCGGCCCCGGAAACGCAGGGCCTGCCCATACCGCGCGCCACCACAGCCGCATGGCTGGTCATGCCGCCGCGAGCGGTAATGATACCCTTGGCGGCATGCATGCCGTGAATGTCTTCAGGGCTGGTCTCGTCACGCACCAGAATAACCGCCTCACCGGCATTGCCAAGCCGCTCGGCTTCTTCGGAATCGAACACAATCTTGCCCGTCGCCGCCCCTGGCGAGGCGGGCAGACCTTGGGCCACCACATCGCGAACGGCGCCTGGATCAATCGTCGGGTGCAAAAGCTGGTCCAGAGCCGCTGGATCAACCCGCATTATGGCCTCGTCCTGGGTGATGGTGCCATCAGCAGCCATATCCACCGCGATTTTCAAGGCTGCCTTGGCGGTCCGTTTGCCGTTGCGGGTTTGCAGCATATAGAGCTGGCCGCGCTCGACCGTAAACTCAATGTCCTGCATGTCGCGATAATGGCGCTCCAGACGTTCCACCACGGCCTTGAACTGGCCAAACACCAGCGGCATGGCCTCTTCCATAGACAGGGCCTTTTCGCCCATTTCCTCGCGCGCAATCTTGGTCAGGCTTTGCGGGGTACGGATACCGGCCACCACATCCTCGCCCTGGGCATTGATCAGAAACTCGCCATAGAGCCTGGCCTCGCCCGTCGAGGGATTGCGGGTAAAGGCAACCCCCGTGGCCGAGGTCTCGCCCATATTGCCAAACACCATGGACTGGATATTGACCGCCGTGCCCCAGCTTTCGGGAATATCGTGCATCCGCCGATAGAATTTGGCCCGCTCATTCATCCAGCTGGCAAACACAGCGCCCACCGCGCCCCAGAGCTGGGCTTCGGGGTCTTGCGGAAATGGCCGGTCCAGCTCGCGCTCGACGGCAGCCTTATAGTCGCTGACCACGGCCTCCCAGTCGCTGGCGGTCAGGGCCGTATCGACCGTGACATCGAGGCGCTCCTTATGCTCGTCAAGGATTTCCTCGAACATATGATGGTCCAGGTCGAGCACCACATTGGAATACATCTGGATAAAGCGGCGATAGGAATCAAAGGCAAACCGCCGATCGCCCGACAGCCTGGCCAGTCCCTCAACAGTCGCATCATTAAGCCCCAGATTGAGCACAGTATCCATCATGCCCGGCATGGAAGCACGCGCGCCCGAGCGAACCGAGACCAAGAGCGGATTGGCCGCATCGCCAAACACCTTGCCGGTCAGGGCCTCAACCTTGGCAAGGCCCGCCTTGACCTGCTCGGCCAGCGCCTCAGGATGGGTATGGGCATGGCTGTAATAATGCACACAGGCCTCGGTCGTGACCGTAAAGCCCGGCGGCACAGGCAGGCCCAGCGCGCTCATCTCCGCCAGATTAGCGCCCTTGCCGCCCAAGAGGTCCTTCATCTTGGCATCGCCATCGGCGCTGCCACCCCCAAAACTATAGACCCAGCGGGTAAGGGTTGCGGTATCCGTCGCCATGGTCATATCACCCGTTGATCAATGAAAAATCTGCGACCCGTTCCATGGTCGCCCGCACATCCGCCAAAAGCCTTAGCCGGTTATCCCTAGCTTCGGGTTCATTGACAAACACCTTTTCAAAAAAGGCGTCTACCGGCTCTCGCAAAGCCGAAAGCGCGACCATGGCGTCCTCGAAATGGTCATTAGCCAAGGCGTCATCGACCTTGGGCCTGACAACGGATAGGGCATTCAACAGGGCGATTTCCTCATCGGGTGCGTCTGCCATCTGCTCTGGAGGTCCGCTTGGAAGACCCCCCTTCTTATCTTCGCCCTTAAGTATGTTGGTTGCGCGGCGATAGCCTGCGAGCAGGTTTGCACCATTGAAACCGCCAAGGAAGGCGCTCAAGGCAGCGACCCGCGCCCTTAAACGATGAATTAGAACCTCATGAGTGCCCAGATTTGCAAAGGCCGCTGCTATCCATTCGCGTTCAAACCCATCCTGATCGTGCAATACCACGGCTAGCCGATCCAAGAAAAACGCCATCAATGAATCAATGGTCGCATTTGGATCGCGCGTGCCAAAATAGGCGTTCGCATGAGTCAGGCACACTGCCCGCAGGTCCAAGGCCTCACCCGTCAGCAACCGGATCACACCCAGGGCCGCCCGGCGGAGCGCAAACGGGTCTTTTGACCCGGTTGGCTTTTCATCAATGGCGAAGAAACCAATCAGCGTATCCAGCTTTTCCGCCAGAGCCACCGCTACGCTGACGGGCGCGGTTGGCACCGTATCGCCTGGGCCTTGCGGTTTATAGTGATCGCGAATGGCGTCGGCGATGGCATTGGCCCCCTCCACCGCTTCGCGGTCCCCCTCCCCCTGTGGGGGAGGATTAAGACCTGCTAAATCTTCCCCCCTTGGGGGAAGTACCGGCGAAGCCGGGGAATGGGGTGGGGCCGCTAAGGCCCCCTCCACCGCTTCGCGGTCCCCCTCCCCCTGTGGGGGAGGATTAAGACCTGTTAAATC
>JBIIZD010000026.1:0-27084 GCA_044346445.1 Caulobacteraceae bacterium
GACGCACGGGACCTTAAAGCCAAGGCTGAGGCGCAAAGCGCACAGGCAGCTGCCGAACTGGCAAAAGCCCGCGCCCAGTCTCAGAAGCTGGCTTCCGATGCCAAGGCCAAGGCCAATGCTGAAGCCGCCTCACGTCAGGCCGCCGAAGAAACGGTTTTGGCTGAAAAGCTGGCCCTCGCGGAACAGCGGATCAAGGCCTCACGCGATCTGGCCCTGGGTAATGTTCGCACCATTGCGTCCGACATTGCCCTGGCGATCACCGACAAGCTGACTGGCGTTGCCGCCACGACCGAAGAGGTCGAGGCTGCCCTGTCACAAGCCAAAGCCTAGGGGACCCAATTCATGGAACTTCTGCAAGAAGCCGAGTTTTGGGTCGCCGTTGCCCTGGCCCTGTTCTTTGGCCTTCTGATCTATCTGAAGGTCCCGGGGGCTGCGGCCAAGGGACTGGATGGCTATGCCCAAAAGATCCAGAGCGAACTCGATGAGGCCAAGCGCCTGCGCGAGGAGGCCGAGGCCCTGTTGGCGCAGATCCAGCACCAAAGAGACGAGTCTGAACGTCTGGCCCAAGGCATGATTGCTGCGGCCAAGGCAGACGCCAAGCGTCTGGCTACGGATGCCAAGGCCAAGCTCGATGACGAGATCAATCGCCGTCAAGCCCTGGCAGAGCGCAAGATCGCTTCTGCTGAGGCTGCGGCCACCGCCGAGGTCAAGGCCGCCGCTGCCGAACTGGCAGCCCAGGTCTCGGCCAGCATACTGCAAAGTCGTCTGGCGGGTCTCAAATCCGACCCCTTGATTGACAGCGCCGTATCGCAAATGGCAAGCAAGCTGCAATAGACCCTCAAAGGTCTTGAGCCTAAAAAAGCTGGGCCGGAGAGTGATCTCCGGCCCGGTTTGCGTATCTGCTCTGTTGATTACCGCGCCGAGTGCGGGGGCCGCTGCTTGCTTAAATAGCGAACCCGAAGCTTGCGGCTCACCCGCCATTTGCGTGGCAGGACCATCCGCTCGGTGCGCAGGATCTGCTGCCAGACCACGGGCACGACCTCTGGCTCGCGCCGCATTAGACGGCGCAGCGGAAAGACAAAATTGGGATGCTTACGCTGTAGCTTGATGAATTCCTTGCGCGCCGGCAGGGAGTTACGCAGCACAATCATCAGGCCTATGACCAAGATGGGCACGCCTAAATGGCCCGGCAATAAGGCCAAAACCACGCCCACAGCGATGACCAGACCGCCAAGCACGACGAGGGCCAGCCGCGCCATTTGGCGCACGCTTGCACGGATCGCAGCGGCATTATCAGTGGTGGGCATCGGGTTCTGACTTAAGGCAAAGGCCATAACTGGGTTTTGGCTCGCAAGGTGTGGGTTATGAGGATCGTCTAGGCTCCAAATAGGCCCAAAATCATAACGATCCATGTGACAAATCAGTTTTTTCAACGCAACCAGAACGATTTTTGGTGTGCGTTGCAGCAAAGCCTCAGGATTGGCGCGCGCCACGCAGTTTCAGCCTGAATTTGCGCGCAAAATGCCAAGATCGCGGCAGGACCATGCGCTCGATCCGTAGAACCTGCTGCCAGACCACAGGCATGACTTCCGGGTCCCGACGCAAAAGCCGACGCAGCGGAAACACAAATTGGGGGTGCTTGCGTTGCAGCTTTAGAAACGCCCGCTTGGCCCAATAGGAACCGCGCAGCAGCAGCATCAAGCCGATCACCATGACCGGCAAGCCAAAGGGGCCCGGCAAAGGGGCCATGACAAGGCCCAACACCACCAAGACACCGCCCAAAATGGACAGACCCCAGCGCGACAGGATATGGACAAGGCCTCTTGGAGCCGGAGCGGCGGGTTCAGGTTTCATAAATGACAGGACAAACGCTTGGGACATGATGCCGATGGGTGCGCGTGACAGGCTATTTGGAACATTCCGAATCCCTGCCACGCTTCCCCACTGATATGCTTATCCCATACAGCAAATTAAAGACCTGTTTGTAACAATGGATAATTTTTATTCTCGACAAGGCCCTATTGCGCCGCAAAACGGTGGTCTGACTCTGGCGTCCAGCGCAATTTGGGTCGCCGGGCAGCCAAGGTCTCGTCCAGCCGCCGCATTGGGGCATGGAAGGGCGCGCCGGTAAACCGCTCGACATCGCCGGCCTTGGCGGCCTTGGCCAGCATGAGCAGGGTATCGCAAAACCGGTCCAGCTCCGCCTTGGATTCGGTTTCGGTTGGCTCAATCAGCATGGCCCCGTGCACCACCAATGGGAAATACATGGTCATGGGGTGGAAGCCCTCATCGATCATGGCCTTGGCAAAATCGAGCGTGGTAATGCCTGTCCCCTCCAGCCAGCCATCGTCAAACAGGGCTTCATGCATACAGGGACCATCGAACGAGGCGCTCATGACGCCGGAAAGTCTGGCCTTGATATAGTTGGCGTTCAAAACCGCGTCTTCCGCCACCTGTTTTAAGCCATCGGCACCGTGGCTGAGCATATAGGCCATGGCCCGGACAAACATGCCCATCTGGCCATGAAAGGCGCACAAACGGCCAAAGGCCTGGCTGGCCTCGCCGGTCTTGTATTCCACCAGTTGCAGGCCATCTGGCGTCTTGACCACGAACGGGGTCGGGGCAAAGGGGGCCAGCGCTGCGGACAGGACCACCGGTCCCGAGCCCGGGCCACCACCACCGTGCGGCGTGGAAAAGGTCTTGTGCAGATTGATATGCATGGCATCGACGCCCAGATCGCCGGGCCGTACCCGCCCAACAATGGCGTTGAAATTGGCCCCATCACAATAGAAATAGGCCCCCGCCGCATGGACCAGTTCAGCGATCTGGATGATGTCGCGTTCAAACAGGCCGCAGGTATTGGGATTTGTCACCATTATGGCGGCAACATCTGGCCCAAGCTTGGCCGCCAGGTCGGCAATATCGACCCGGCCATCCGCCGTCTGGGCGATTTCCTCAACCGCATAGCCAACAAAGGCCGCAGTCGCAGGATTAGTGCCATGCGCAGAGGTCGGCACCAGAACCCGCTTACGCGCATCGCCCCGGGCCTCATGCGCCGCGCGAATCGCCAACAGGCCGCAAAGCTCGCCATGCGCGCCAGCCTTGGGCGAAAGCGCCACAGCCGACATGCCGGTCAGGGTGATCAGCCAATGCGACAACTGATCCATCAGGGCCAAGGCCCCCTGGACCGTCGATTGCGGCTGTAAGGGATGCAGATCGGCAAAGCCCGCCACCCGCGCCATCTTCTCGTTCAAACGCGGATTATGTTTCATGGTGCAGGACCCCAGCGGGTAAAGCGCCAGATCAATCGCATGGTTCTTTTGGCTCAAGCGCACATAATGGCGCATGGCCTCTGGCTCACTGAGGCCCGGCAGGCCAATCGGGTCGGTCCGGACCAGATCGCCAAGGTCAGAGGCATCAAGCACGGCGGCGGGCAGGTCAACCCCGGTCTTGTCCCAGCCACCGCGCTCAAAAATCAGGGCCTCATCCTGCAACAGGCCGCGCCCGCCGCTCAGGGTTTGCGGCACACTGGTCGAGGCATTTGGCCGGGTCGGACGGCCATGCGTGTTCATGCTCATCTCAAAAACCTTTCGAAAGGGCCGCCGTCAGGGCGTCAATATCGGCATCGGTCGTGGTCTCGGTCGCACAGACCAGGAGCACATCCTCCATGCCGCCGTTGGGCGATAGGCGCGTCATGGGCACGCCGGCGATTATGCCCTTGTCGGCCAAGGCCTCGACCAGCAGCTCGGCATTGCCGGGCACGCGAATGGCAAATTCGTTGAAAAAGCGGGGGGTCAAAATCTCTATGCCCGCAACAGTGCCCAAGGCGGCGGCGAGTTGCCGGGCCTTGGCGTGATTGATCGCCGCCAATTGTCTAAGCCCCGTCTCACCAAGCAGGCTCATATGGATGGTAAAGGCCAGGGCGCACAGGCCCGAATTGGTGCAGATATTGGACGTGGCCTTGTCGCGGCGAATATGTTGCTCGCGTGTTGACAGGGTCAGAACAAATCCGCGCCGACCTTCGGCATCGACGGTTTCGCCGCAAAGTCGGCCTGGCATTTGGCGCACATGCTTTTCGCGCGCCGCAAACAGTCCGACATAGGGGCCGCCAAAATTCAGCGCATTGCCGATAGACTGGCCCTCGGCCACGACAATATCGGCCCCCATCTCGCCTGGGCTCTTGAGCAGGCCCAAGGACACGACCTCGGTCACCACCACAATCAGCAAGGCCCCCTTGGCCTGGGCGGCCGCGGCAATAGCGCTGACATCCGTGACCGTGCCAAAGACATTCGGGGTCTGGACCACGACACAGGCTGTGTCAGAATCAATCGCTGCGATCACAGCCGCCTCGGCATCAATCTGGGCGGCCAGCCGCGAGACCTCGACACCGGCGACGCGGGCGAGCGTCTCTGTGGTGCGGGCATAGTGCGGATGCAGACCGCCAGACAGGACCGCCTTGTTGCGCCGGGTAACGCGGGCCGCCATCATCACGGCCTCGCCCGTGGCGGTCGAGCCGTCATACATAGACGAATTGGCCACCTCCATACCGGTCAGGGCTGCAACCTGGGTCTGGAACTCATAAAGATATTGCAGCGTGCCCTGGGCGATCTCAGGCTGATAAGGCGTATAGCTGGTCAAAAACTCCGAGCGCTGGATGATATGATCCACCGTCGCCGGGACATGGTGGCGATAGGCCCCTGCCCCACAAAAGAACGGCCCTTGGCCAGCCGATCGGTTGCGGGCGGCAAGTCCAGTCAAGGCGCGCTCGACCTCCAGCTCGCCCTGATGGTGCGGCAGGTCGACCGGCTGGTCGCGCCAAGCGGCCTTAGGGACATCGACAAACAGATCATCAATGCTCGGCACGCCGATTGTCGCCAGCATGGCGGCGCGATCATCGGGGGTTAGGGGTAGGTAGCGCATCGGGCGTCCTTTAGGTTTTGGTGCAGGGCCTGGCCCCTCCACCGCTTCGCGGTCCCCCTCCCCCAAGGGGGGGAGGATTGATCCGTGTTAAATCTTCCCCCCTTGGGGGAAGTACCGGCGATAGCTACGGCAAGGGGGCTAGAGTGTTGCGAGATAGGCGTCGTATTCAGAGCGGTTCATCAGGCTATCGAGCTGGCCGGGATCCCCAAGGGTTAGCTTGGCAAACCAGCCAGCCCCTTCAGGATCGGCATTGACGGTTTCAGGCGCGGTAGCCAGATCGCCATTGGCTTCGACGACCTCGCCGCTAATCGGGGCATAGACATCGGAGGCTGCCTTGACGCTTTCGACCACAGCCAGGCCATCACCGACGGCGACTTTTTTGCCAATATCGGGCACCTCGACAAACACCACATCGCCCAATTGTTCAGCGGCATAGGCGGTGATCCCGACCGTGGCGATGGGGCCATCGGTCTTGATCCATTCATGATCCTTGGTGAATTTCATGATGTGTTCTCTTCTTGGCTTTAGGATTTACGGACATAGCGGTGAGGCACAAACGGCAGGGCCACGACCTGGGCGGGCTGGACCTTGCCGCGAACAATGACGCTCAAGGGCGTGCCAACAAGGGACAGGGCCGGGGGCACGAAGCCCATGGCAATGGCCGTCGATAGGCTGGGCGAAAAACCGCCGCTGGTGACCAGACCCACCGACGTGCCGCTGGCATCGGCGATCTCTGCGCCCTCACGCGCCGGTGCGCCTTCGATCACGCGCAGACCGACGCGAACGCGCGATAGCGCCCCGTCCATCTCGGCACGAATTCGGCTATAGCCTGGGAAATCCCCAGCCTCGCGGCGCTTTTTGGCAATGGCAAAGCCAAGCCCGGCTTCGATTGGCGATACGCTCTGGTCTAGATCGTGACCATAGAGGGGAAGCCCTGCCTCCAGCCGCAGACTATCGCGCGCGCCAAGCCCGATTGCCCGTACCCGCGTATCGGCCAGCAACAGGTCCCAGACCTGGGGCGCTACCGCATTGGGCAAGGATATCTCGAACCCGTCCTCGCCCGTATAACCACTGCGCGATACGATCACGCTCGTGCCAAAGGCTTCTAGGGCGGCGGTGTCCATAAAGCCCAAGGCCGCAACAGCCGGAATATGCGCGGCCAAGACCTCGGCAGCCTCTGGGCCTTGCAAGGCCAAAAGCGCGCGATCCTCCAGCCGCTCGATCTGGACCTGTCCGGCCAGCTCGTTTTCGATCAGTTTGAAATCGGCATGCTTGCCGCCAGCATTGACGACCACGAACAGGCCGTCCTCATCGGGGCGACCAGCCATTAGATCGTCTATAATGCCGCCCTTATGGTTCAAAAGCAGGCTATAGCGCTGCTTTCCCGGCTTCAGGCCGATAAAGTCGCCGGGTGTGATTTCCTCAAAGGCCGCCAGTGGCGCAACGCCGCGCAACCGTGCCTGGCCCATATGCGAGACATCAAACAGGCCCGCATGTTCGCGCGTCCAACGATGCTCGGCCAATACACCGTCACGATACTGGACCGGCATGTCATAGCCTGCAAACGCCACCATGCGTGCGCCGAGGGCCAGATGGGCCTGATAAAGGGCTGTTTTTTCTAGGCCAGGATCGCTCATTACGAACTCCGAAACGCGCACGGGACGGCAAGCCTTAGGCGCGAAAACGCCCTTCAACCTGCACCCCCGCTGTCCTGAAGCCTGAGAGATTTGAGCCGAAATTCCCGATCAGAATTCCAGCCTTGCTCCTTCGGCGAGCCACCAAGCGGTGGCTGCTTTCCAGCGTTTCGATCCTGTCGCGGTCCGTTTGCCTGAGCGTTTCCGGGGTGGTTTCGCCTTCGGCGGGGGCCTTGTCGCTTTTAAGGCGACTCACCCCTCTCTCCCGCGAGAGAAACCGGTATGTGTGCGCAAACCCCAACCAAGTCAAGAGTGTAGCTGAAGGGCGGTAGCGATCTGGCCGCCGCCTTCAGTTTCGAAAACTCGGCAAACGAGCAGGCCCAGCAGCCACAGGACCTTAAACCCTTTAAGCGGCTTGCTTCTCGGTCCAACTACCAGTCAATTCGAATTGAGCGGAGCGGGTCTCCAACTCGTCCATTTGGTTCATCTGCGTGCCTTCAAGAAGGTCTTTCAATGCGCTTGGCTCTTCCTTGGTAGATGCCAAGAATATCGCCCGTAGGAGTTTCTCCGCCGCCCCCGGTATTTCGCACTCGCCCTTTTCCCACCGTGCGACAGATTGACTGGTGTTCCAGAGTTGTGCTGCTAATTCGGCTTGGGTGATATCCAGCGTGTTTCGCAAAAAACGGACCTCTTTTGGTGAAAGGGCTTTTCTATGGGTAACCAGGTGGCACCCAATCGCCTTATGCAGTCCGTCAATATCTGAAATAGCCACATGAGCGTCGCCATCGTGCATTTCAATGACGAATCCATTCAATAGGTAGATGCCATCAAGCCCGCAGGCGCGGTACCGATAAGGCGTGGCCTTAAGTTCTTCTCCGACAAGGTGGAAATTATCGGGATTCACCGATCTTCCCATTCCACGGTTTTCAGAAACAGTCGTCCTGACCGCAGAACGACGGTTGCCACCCCTACGCTTCGGCTCCCCTTCTTTCTCGCGACCAATTTGCATTTTCACTCTCCACTCGTCCTTCCCGCTTGGATGTCCCCGACGATGTCGCCCGTCCGCAGGACTCTCAGCACATCCATGGTGGTAATGTCGCGCTCCTCCATCCGATCCAATGCATGCTCATTGAAACTCACATTGAATGAGTCCATCGCGGCTTTTCGAATCGTGACAACGAGGTCACGTGCGCGCGGTTTGAGCTGAGCAATGGCCTTGCTCGGATTTTGGTTCACCATAAACTATCATTATGATAGATGCCGATTTACGGCAAGTGAATAAAGCCTTATTGCACAAACTTGATTTTCGCCCCGCCTGTTGGCAAGACTGGCTTATCTCGCAAGCGCCATGACATAAGGCCCGCCATGACCGATCTTTCTGCCTTTATTCAGGGCCTGCCCAAGGCCGAGTTGCACCTGCATATTGAGGGCAGTCTGGAGCCAGAACTGATGTTTGCCTTGGCGGCGCGCAATGGCATTGCCCTGCCTTTTTCCTCGGTCGAGGCGGTGCGCGCGGCCTATGATTTTTCGAACCTGCAAGACTTTCTCGATATCTATTATGCCGGTGCCAATGTCTTGCAGACCCGGCAGGACTTTCATGACCTGGCCATGGCCTATTTTCTGCGCGCCCATGCCGACACGGTGCGCCATGCCGAAATCTTTTTTGATCCCCAGACCCATACCGATCGCGGCATTGGCTTTGATGTGGTGATTGAGGGTCTGTTATCGGGCATGCAAGAGGCCAAGGAGAAGCTTGGCATAACATCCAAGCTCATCATGTGCTTTTTGCGCCACCTGCCGCAAACCGCAGCGTTTGAGACCCTGGCGATGGCGCAGCCCTGGCTGGATCATATTGCCGGCGTGGGGCTGGACTCGTCCGAACAGGGCCATCCACCGTCCAAGTTTGCAGGCGTCTTCGCCGCCGCCGCCGCCAAGGGCCTAAGGCTGGTCGCCCATGCCGGTGAGGAAGGCCCCCCCGCCTATGTCTGGGAAGCCTTGGATGATCTACATATCCACCGCATTGATCACGGCAATCGCGCGCTGGAGGATGAGCGCCTGATCAAGCGCATTGTGGCGGACGGCCTGACCTTGACAGTCTGCCCCCTGTCCAATCACAAGCTCTGCGTGGTCGATGATCTGAAAAACCATCCGCTCAAGCGCATGCTGGATCTGGGCCTCAAGGCCACGGTTAATTCCGATGATCCTGCCTATTTTGGCGGCTATGTGAATGCCAATTTTGTCGCTGTGGCGAAGGCGCTGAGCTTAAGCCGCGCCGATGTGCTCACCTTGGCGCGCAACAGCTTTTCCGGGTCCTTCCTGCCTGCCGATGCCGTGGCCAGACATCTGGCCGAGATCGAGGCCTATGCGGCCTAGGCCTACATCCGCTCTGGCGTCTCGATCCCTAACAGGTCCAGCGCCTGCTCCAACTGGTTCAGGGTGGTTTGGGACAGGGCCAGGCGTGAGGCCTTGATCGCCGCATCCTTGGCGCTCAAGACCGGACAGGCGGCATAGAATTTGGAATAGGCCTGGGCCAGGCGATAGGCATGTTCAGCGATGAAATGCGGGGCCTTCTTGTCATAGGCCTCTGACACGGCCTGTTGGAAGGCGTCCAGGGTCAGGGCCAGTTCGCGCTCGGCCGGCTCGCCAATCTCCATCTCGCCCGCGATCAAGCCCTCATCCGCAGCCTTGCGCAGCAGGGATTTAACCCGCACGGCCTGGTACAAAAGATAGGGACCGGTCTTGCCTTCAAAACTGGTGAACCGGTCCAGATCAAACACATAACTGGTGCCGCGGAAGTTTTGCAGATCAGCAAATTTCAAGGCGGCAATCGCCACCTTATGCGCGGTCTGCTCAAACGCCGCCTGCGTCAATTCTGCGCCCAGTCCCGCCTCGCGCAGGCGCTCACGCGCCTTTTCCGTCGCCATCTGGATCAGGTCATGCAGTTTTAGAACACCCCCTGCCCGGGTCTTGAACGGCTTGCCGTCGGTGCCGTTCATGGTGCCAAAGCCAATATGCTCCAGCCCCTCATCAGTGGCATAACCTGCCAGAACGGCGGCGCGGAACACCTGGATAAAGTGATCGCCCTGACGCTGGTCGACGCAATAAAGGATCAGGTCCGGGTCCTGGTCGCGCCTGCGCCCGACAATGGTGGCAAGATCCGTGGTGCCATACATGGCCGAGCCTTCGGACGAGATCACCAGAAGCGGCGGCAATTCGCGCTTATCGCCCTCGCGCACCACCCGAATGATTTGCGCGCCCTGATCCTCAACCAAAAGCCCCTTGGCCTTCAAGTCCTGGACCATGGCCGGGATCAAGGGATCGGCATCGCTTTCCCCCATCCAGAGGTCAAAATGGATGCCCAGCGCATCAAATTCGCGCTTCAGCGCGGCGCGACTAACTTGCGCAAAATGCCGCCAAAGCGCCAGATAACCGGGCTTGGCACCTTGCAACAGGGCGGTGGCCTTGCGCGCCCGGTCGCGATAATCGGCATCTTCCTTGGCCTTGGTGGCCGCCATTGGATAAAGGCGGTCAAGGGCGGCCAGATCAAGATTGGCCAAAAGCGATGGATCAGGCGCACCATCGCCTTCAGCCACAGCCTGCCAGTTAGGATCTTCATCGCCTGCCGCCACGATCAGCAGGCCCATCTGAAAGCCCCAGTCGCCAAAATGCGCATCACCCCAGACCGTATCGCCGCAAAACCGGTAGATGCGCTTGATCGATTCGCCGATGATCGAGGCGCGCAAATGGCCCACATGCATGGGCTTGGCGACATTGGGCCCGCCATAATCGACAATAACCCGCCGCGGCACGGCCACGGCCTGGGCACCAAGACGCGCATCCAGCGCCAGCCTGCGCACCCTATCGGTCAGGGCCTGGTCACTGACGCGAAGATTGACAAACCCAGCGCCCGCCACCTCGACCGAGGCCAGCAGGGCATGTCCGCTCAGGCCAGCCGCCACCTCGGCCGCAATCTCTCGCGGATTACGCCGGGCCAGCTTGGCCGCAGCCAAGGCGCCATTGCACTGATAATCGGCAAGATCGGGACGGTCGGATACACCCACCCGGCCAAGGGACTCGTCCAGACCCAGGGCCACAAACACGGTCGCGACGGCCTGGCCCAGGGCCGCTCTTAGATCACTCATGGCTTGGTCGGTGCCGCCGATCCGGAATTGACACGGAAACGCTTGCCGTCGCGGTTAAACTCAGCCATTTCCGGCGTCACATCAAAGCCGATCAGGACCTCGAAATTACTGCCACTAACCTTTTCATTGGCGCGGGGGATGACGATACCATCCAACTTTTCAGTGATCAGGACGCGGTCTTGGCCGGAGACAAAGGTCACGGGAATGGTGAAATACTCCTTGGTGATCACCTGCTTATTACGATTGGTGACGGCGACCCAATAGGTATAGGTCTTGCGCGGCTCAGCCGCCTGCGGGCCGCGCCCAAAGGCAAACAGGGCCTCCATACGCATCTCAATGGGATCAGACTCGCGATACTTGCAACCGGCTGAAATGCCTTGAATTTCGCCGGTATAGGCCACGGAGCTGAAGGCTTCACGCTTATTGGTAAACTCGACATAACGGCCCGCATCATAAAGGACCTTTACATAGGGACAGGGGCCAGCATTGCGCAGGCCGGGCAAGGGCGCGGCCTGATTGCCCCATTCCTCGTCGCGCTTTTTACGTTTGGCCTCGTCCTTGGCATCGTCATTACCGCGTCCGCCCTGACCACCGGGCCGACCCTGGGCTGCGGCATCAGACACATGAGCAAGGCTCAAAACACCGCTGATCGCGGCAATGACGATATAGGCAATGATGGATGTGCGGCGCATGGGCGATCCGAAGTAAGCAGGGCCGCCGCAAGATTACGGCGCTTTGTTATGATAGCTGATAAAGGCTTCTGTTTGACCTCGCAACGTCATCTGGCATTAAGAGGGCTGGTGAATGCATAAAGCTGGGCCTAAACATAGCCTATGAGCCTCCAAACCGCCCCCTCCAAGCCGCCCTTAAGGGTCATGCTGGCCAGCCCACGCGGCTTTTGCGCGGGCGTTGACCGCGCCATACAGATTGTTGAGAAGAGCTTGGAAATATATGGTGCGCCGGTCTATGTGCGCCACGAAATCGTTCATAACCGCCATGTGGTCGACCGGCTCAAGGCCATGGGGGCTGTGTTTGTCGAGGAATTGGACGAATGCCCGCCCGACCGGCCCGTGATTTTTTCCGCCCATGGCGTGCCCAAGGCCGTGCCCGCCGAGGCCAAGAGCCGCAATATGCTGTTTTTGGATGCAACCTGCCCGCTGGTCTCCAAGGTCCATGTCGAGGCGGAACGCCATTTCGAGGCGGGGCGCGAAATCATTCTGATCGGCCATGCCGGGCATCCCGAAGTGATCGGCACCATGGGGCAATTGCCAGCGGGAGCCGTGGCCCTGGTCGAGACGGTCGAGGAAGCGATGCAGTTTCAGCCCAAGGACCCGCAAAAGCTGGCCTTTGCCACCCAGACCACCCTGTCGGTTGACGATACAGCCGCAATCGTGGCCGTCCTGCAAGAGCGGTTTCCGGCCATGGCTGCGCCGCACAAGGAAGACATCTGCTATGCCACCACCAATCGTCAGGACGCGGTCAAGCGTTTGGCGCAAGGTTCAGACCTGTTGCTCGTCATCGGGTCGCAAAACTCGTCCAATTCGGTCCGGCTGGTCGAGGTTGGCCTGCGCGCAGGGGCCAGGGCCGCGCAATTGATTGATGATGCGACGCGTTTGGACTGGCAATGGCTGGAGGGTGTATCCAGCATCGGCATCACCGCCGGGGCTTCAGCCCCCGAACGGCTGGTCGAGGGCCTGATCGAGGCGCTAAACACGCGGTTTGACGTCACGGTCGAAGAGATCAATCCGGTCCGAGAGACCGTCACCTTCAAGCTTCCGCGCCTGCTCTCAGAAGGCCCCGACGCAAGCGGCGCTTGACGCAGCCGCCTTCGTCCCCGATCAAGCACCATGGCCGTTTATACTGACATTACCGATGCCGAACTGGACGCGTTTTTGGCGACCTATGATCTTGGCACGCCGCTGGCGTTTAAGGGCATTGCCGAGGGGGTGGAAAACTCCAACTTCCTGCTCGAAACCACAAACGGCCGCTATATCCTGACCGTCTATGAGCGGCGGATGAAGCCCGACGAACTGCCCTATTTTCTGGACCTCTTAAGCTGGCTCGCAGACCATGACTATCCCAGCGCCGCCCCTGTTGCGAACCGCGCGGGCGAGACCCTGGGCCAGGTACGCGGCAAGCCCGCTGCCATTGTCGCCTTTTTGCAAGGCCTATCGGTGCGCAAACCGGCCGTGCAGCATTGCCGCGAGGCGGGCGAAGGGCTGGCGAGATTGCACCTGGCCGCCAAGGGCTATCCTGGTCGGCGGGCCAATGCCCTTGGCCAGAGCGCCTGGGCACCGATGTTTGCTGGACTAGGCCGCGCCGCCGACGACTTGAAACCGGGCTTGGGCACCGTGATCCGTCAGGACCTGGACACACTGGCGGCGGCCTGGCCCAAGGCCCTGCCAGAGGGAACGATTCATGCCGATCTGTTTCCAGACAATGTGTTCTTCCTGAACGACAAGTTCGCCGCCGCGATTGACTTCTATTTTGCCTGTGATGACGCCCTGGCCTATGACCTGGCTGTGTGCCTGAATGCCTGGTGCTTTGAGGCCGATGGCGGATTTAATGTGACTGCCGGGCGGGCTCTGGTGGCGGGCTATGAGCGCCACCGGCCCTTGAGCTTGGCCGAGCGTCAGGCCCTGCCCGTGCTCGCCTGGGGGGCGGCCATGCGGTTCTTTTTGACGCGGCTGAATGACTGGGGCTCCACCCCGGCAGGCGCCTTGGTCAAGCCCAAGGATCCGATGGAATATGAACGCAAGCTGGCCGTTCATCGGGCCGCCTATCAAGGTGGTCAGGGCCTGATCCTGTTTGGGGATGATGCGTCTTGAGCACCAAGGTGGTGATTTACACGGACGGTGCCTGCCAGCGCAATCCTGGCCCCGGCGGCTGGGGGGCGATCTTGATCTATGGCGGCCATGAGAAGGAAATCTGCGGCGGCGAGCCCGCCACGACCAATAATCGCATGGAATTAATGGCCGCGATCCAGGCCTTGGAAGCCTTGTCCCGGCCCTGCGATATCGAACTGCACACAGATAGCCAGTATGTGCGTACCGGGATTAGCGAATGGCTGGGCCTATGGAAGGCCAGGGGCTGGCGTACCCAGAGCAAGGGCGCGGTCAAGAATGAAGACCTGTGGCGCAGGCTCGATACGGCGCGTGAGCGTCACACGGTGGATTGGCGTTGGGTCAAGGGCCATAATGGCCACCCCCTGAACGAACGCGCAGATGCCTTGGCGCGCAAGGGCCTGCTGGAAAACCTAGCCAAGACCTAGACGCCGCGCACCTTAAGACGGCCACCATCGAGTAGTGCCTCGACCTGAACTTCCGCGCCCAGCGACAGGGCAATTTGGTCATCCGCCTCGGCCGGCCATTCCGCACCGCCAACCAGCACCCGGCCATGGCCCTTGTCAAAGGCCTTGGCCACCAGCCCCTTGTGCCCGACCAGACGTACATCCTGATTGTTTATATCATCGCCATCAGCGACGCGACCGGGCGGAAAAAACCGCCAAGCCACCAGAGTCAAGGCCATGGTCAAGGCGGCAAAGATGGAAATCTCGATCCCAATGCCGGGGCGAAACATCAAGGTCAGAAGGCCGGTCGCTACGGCGCTGCCCACCGGCCACAAAAGCCAGCCCGTGCCCGTCGCCACCTCGATCGACAAGAATATGGCGGCCACAGCCAGCCATACCCAGAACGGGTGGGCCATATAGAAGTCTAGCAAGCCCAACATCACCCTAGTCCGACGTCGGCACAGCGGACTGGCGCGATACCGGTTCAGGATTTTGCGTCCTAGACAGCCCAACCAATTCGGCCACCCCGGCAAGCGTGCCGACCAATGACCCCATATCCGCAGGCACAATCACGGTCTTTTGCTGGGGCGATGAGGCGAGCATGGCAAAGGCCTCCACATATTTCTGGGCTACGAAATAGTTTATCGCCTTAACGTCGCCCTTGGCTATAGCGTCAGACACATATTCGGTGGCCTTGGCCTCAGCCTCAGCCCCCCGCTCGCGCGCCTCGGCATCGCGATAGGCTGCTTCGCGCCGCCCTTCAGCCTCCAGGATCGCCGCCTGTTTAGCGCCCTCGGCACGCAATATGGCCGATGCCCTTTCACCCTCTGCCTCGGTAATCAAGGCACGGCGCTCGCGTTCGGCCTTCATCTGGCGGGCCATGGCATTGGTAATGTCAGGCGGCGGCGCCAGATCCTTGATCTCGATCCGCGTCACCTTGACGCCCCAAGGATGGGTCGCCTCGTCTATGGTCATCAGCAGGCGGGTATTGATCGCATCGCGCTGGGACAAGACCTCGTCCAGATCCATCGAGCCGACCACGGTACGCAGATTGGTCATGGCCAATTGGCCAATCGCAAACATCAGATTATCAACGCGATAGGCCGCCTGAGCGGCATCAATGATCTGGATAAACACAATGCCATCGACCTGAACGGTGACATTGTCCTTGGTAATCACCTCCTGGCGCGGCACGTCCAGCACCTGTTCGGTGACATTGACCTTGCGGCCAATCGATTCGACAAAGGGCATTAATATGGTCATGCCGGGCTTGAGTGTGCGGGTATAGCGGCCAAAACGCTCGACCGTATATTCCCGGCCCTGCGGCACGATCTTGACGCTGCTTATGGCGAAGATCATCGCCAGAGTCAGGAATACCAGTGTAACAAAAACACCCATGGTCAAACCCTCCGATCTTGCGACATTCTATTGCAGATCAAATTTTCCGGCAATGCGAAACTATTTTAAGTAGTTTTTGCTACTTGACAGGATCAGCCTTGGCAATGGCCCCGACCCGGCCAATCGCAGCGCTGGCCTCAGCCAGAATATTGGCCACGATCTGGGCGGCGGGCAGGACATCGTGAATGCCGCCAGCCGACTGACCCATGGCTAGGCATGACTTGTCCGCGTCCAGCCCATCAATCTGACCGCCAATGCCGCCCATGACATTATTGCGGATCGAGACCATGGCCTGCATCGGAAAGGCTTGGATCTCTTCGGGGCGGGCTTCCCAACCGGCGACATAGGTATTCTTTTGCACCCGCATCGGCTTGCCCGAATAACAGCGCGTGCGCACCGTATCGTCATCGGCAGCGGCGAGAATAGCATCCTTATAGACCTGACCGGCATGGGCCTCGGCCGAGGCGATAAAGCGCGTGCCCATCCAGACCCCTTGCGCGCCCAGCGCCAAGGCAGCCGCCAGACCCCGCCCGTCATAAAGACCGCCCGCTGCCACGACGGGAATCTTCACCGCATCAACGGCTTGGGCGACCAGGGGCAAGGTCCCGACAAGGCCGGTATGGCCGCCGCCCTCGCCGCCCTGACAGATCACGGCGTCGCAACCGGCCTGCTGCGCCTTGATCGCGTGTTTGACCGCGCCGCAGACCACCATGACCTTTAGGCCCGCATCCTTGAGCCGCTTCATGATCGGCATGGGCACGCCTAGGCCCGCAATAAAGGCGCTGGCGCCGCCCGCAATAATCACCTCAACCGACTCGGTCAGGGATTCTGGCGATGCCGCCAACAGATCGACGCCAAACGGCTTGTCGGTCAGGGCCCGCACCTGTTTCATCTGGTCGGCAATAAAGTCTGGCGTGGTCCCGGCCATGCCCAGGACGCCATAGCCCCCGGCATTGGACACAGCCGCCGCTAGCTCAGCATAAGAGACACCGCCCATGCCGGCCAGCATGATCGGATGCTCGACCTTCAACAGGTCGCAAAGAGGGGTGTGCAGGGCCATGGGTCGTCTCCAGATTTTTTTCAATCAAGACCGCGCGGGGCCGCAAGCGCAAGCCTGACCCCGCGTCATTTGGCCTAGAAAATCGAATAGGCCCCGTCGATGACGAAACTGTCGCCCGAATGATAGGCCGAGGCGTCAGAAGCCAGATAGACGGCAATGCCGCCAAAATCGGCCGGTTGGCCCCAGCGCCGGATCGGAACCCGGCTGATCACCTTGTCGGTAAAGACGCTATTGTCTTGCGAGTGGGCGGTCATATCGGTGGCGATCCAGCCGGGCAGGATGGCATTGGCGCGAATGCCATAACGGCCATGCTCTACAGCCACGGCCTTCATCATCGAGACCACACCGCCCTTGGTCGCGGCATAGGCCTGGTTGCGGGCTGCGCCTTCAATCGCCGCCAGCGAGGCCACCCCGACGATCGAGCCACCCGGCTCACCCTTTTTCGCCCGCTCGACCATGTGGCGGCAGGCCTCGCGGAAGGTCCAGAACACGCCGTCCAGATTGACCGCCAAGGTCTTGCGATAGGTCTCGGTGGTCATTTCAACAAACGAGGGCGAGCCCATGCCAATCCCGGCATTGGCAATCACTGTATGCACCGCGCCCATGGCCTCGACCGCCTCGGCCATGGCTGTGACCACGGCCTTTTCATTCGACACATCGACCGTCTGGGCCAGGACGCGCACGCCATGCGCCAAGAGCGTGGCCTCGGCCTCAATATTGCGCTCGGCACTAGAGCCCCAGATCACGACATCCGCCCCCGACTGGGCCAAGGCCTGCGCCATACCCAGCCCAATGCCGCGATTACCGCCCGTCACCAGAGCCACCTTGCCCGCCAGATTAAACGGTGAATACGCCATGCCCGTGTCTCCCTAGTTTTTGAACGTTTGTTTGAAGGGTGACTTTAGGGGCGGGGGGCGGAAGATCAAGCGGGATTGGGTTGGGGCGAGCCACACTTTCGCAAGGCAAATCGTATGACCGGCAGCGCTGAAATAGGCGCTGCTAAACCGACAAGCCGACCAGAAGAAGTGCCGCAATGACAAGTTCGAACAATACGGCAATCCAATTTTTTGAATCATTCCCTTGATCCAGAAAGATAGAAATAATCCGGCCAATTGCCGCACCTAACCAGCAAACACCCACGGTTAGGAATGCAATATCGCTTTTGGTTATCAGAGGTACTAGCCCCAAAAAGATAAACATGACCCCAAGTGTTCCTCGAAACTCAGCACGGCCAGCCGCCGTGACGGGCGTCAGGCCTGTGAGTGCAGATGCCCTCGCTGGAAAGAACAAGCCTAGACAGCCCATCCCAATGGTTAAGGACGCGCCAACTGTATTGAATAAACTCATGGTCCATCTCCGATTTGCAAAGATGGCCCAACGCCTATCAAACCCGTTACTCCAGTGCTAGTACGCACCTTTTGGTTCCTGTGAAAATCGGAGCAGTGGCTAAGATGGCAATGTCACCAAATGTTTTATCGAGCAAATGCGCTTCAAGGCGTTACTTGGCGCTTATCGCCAGCAAATGGTCCCTTTTGATCATCAATGCCTTGGAAGATGGCTCATCTCGAAACAGTATTTTGATGCATAGGATTGAAGGCATTTCTCAAAAAATGCTGACACAGAATTTACGACAGCTTGAAAAAGCTGGGATTATCAAGCGCGAAGATTTGGGTACTATTCCGCCACACGTCACATATGAACTCACCTCACTTGGCAAATCACTGAGACTTGAAGTCAGATCGCTGATTGTCTGGGTCGAAGCCAATTTTCAAGTCTAAACAGGCAATCCCGTTTTAGCGTTAGCCAGATCGCATCAAGGTCGGCTTGGGCCTGATCGGTTAGTTAGTCGGCGGGTTTGGATAAGGCTGCACTCGCGCGATCAAGCAGGCGGTCAATGTCAAAATCCTTGACCCGGCCCGCCTCAATATCAGCCATGCCCAGATCGATCTCAGCTTTCAAACTGGCAAGGCCAAGCTGCGTCACCCCAATTTCCCCCTCGCGCGCCCTCACCTGGGCAAGCTCATAAGTGGTCTGCATCCGCATTAGGGTGTCGGCCTTGACGCCAAAAGCTTTTTCAAAACGGATGGCCATATCGGCAGACAGGTTGGCATGGCCATTGAGCAGGGTGCTGAGCGCCTGACGCGAGACGCCAAAATGACGGGCAAGGGCGGCGACATTGATGCCATGGGGCTCGACAAGCTCGGTCTTGAGCCAGTCGCCGACATGCCCAGCCAAGGATGCATGCATTTCAAGCGCCATGATAATCCTCCAAATCCATATCCAACAGTGCGCCTGCGTCATTGATCCTGAAGGTCAGACGCCAGTTGCGACTTACGGTCATTGACCAAGTTCCCTCTCGGTCGCCTTTTAGCGCGTGCAGCCCAAAATTTGGCGGTACCGACAGCTCGTCCAGCGACGCGGCGGCGACAATAAAGACCAGCATTTTCCGGAGCCGACTGACATCCCCCACCAGCCCCTTTGGATTGCCAGTCTCGAAAAAGCGGCGCAGGGCCTTATGTCTGATGCTTTCGACATCCATGTGTCATGTGGTACTTGACAGTTGAGCGTGTGTCAAGTCAGACTTGACACCCCCCCCCCTACTGCGCCGTCCAGCCCCCGTCCATCGGCAGGGCTGCACCATTCACCGAGGCCCCCGCCGCGCTGACCAGATACAGCAACAATCCGGTCAATTGAGGAAACGAGACAAAGGCCTTGGTCGGTTGGGCGGCTAGGATGACGTCGCGCATGACCTGGTCTTGGGAAATGCCGCGCGCGCGGGCCTGGTCGGCGATCTGGGCCTCGACCAGGGGCGTTTTGACATAGCCGGGGCAGATGGCATTGCAGGTAATGGCGTGGGTTGCGAGCTCCAACGCCACAGTCTTGGTCAGGCCAAGCAGGCCGTGCTTGGCGGCGACATAGGCGGCCTTATAGGGCGAGGCGACCAGGGCATGGGCCGAGGCCATATTGATAATCCGGCCATGGCCCTGGGCCTTCATGATCGGCACAGCGGCGCGGATGGCATGAAAGGCGCTGGTCAGATTGATGGCAATAATCTGGTCCCATTTGTCGATCGGAAAGTCTTCAATGGGCGAGACATGCTGAATGCCCGCATTATTGACCAAGATGTCCAGACGGCCAAACCGCTGTTGCGCAAAGGCGACCAGATCGGCGATCTGGTCTGGCTGGGTCATGTCGGCATTATGATAGGCAATCGCCGTGCCGGTCGCGGCCTCAAGCCCTGCCCGCACCTGCTCAATCGCATCGGCCTGACCCAGGCCATTGAGCACCACCCGCACCCCCTGCTCGGCAAGCCCCTGGGCCAGAGCCAGGCCTATGCCGCTGGTCGAGCCGGTGACAATCGCCACCTGGCCGGAAAGGTTGAAACCCTGGCTCACGCCGCACCCCTTGTGGCTAAACCATCGGGCTGTTTGCGGGTAAAGACCCAGTCCTGGGCGCTGGACAGCTGGGCTTGGAAGGCATAGCCGCCTTGGCCGAAATCCTTCAGACCCTCGGCCCGGTCAATGCGGCAATCAATGATGAAACGCGCCATCTGGCCACGGGCCTTTTTGGCGTAAAAGCCAAGGGTTCGCAGCTGGCCGTCTTTTTCGTCCTTAAAGGCGCAATTAATGGTCTTGAGCTTTAGGGCCTTGGCATCGACGGCCCCGAAATATTCCTGACTGGCCAGATTGATCAGGCTGGAATCGGCATGGCCCTCTGCGGCTTGATTAAGCGCCTTGGACAAACGGTCGCCCCAAAAATCATACAGGTTTGCGCCGCGCTTGGTCTTAAGCCGCGTGCCCATTTCCAGGCGATAGGGCTGTAAGGCATCGAGGGGCCGCAATAGGCCATAAAGGCCCGACAAGATGCGTAAATGATCCTGGGCCCAGTCTAGGGCCGCCCGGTCTAGCTTGCGCGCCTGCAAGCCCTCATAGACATCGCCGTCAAAGGCCATGGCCGCCTGCAAACCGTCCTCACAGGCCGGATCAAACGCCTTGAACCGCTCAAAATTCAGCTCGGCCAGCTTTTCAGAGATCGACATCAAGGAGCGCAGGTCCTGGCGCGTCAGCTTGGAGGTGGTCTTGGCCAGTTCGGCAATATCGGATTTCAGCTGCGGCGTGGTTAGCGGCAGGCTCGCCCCTGTCACGGGGTCCAGCGGCGTATAGTCCAGGGACTTGGCAGGAGACAGGACGATCAGCATGGGCCGCCTCTTAAGGTCACAAACAGATGCGCAGATACGACGACCAAGCCCCTAGAACAAGACCCTCGGATTAAGGATGCGTTTGGGGTCCATAGCCAGGCGAATGGCGCGCAGGGTCTCGACCTCCAGATCGCTCTTATAGCGCAAGGCCTCAACCGATTTCATTGTGCCCAGACCATGCTCAGCCGAGATCGACCCCCCGCGCCGGGCGACAATATCATGCACCGTCTTGGCTCCCTGATCGCGCAAAGCCGCATGGGCATCACCGTCGCCGCCTTCGGGCACAATGACGTCATAATGCACATTGCCATCGCCAACATGACCAAAGGCGACAATGCGGCAGGCCGGGACCATGGCCGTCACCGCCGCATTGGCCTCATCGATAAAGGCCGCCACCTGACTGACGGGTACAGACACATCGTGTTTCCAGGCCACGCCCTCTGGCCTTTGCGCCGCCGACTGGCTTTCGCGGATCGCCCAAAGCGCCTTGCCTTGAGTCTGGTCCTGGGCCAGGACCGCATCGCTAATCAGGGCCTGATCCAGGGCCATAGAGAGCAGCCGCTCAAGCGCCGCCTCCGCCGCGCCCGGCTCACCACTGGCGGTCTCGATCAGGACATACCAGGCATGAACCTGATTTAAGGGTTCGCGCAGGCCGGGGATGTTTTTCAGCGCCAGACCAACGCCCAGACGCCCCATCAGCTCAAACGCCTCGACCGCCCCGCCGGTCTGTTCCTTGGCAAGCGCCAGCAAGGCAATAGCGGCATGGGGCGAGGACAGGCCAACCATGGCCGTGGCGCGGCTAGGCAATATGGGAAACAGTTTCAGGCTGGCGGCGGTGACAATGCCCAATGTGCCCTCGGCCCCGATCAGAAGCTGTTTGAGGTCATAGCCGGTATTGTCTTTGCGCAGCCGCTTTAGCCCGTGCCAGATCCGCCCGTCGGGCAAGACCGCCTCTAGCCCCAGTACCAGGTCGCGCATGGGGCCATAACGCAGAACCGCCGTGCCGCCCGCATTGGTCGAGACCAGCCCCCCAATGGTGGCCGAGCCTTCCGAGGCCAGGCTTAAAGGAAAATGCCGCCCTGCCGCATGCGCCGCCTCATGCACGGCGCTTAAGGTGACGCCCGCCTCGACAATAATCACATCATCAAAGGTCTCGACCTCACGCACGGTGCGCATTTTTTCCAGCGAGAGTAGGATCTCGCCCTGCGGGATCTGGCCGCCGACCAGCCCGGTATTGCCGCCCTGGGGGGTGATCGCGACCCCGGCCTCTGAGCAAATCCGGACAATCTGCGACACCTGCTCAGTATTGCGCGGCAGGACCAGCAGGGGCGTATGACCCGGCCAGCGACCGCGCCACTCGATCAGCTTGGGCGCTAAGCGGTCCGCATCCTGACTCCAGCCGCCCTCGCCGAGCAGGGCCTTGAGCGCGTTCAGGACGGAGTCGGGGATGGGCGTGGTCATGGTGTTAGCTTAGCCTTACCGCCCCGACCTATCCAGCGTGTTTTAGGACGGATCGCTTCCCTAGCCCACATGCCCCGCTGCCCGTTTCAGCCGGTCATTGATCGCCTCGCCCAGGCCCTCGTGCGGGATAGGCGCAACCACAATCGCGCTAGGCTTAAGGCGGTCGGCGGCGCGCAAATAGGCAAACAGATTGGCTGCGGCCTCGGCTAGATCGCTTGTGGGGCTGAGATTAAACGCGACCGGCATATCGGGTCCATACCCTAGCAAGATTTCGCCGGGCTGGGCATGGGTCACGTTTATCCGCACCGGCGCGTCGGGGGCATAGTGCAGGCTCAGGCGGCCTGGGGACTTGTGCGCATCGGCGGCCCGGTCATCGGGATCGAGCGGCCCGGCCACGGCCTCGATCTGCTCACGCGTGATCGCGCCGGGCCGCAGGAGCACAAGGCGGCCAGCGACGGCGGCTACGACGGTGGATTCCAGCCCAACCGCGCACGCACCCCCATCCAGCGCCAAGGCCGCCGCAAAGCCGGACTCCTCCATGGCATCGGCCAGATTGGTTGGGCTGGGCCTGCCTGAGCGATTGGCCGAAGGTGCGACCACCGGGCGGCCAAAGGCGGCGAGCACCGCCCGCGCCAAATCATGGCCCGGCACCCGCACCGCCACGGTATCGAGCCCGGCTCTGGCCAGATCACACACCTGGTCTGGCGCACGGATGGGGGCGACAAGGGTCAAGGGTCCTGGCCAAAAGGCGCGGGCCAGCTTTTGCGCGCGCGCATCCAGAACGGCCAGGGCCTCTGCGGCCGCAAGGCTTGCGACATGCGCAATCAGGGGGTTAAAGCTTGGCCGTCCCTTGGCCTGATAGATGGCCGCAACCGCGATGGGATTGCCGGCATCGGCCGCCAGTCCATAAACCGTTTCGGTCGGCAATAGGATCATCTGGCCCTGGGACAAGGCCTCAGCAGCGGCCTGCACAGAGGCGGTGATCAGCGCGCCTTTTTGGCCGTCAGATTGATGCGCACCGTCACCCGGGCGGGAATGGCTTCCTCGGTCTTCCACTGGCCTTGTCCTACCCCAAACACCAGCCGGTTAACGACAATGGCGCTGGTCATCTTGGCCGTATCACCGCTGATGGCCAGAGTGAAGGGCAAGACGATGGGCTTGGAGACCTCGCGCAGGGTCAGATTGCCCGCCGCCTGATAGCGCCCGCCGCCCAGATCGGTAAATCCGGTGCTGACAAAGGTCGCGCGCGGAAACTTATCGGCCCAGAACCAGTCCTTGGTCGGCAGGGATTCGTCGCGGGTCTGGTCCCCCGTCACGGCTGAGGTGACATCAATCGCTACCACCACCTTGGACGATTTTAGGTCCCTAGGGTCAAAATTGATCTTGGCATCATAACGCCCAAAGCGGCCTTCAAACGCCTCGCCATTCATGCTGCTGACAAAGCCGACGCGCGAGGCGGCCTTG
Organism: Caulobacteraceae bacterium; assembly: GCA_044346445.1. Lineage (GTDB taxonomy): Bacteria > Pseudomonadota > Alphaproteobacteria > Caulobacterales > Caulobacteraceae > CAISGS01. The sequence goes on from JBIIZD010000026.1 coordinate 23,567, forward strand.
TCTACCGTCCAGACCGGAGCGGCAAGCGCTGGCCCCGCCATCAAGGCCGCCGCCAAAAAGCCGATCAAGGCGCGCATTGATTAGCCCCGCTTCAAGAAGGGGATCATGCGCGAGACAATCGTATCGCGGTCAAGGAAATGGTGCTTGAGCGCCGCCCCGACATGCAGACCGATCAGGCCATAGGTGATCCAGGCCATGACCTCATGCACCTCGCTAAAGGCCTCGGCCAAGGCCTTGGCTTGCTCTACCGCCAAACCATGAACAAAGGGCAGATAGGGCAGATTGATAACCCCAAACAAAAGCGTCGGAATATTGCGCGGCGAGGCCGAGACCATGAGCCAGCCGCTCATGGGCAAGCCGATCATGATGACATAGAAGCTCAGATGCGTAGCCATTGAGGCGTAGTGCTCCCAAGGCTTCATGCTGGCCAAGGGGGGCGGTGGCGGATTGATCAAGCGCCAGGCCAGCCGCACCAGGCTGAGCACCAAGACGGTGATGCCCAAGGACTTGTGCCATTGAAACAGCTCGAACTTGGCCAGGCCCTTGGCGTCCTCGAACTGCCAGGCCAGCACAAAATTGCTGATCAAGATCAGGGCGATCAGCCAGTGCAATACAATGGCAACCGTGGTGTAGCGCTCACGCGCAGCTTGGGTCATGACGGGCATCCGGACAAGTAAAGGGCAGCAAGCGCTATTTCTTGGTAAACTCGATCTCGATCAAGAGATCCACCTGATCGCCAATCACCGGCACATAGGTCGCAAAGCCAAAATCGGTGCGCTTGATCGAACCGGTCGCGGAAAAGCCCGTGCGCGTGCCCGGCATCATGCCCGCCCCAAACCCGTTCCAGACCACGTCCAGGGTTACCGGCTTGGTCACACCCAAAAAGGTCAGATCACCGGTCATCTTGCCAGTCGTGGCACCGGTCAGAACGAGGCTGGTCGAAACAAAGCCAATGGTTGGGAACTTGGCCGCATTGAGCCAATCACTCCCGGTCAGCTTGCTGCTAAACGAGGCCATGCCGGTATCAATAGAGGTAGGATCAACCGAGGCGGTGACCTTGGCAGCGGTTGGCTTGGTCGCATCATAGTCAAAGGTCGCGTCCAGACCGTTGAAGCGGAACGTGTAGTTTGAAAAGCCCATATGCCCGACCCTGGCGGTCAGGCTGGCATGGGTCTTGTCAATCACATATTGGCCAGACGGCATATCGGCCATGGTCCTTGAACTGACGCCGGGCGCGGCCAAGGCGGCGGGGGCGGCAATGAGCGAAAGGCAGGCAGCGGCGGCCAAAACGGTGCGAAGCATGGGGTGTCTCCAACAAAACCATCGATTGCCGACACATGGCCAGATTTACACGCACGGATCAATGACCAAAGCGTCGGCTAGCAGCCCGCGCGCTTGGCGAAAGGCACAATTTGGACTATTTAACGACGCCAGTACCCACCACCAGCATGGCGAGACCTTGATGACCTATCGTGCCCCGATACGCGACCTCGTATTTGCCCTGACCGATGTGGTGGATATTGATCAGGTTTGCCAAGGCGGGGCCTTTGCCGAGTTCGATCACGACCTGATGCAGGCGGTGCTGGACGCAGCCGGTGATCTGGCAAGCGGTGTAATGGCCCCGCTAAACCGGATCGGTGACACGCACGGCGCACGCTATGCCAATGGCAAGGTCACGGCGGTTCCGGGCTTTGCCGAGGCCTATAAGGCCTTTGCGCAAGGCGGCTGGAACAGTCTGGCCGCAGACCCGGCCTATGGCGGCCAGGGCCTGCCTAAAGCCTTGGAACTGGCCTCCTACGAAATGTTTCACGCCGCCAATATGGCCCTGGCCCTTTGCCCCCTGCTCACCCAGGGCGCGATTGAGGCCCTGCACGCCCATGGCTCGGAGCGGCAAAAGACCCTGTATTTGCCGCGGATGATCAGTGGTGAATGGACGGGAACCATGAACCTGACCGAGCCACAATCGGGATCGGATCTGGGCACCCTGACCACACGTGCTGAACCCGATGGCGATGGCCGCTACAGAATCTATGGCCAGAAGATCTATATCACCTGGGGTGATCATGATGTGGCCGAAAACATCATCCATCTGGTCTTGGCCCGCCTGCCCGATGCCCCCGAAGGGGTTAAGGGCATTAGCCTGTTTTTGGCACCCAAGCGCCTGACCGCCGAGGATGGCAGTCTTGGCGCGCTCAATGATCTAAGGCCAGGCGGCATAGAGCATAAGCTGGGCATTCATGGCTCGCCGACCTGTACCATGCTGTTTGATGGCGCTCGGGCCGAGCTGGTCGGACAGGTCGGCAATGGCCTGGCCCACATGTTCACCATGATGAATTCCGCCCGCCTCAATGTCGGCATGCAAGGCGTTGGCATTGCCGAGCGCGCCTATCAGGCGGCCTTGGCCTGTGCGGTTGACCGCAAACAGGGCCGCTCCGCCTGGACCGGTGTCCATCCCGCCCCGATCTTTGACCATCCCGATGTGCGGCGCAGCCTCATGATCATGAAGGCCAAGATCGAGGCCGCAAGGGCCATCTGCCTGGCCACAGGCATAGCGGCAGACCGGGCGCAGCACGAACCGGACCCCGTCTTAAGAGAATCGGCACGCCTGCGCGAAGAACTGTTTGTGCCCGTGGCCAAGGCCTGGTCCACCGATGTCGGGGTTGAGGTCGCCTCTATGGGCGTGCAGATTCACGGCGGCATGGGCTTTATCGAGGATACCGGCGCAGCCCAGCACTATCGCGATGCGCGGATTGCCCCGATCTATGAAGGCACCAATGGCATTCAGGCCATTGACCTGATGGGCCGCAAGCTGGCCTTGGGCAATGGCGAGGCTGTGCGTCAATTGATCAACGAGATTTGGCCCACCGCCTCGGCGCTCAAGGGGCACGACAATGCCTGGCTGCATACGGTCGGCACCCGACTGGAAAACGCCATAGCGGCGGTTCAGGCCGCGACCGGCTGGCTGATTGAGCGGCGCGGCCATGCCCAGCCCGATGCCCTAGCCGGCGCTGCGGCCTATCTGAAACTACTCGGCGATGTGATGGGCGGCTGGATGCTTGGCAAGGGAGCCTTAGCGGCGGCGCGTCACCTTGCGGCTGGCGAGGGCGACAGCGCCTATTGGCGCACCAAGATTGGTCTGGCCCGAATCTATAGCGAACACATCCTCGCCCAGGCGCCCGGCCTGACGGCGGCGGTGACCCAAGGCTCAGCCGACCTGTTTAACATTACAGCCGAAAGCATGGGGGCATAGGGGCGTACTGCGGCCCACAAATACCAATCGGTAAAGGTTTTGTGGTCTAATCGCTGTTTGTTCTCAAAGGATCACCGCCCTGACCCTCGCGATTTTGCAAGCCCGCATGTCTTCCAGCCGCCTGCCGGGCAAGGTCATGGCCGACCTTGTCGGTGCGCCCATGATCCTGCGCCAGATTGAGCGGGTCCGGCGGGCCAAGAGGCTGGACCAGATCGTGGTGGCCACCTCAAGCCAGGCCAGCGACGATGTCTTGGTCACGGCCTTGCTG
>JBIIZD010000027.1:0-27050 GCA_044346445.1 Caulobacteraceae bacterium
TCGCTGCCTGATGCGCATCATCATGCTCGTCATCAATCTCACCAACCACCGCCTCGATCAGGTCTTCGAGCGTAACCAGGCCATCTGTGCCGCCAAATTCGTCAATCACCAGGGCCATGTGAATCCGCGTGGCCTGCATTTTCAGCATCAGGGCTGCGGCGCGCATAGAGGCTGGCACATAGAGCACCTCGCGGCGCAGGCGGTGCAGGACCGGCTCGGTCGCTTGCGGGCGTTTGGCCTCATCGGCCAAAAGCTTGAACACGTCCTTGACGTGAACCACACCAACTGGATCATCCAGCGTGTCGCGATAGACCGGCATGCGCGAATGGCCCGCCTCAACAAAGGTTTCAAGCACTTCATCAAATTGCGCGGCTATATCGATGCCAATAATATCGGCCCGCGGTGTCATAACATCATCGACCCGCAAGGTCTTGAAGGCCTCGGCCTGATCAACAATATCGACCGGACCCGCAGGCAGGGGCGGAACCGGCGGCACCGGCAGGCCCTTGCGCTGGCCCCGGTCCAGCCAATAGGACAGACGCGCCCGAAATCCGCGCCGCTTAGGCGTGGATTCGGGCCGAAAACTCTGATCGTCAGAACTGGTCATGGTCTTGTCGCGGCCCTCCAGCGGCCTTAAAGCCATAAGGATCAGCAATGCCCATCTCAGCCAAGAGGCGGCGCTCCAGCGCCTCCATCCCCTCTGCCTCGGCATCATCAAGGTGGTCATAGCCCATTAGATGCAAGACGCCGTGCACCGTCAAATGCTGAACATGATCGCCGAGCGCCTTGCCCTGGTCTGCGGCTTCGCGGGCGCAGGTGCCAAAAGCCAGGGCCAGATCGCCCAGATGGCCCTGAGCACCGATGGCCGCCGGAAAGGACAGGACATTCGTGGCCTTGTCCTGCCCGCGAAACTGGGCGTTCAGAGCGCGCATCTCATCATCACAGGTTAGCAGTATCACCAGGTTTGCGGCGTCATTTACGCCCAGCCTTTGCGCCGTCAGGGCCTTGTTCGCCGCAGTCTGGACAAGCGCCTGCACATCGCCCAAGGCCTCAAGCCAGGCCTTGTCCTCAATTTCAAGCTCTATAACCGGGTCGCTCATATCGAGGTTTGGGCCGAGGCGGCGTCATAGGCCCGCACAATCCGCTCGACCAAGGGGTGGCGCACCACATCCTCAGCCGCAAACCGCGCCACCGCCACGCCCTTGACCCCATCGAGCAGGCCCACCGCATGGGACAGGCCCGAATCGCGGACATTGAGCAGATCGACCTGGCTTGGATCGCCGGTCACAACCATGCGCGCACCCTCCCCCAACCGGGTCAGGACCATCTTCATCTGTAGGCGCGAGGCGTTCTGCGCCTCATCGACAATCACATAGGCATGACTGAGTGTGCGTCCGCGCATAAAGGCAATCGGTGCGACCTCGATCTCGGCCTTTTCGCGGCGGCGGCGCAATTGTTCCACCCCCAACAAATCGGTCAAGGCCTCCCAGACCGGCGCCATATAGGGATCGACCTTTTCGGTCAGGTCACCGGGTAAAAAGCCCAAACGCTCGCCCGCTTCCACGGCTGGTCGGGTCACGACCAGACGATCAACCTCGCCGCGCAGCAGCATACTGACCCCATAGGCCACAGCCAGATAGGTCTTGCCAGTCCCGGCAGGACCCACGCCAAACACCAGTTCATGATTGGCCAGAAGGTCGAGATACCGCGCCTGGGCTGCGGTCTTGGCCGCCACCACGCCGCGCCGGCCCATGGGCATGGCTCGGGCAGCACCGGGTCTTTCGCCAGACCGCACCTGACCAATCGCCTGGCGCACATCAGCCTCAGCCACCTCAGCGCCAGACACTGCCCGCTCGGCCAAAAGCGCTAGAACCGACTTGGCACTGGCCAGACCCTTGGTCGCGCCGCGCACGGACAAACCGCCGCCGGGGGTCTCAATCAGCACAGTGAAGGCATTCTCGATCAAGGCTGCATGCCGAGCATTGACCCCGCACACCGCCTGCAAGATCGCATCGGGCATGGCAACAAAGTCTTCGATCACACGGGTCACGCGGGCACCGTTGCCAAAACGCCGCTAAGGCTCATGCGCGCGGCGGCTTCAATCCGTATGGGGACAATCTGGCCTATCAGGGATTTGGAACCCTCGGCATGGACGGCTTGCAAATAGGGGCTGCGGCCAAGAATCTGGCCAGGATGGCGACCCTCGCGCTCGATCAGGACGGGCACAGTGCGCCCGACCATGGCGGCATTGAACGCTTTTTGCTGGTCTTCGAGCAGGGCATTCAGTCTGGCCAGCCGCTCATCCTTAACCGCCTCATCAATCTGGGCCCCCATGCCAGAGGCAGGCGTTCCCGGGCGACGGGAATACTTAAACGTAAAGGCTGAGGCATAATGCACCGCGCGCACCAGATCGAGCGTGGCTTCAAAATCGGCCTCGGTCTCGCCGGGAAACCCAACAATAAAATCGCCCGACAAGGCAATGTCTGGCCTTGCTGCACGGATGCGCTCAATCAGGGCCAGATAGTCCGCAGCCGTATGATCGCGGTTCATGGCCTTCAATATCTTGTCCGAGCCAGACTGAACCGGCAGGTGCAGATAGGGCATGAGGGCGGCTTGCGTGCCATGGGCGCCGATCAGGGCCTCATCCATGTCGCGCGGGTGGCTGGTGGTATAGCGGATGCGGTCAAGGCCCGGTATCTCGGCCAGGCGCTCAACCAGGCCCGCTAGGCCGCCCTCTTGCCGCTCAGCGCCATAGGCATTGACGTTTTGGCCAAGCAGGGTGATTTCGCGCACGCCCTGGGCGGCAAGCCCCCTTGCCTCAGCCAGCACGGCCTCGACGGGCCGTGAATATTCCGCGCCCCGCGTATAGGGCACGACACAAAAGGTACAGAACTTGTCGCAACCTTCCTGCACGGTCAAAAACGCCGTGACGCCACCGGGCTGACGTTCCACCGGCAGGGCATCAAATTTTTCATCGGCGGCAAAATCAGCCGCCAGAACCTCGCCTGAGGCCCTATGTGCCCGCGCAATCATTTCGGGCAGACGGTGATAGGACTGGGGACCCAGTACAAAATCCACCGCGCTCTGGCGGCGCATGATTTCCGAGCCCTCGGCCTGGGCGACGCATCCGGCCACGGCAATGGTCATCTGACCACCGCTTGAAGCCTTGTCCTCCTTGAGTCGCCGCAGGACGCCAAGCTCAGAATAGACCTTTTCGGTCGCTTTTTCGCGAATATGGCAGGTATTAAGCACCACCAGATCGGCATTATCCGGGGTTTGCGTGACGCCATAGCCGAGAGGGCGCAGGATGTCGGTCATGCGCTCGCTATCATAGACATTCATCTGACAGCCATAGGTCTTGATATAGAGCAGTTTTTGCGCGGGAAGATCGGTCATGAAGGGTTTATGGGGTTCCGCAGCCTTGCTGGCAAGCTTGGCCGCAGGTCTTCACCCCTCCTCCGGCTCAAGCGGCACGCCATAAAGCTCCAGCCTGTGATCAATCAGGCGATAGCCCAGACGCCGGGCAATGGCGGCTTGCAACTGTTCGATCTCTGGATCCATAAACTCGATCACCTGTCCGGTCTTCATATCGATCAGATGGTCATGATGGTCTTGCGGCGCTTCTTCATAGCGCGAGCGACCGTCACGGAAGTCATGCCGGGCAATAATACCCGCCTCCTCGAACAGACGCACTGTGCGATAGACGGTGGCAATCGAAATATGCGGATCAACCAGCGAGGCGCGGCGATAAAGCTCTTCGACATCAGGATGGTCGCTGGCGTCAGACAAGATACGCGCCACCACCCGACGCTGGTCGGTCATGCGCATGCCCTTGTCGATACAGAGTTTTTCTATGCGATCCAAAACGCCCATCCGCCCTAGGGTAATCCTGATACCTGCTATAGGCCTAAACATTGCCCTTGTTAAGGTTGCGTCGCAATACTAGGGCGTCAATCGCATGGCCATCGGCATGGCTATAATAGGCCCGCCGCCGACCGACCTTGGCAAAACCGTGCCGGTCATAGAGGCCAAGCGCCGCCAGATTATCCACTGCGACTTCCAAAAACAGCGCCACCGCCCCCCGCTCGGTGGCAAGCTCGCTTGCCCGGGCCAGCAAGGCGGCCCCTATCCCCGCCCGGCGGCTGGCAGGATCGACCGCAAGGGTCAAGATTTCCGCCTCATCAACCACGACCCGCGCCAGAACAAAGCCGCGCATAACCCCGCCCTGCTCCCAGACCAGGGCTATCATGCCCTCACCGTCCAAAAGATCGGCGATCATGATCACGGGCCAAGGATCATCAAATGCGCGGCCATGCAGGGCGGCCAGGGTCTGGGCATCCTTGGGCGCGGCCAGTCGCAAGGCCCCTTGGGTCCGATCAGGGCTCAAAACGCAAAATCCGGTACAAGCCCGCCCGGCAGCTTGGCGTCTGGTGCGCGCAGATAGAGCGGCCGCGGCGGGCTGATCTCAGCCTTGCTGGCCAGTCTGGCCAGCGCCACCGGATCGACCGCATCGCGCACCACTAGGCGCGCACCCTTGATCACGCCCTCCAGCAAGGCTGCGCCGGGGCCAATAATGGTAAGCCCTTGGCCTGTCCAAAGTTCAACCAGCCGCGCGGCCGCCACCTCAAGCGATACGGCATCTGGCGCCATCAGGGCCTCACCGTCTGCAAAGATCTGCAAATAGATCTGGTCGCGCCGGGCATCGATCACCGCCGCAACCATGCCGCTGCCAAGCTCAGACGCGGCCAGACCCGGCAGGCAGCCTATGCCGACGCAAGGCTTGCCAAGCGCCAGACCCAATCCCTTGGCAAAGGCTATGCCAACCCGAAGCCCGGTAAACGAGCCTGGGCCGACCGTAACGCCAATACGGTCAAGATCGGCAAAGGCTAGGCCCGCCTTGGTCATGACGGCCTGCACCATCAGGGCCAGCCGCTCTTGATGGCCGCGCACCATGGGCTCGGACACAGACGCCAGCACCTGCCCGCCGCTCACCACAGCGGCGCTACAGGCATTTTGCGCCGTATCGAGCGCCAGAACCGTCAGGCGATCTGACATGCTTCGTCAAAGGTCAGGCGCGGCGCGCTGAACCAGTGACGCGCATCGGGATTGGATGGAAACAGCTTTGGCATCTGTTCGGCAAAGTTCAGATCATGGCCAATGATCACGGTGACGGGCGCGGCCATGGACTTGGCGCGATTGCCCTCAGACAACAGAGGCTCTAACCGTGCCTTACCCTGCGGCGTCGAGACAAACACAAACCGGGCCGGCGAGGCATTGGCGGAGGTCGCGCCAAACTTGGCCAGATCATAGACCTGACCCAACAAGGCATCAGAGACCGTGTCCTTGGTCCAGAAATTTACCGACCGGGCGGTACGAAACACCTGATCAAGGGCTTGGTCATTCAAGGGGTGCGACATGGGGAGGTCCTAAACTAGAGGGCTTGTTCGACGCGGGTCACTTCAGGCACATAGTGTTTGAGCATGTTCTCGACCCCGGACTTCAGGGTCGCCGATGAGGACGGACACCCCGCACAGGCCCCGCGCATATGCAGCCAGACCACCCCCGTGCCAGAGTCAAATCGGTTAAACAAGATGTCGCCGCCATCCTGGGCCACAGCCGGGCGAATGCGGGTATCCAGCAGGTCCTTGATCTCGGCAACGATCTGGGCGACCTCGCCTTCATACACATCGCTATCGTGACCAGCGGCCTCTCCGCCTTCAAACAGCAAGGGCGCATTTGAGGTAAAATGCTCCATAATTGCCGCAAGGACGGGTGCCTTAAGCTGGGGCCAGTCTAGGGTTTCGGTCTTGGTCACGGTGACAAAATCAGGGCCAAAAAACACCCGGCCTACCCCGTCCAGATCAAAAATCGCCATGGCCAGCGGCGAGGCCTGGGCCTCGGCAGGGGTGCGAAACTCGCGCGTGCCCTGGCCCAACACATCACGTCCGGGCAGGAACTTCAAAACGTCTGGATTTGGTGTAGACTCGGTCTGGATAAACATGGCTGGCCCTTAAGGCTGCAAGATTGCGAACGCCTTACATGGCCCCCCGAAGCGCCAAACACAACCGCTTCAGGCCAGATCGTTGATTTGTTCTCGGGTCAGATCGCCCGGCACCACCGTAACCGGGATCTTGCGGGTGCCCCAGGACACCCCGTCGCGGGCGATTGAGGCCACCAGTGGACCAGGGTCACGCCCCCCAGCCGCCGCGGCTAAAATCAATATCTTGATATCTGGATCAGCGGCCACAGCCGCGCGGATCGCGGCCTTGGTATCGCCATTCTCCATAATAATGAATTCAGGTGACTGGCCAAGCTCGGCCAGGACCTGCCCCGCCATGCGCTGCAAGACCGCCTCGGCCTCAGCACGCAATTGCCGCTGCATCTCGTCACGCACCGCCGACCAGTGCTCAAACTCGGCCGGTTCCATAACCCTCAGCAGGGCCACACGCCCCCCCGTCGAACGCGCCCGGCGACAGGCATAATGCAGCGCCGCCTCAAATTCGGGGCTATCATCGGCTATGACCAGAAACTTACGCATGCTCATATCTTCAAATTGCAGGGCAATGGTGCTTTGAGCAAGTAAAAGCTTAGAGAGCAGCCCTAGTGCTGGTGATGCTCCATGCTAGGCATGGCCCCCTTATCCGCGCCCGGCTTGTCCATCACCATAAACGGCACCGTGACGCGGCCAGCCTTGGCAAAGGTCAGGGTCATATTGACCATGGTGCCCGACTTGATCGGGGCCTTTAGCCCCATAACCATCAGATGCGTGCCGCCGGGGGCCAGCTCCGCCCTGCCGCCTGCGGGAATGTCCAGGCCATCGAGGGCCTTCATCGAGGCCATGCCATTCTTGATCTCGGTCTTGTGGATCATGACCGTCTTGGCGCAGGTGCAGGTCGCTGAGACCAGCCGCTCACCGCTCTTGGAATCATTTTCAATGACCAGATAGCCCGCAGTGGTCGGCGACATGCCCATAGAGGCGCGCACATGCGGATGCTTGAGCGTTAAATCCCCGACCTTGACCTCATGGGCCTGGGCCAAGACAGGGCTGGCGACCAAAAGCGTGGCGAGGGCAAGGGCCTTGATCATGACAGTCTCCGTTTAAAAATGCATTTGCCTAACCGGGCCAGAACCCGACCAGGCGCTTGGTGTCTTCAATCACCGGCTCAGCCACGGCCCGAGCACGCTCGGCGCCGGCGCGCAAAACCGCGTCGATCTCGCCGGGGTCATCCATCAGCCGACGCATCCGCTCGCCAATCGGGCCCATGACCGCCACGGCCAAGTCTGCCAAGGCCGGTTTGAAATCTCCAAAACCCCTGCCGCCATATTGCAACAGAACATCGGTCTTGGACACGCCCGCAAGTGCGGCATAAATACCCACAAGATTATCCGCCTCTGGCCGGGCCCTCAGGTCTTCAAGACCTTCGGGCAGGGGCTCAGGATCGGTCTTGGCGCGGCGGATTTTCTGGGCAATGGCGTCGGCATCATCCATCAGATTGATCCGGCTATTGTCCGACGGGTCCGACTTGCTCATCTTGGCCGCCCCATCGCGCAGGCTCATGACCCGTGCGCCCGGCCCCTCGATCAAGGGCTCGGTCAAGGGGAAAAACCCCGGTGCGCCAAAGTCATTATTGAACTTGGCGGCAATATCGCGGGTCAGCTCAAGATGCTGTTTTTGGTCTTCGCCAACCGGAACCTGGGTCGCCTTATAGACCAGAATATCGGCGGCCTGGAGCACAGGATAGGTATAGAGCCCAACGCTGGAACGCTCCTTATGCTTGCCCGATTTTTCCTTAAACTGGGTCATGCGGTCCAGCCAGCCCAGCCGGGCGACACAGTTGAAAATCCAGGCCAGTTCAGCATGGGCGCGCACAGCCGATTGCGGAAAGATCGCGGCCTTGGCCGGATCAACCCCGGCTGCCAGATAGGCCGCCGCAATCTCGCGCGTCTGTGCGGTCAGCTTGGCCGGGTCCTGCCAGACCGTGATGGCGTGCAAATCTACCACGCAGAAAAAGCACTCGGTCTGGTCTTGCAAGGCGACAAACTTGGTCAAGGCTCCCAGATAATTGCCCAAATGCAGGGCGCCGGAAGGCTGAACCCCGGACAGGACCCGGCTAGGGCCGGTATAGGCGGGGACAGGCGCAGCAGAGGCAGATACAGGTTCAGTCATCGGGGCTTGGCTCTAATCCAGATCCATCGGGGGTGGGGCATCGGCCTCAGACTTGGCGGGCCGCTTCAGTGCGCCTTTTACCTCAGCTAGGGTCAGACCACCAAAGCCAAACAAGGCCAAAGGATAAAGCACTCCGGCCAGGGCCACAACGGTCAGGACCGCCAACTCCTTGGACCCCAAGACCTTGGTGGTGCCAATGGCCAGCTGGATAAACTGGAACGGGGCCTCGACCAAGGGACGCCAATGCGAGGCCGCAGCCATGCCAAGGCCAATGGTCAAGCTGGCCAGCATGATCTTGCCAATCCGGCTCCAGGCCGCAAGGCTGGGCGTATAGACCTTGCGCCGGGCCAGTGCCGAGACCATCAAGACCACGTTCAGCCAGGCCGCGGCACTGGTCGCAGCCGCAATGCCCTGGACCCCAACCAGCCGAAACAGAAATATGCCCAGCACCACATTGACCGCCACTGAGGCCAGGGCAAAAGTCATGGGCCCACGCGTGTCTTGGCGGGCAAAAAAGGCGGGCGACAGGATACGCGTCAGCACAAAGGCTGGAACACCCCAGCCATATTGCAGCAAGGCCTTGGCGGTTTCATGGGAGTCATAGGTCGTAAACAGGCCGCGCGTGAACAGGCCATCAATCAGAAAATAGGGCATTGCCACCAGGGCCGCAGCGGCGGGCAGGCAAAAGGCCAGCGCCAGCACAATGCCCTCATCCATCGCCCCTTGCGCATCGGCCTTATCCCCGGCCTGAACGGCCCGAGACAGGCGCGGCAAAAGCGCAACCCCGATCGCAACCCCCACAAGGCCAAGCGGCAATTGATAGAGCCGATCGGCGACACTGAGCCAATTGCGCGCGCCATTGACGCTGGAGACGAGATTGCCAGAAATAAAGATGTTGATCTGGGTGGCGCTGGCAGCAATCGCGCCGGGCACGGCCAGGGCCAGCAGTTGGCGAATCTCGGGCGTCAGGCGCGGCAGCCGCCAGTGCACCTGGGCTCCGGACTTGCGCACGCCCCAGGCCAAGAGCGCCGACTGGGCCACGCCCGACACCACCACCCCGTAAATCGCCCAGGTCGCCGCAGCCTTTGCCTCATGCTGGGGCAGGACAAAGATCAGCATCATCAGGTTCAGCAAGGTTGGCGCGGCCGCCGACAAGATGAACCGGCCCCGTGCATTCAAGACCCCTGACAAATGCGCCGTGATCGCCATACAGGGCAGATAGGGCATGGCCAATTGGGTGAGCAGGACCGACAGCTTGAACTTGACCGGATCGGCAACATACCCCGGATTCATCACCAACATCAGCCAGGGCATGGTCAGTTGCGCGACAATGGTCAGGACAATCGTCGCCGCCGCCAGCGTCGCCATGGCATCGGCCGCCAGCCGATCGGCAATCTCCTCACCATCCTCGGTCAGGGATTTGGAATAGGCCGGCACAAAGGCTGCGGCAAACGCACCCTCGGCAAATATGCGGCGAAACAGGTTGGGAAAGGCCAGGGCCGTGGCATAGGCATCGCCAGCAATCGTCGCGCTGGCGCCGATCCGGGCCGTGACCACGAGATCCCGCGCCAGACCCATGAACCGGCTCACCAGGGTCAGGGCGGAATAGATCATGGACGAGCGCACCAGGCTTTGGCCAGGCTTGGGGCCAGGCTTGGGCTGCATCGGGGTTGGTGAGGGCGGGTTCTGGGTCACGTGCCGGGCCTAGACCTTGGCCTAGCGTGGGTCAAGCACAACCCTGCGCCGCCACTAGCGCCCAACACTGGCCCTCGCCCTTTGCAACTTCAGCCGCCCCTGGACCTGGGGCCGGGCCTCATCGTCGTCCAGCACCTGTAAGAGTGCCGATTTCAAGCCCTGAACGGCCTTGGCATCCGTGAGCTTTTGCCCGCCCGTATCATGGACATAAAATGCATCAATAGCGCGCTCGCCATAGGCATCAATATGCGCCGACTGGATCGAAAGCTCGGCCTTGGCCAAGGCGCGGGACAGGTCCGCCAACAGGCCTGGCCGGTCGCGGCCCGAGGCCTCAATCACGGTAGACTCCTCAGAGGCGTCATTATCAATCACCACTGAGGGCGAGATCGAAAAAGCCGCAGCCCGGCCAAGCTCGGTCCTTGCCTTGGCCTCAAGCACCGGCGCCTCACCCCGGGCCGCTGCCTCCAGCAAGGTTACCAGCCGATCAAGGTTACGGCCATTGTCACAGCCAAACGGACTTCCGCCCATGTCCTGGACATAGAACACATCCAGCGCCTGACCCGCTCGCGAGGTATAGACCCTGGCCCCGACGACATTGGCGCCCATATCCGCCATCACCTGGGCCAGATCGGCAAACAGCCCGCGCCGGTCGGCCGCCGCGACGGTGATTTCCGCAGCATTTCGCCCCGCAATGATGCGCGCATTGGCCGCCGCGCCGCCCTGTTCGGCCGCCCTCAGGCCCAGCCTAGCATGGACGGTGTAATCCTCTGGCGAAAAGCCTGCAAAATAGGCGTCCTCCATGCCCGCAACCCAGGGCGCAAGGGCTGGATCGGCGCTGATCAACTGGTTTCGTACCCTATCGGCCGCGCCATGTTGCTGGCGCAGAACCGAAGCGGTCGGATCAGAGCCGCGCCCGCCACGGAACACCGCCTCTGTTGCGCTAAACAGCTCGCGCATCAGTTGGCCCTTCCAGCCGTTCCAGACCCCCGGCCCCACGGCGCGAATATCGGCTACGGTCAAGACCAGCAACAACCGCATCCGCTCAGGATTTTCCATAATCTTGGCAAAGGCTGTGACCGTACGCGGGTCGCCAATATCGCGCTTTTGCGCAAAATCGCTCATGACCAGATGATGCTCGATCAGCCAGGCAATCAGTTCGATCCGGTCGCGCTCAAGACCCAGTCGCTCACAGGCCGAGCGCGCAGCCCTGGCACCGGCCTTTTCCTGCCCACCCTCGCCGCCCTTGCCGGTATCATGCAAGAACATGGCCAAGAACAGGGCCTCGCGGTCTTCAATCAAGGGCCAGATGCTCAAGGCCAGAGGATGGTCCTCGCCCAGACGCCCGGCGGCAATATCGCCAATCACGCCGACGGCCCGCAGGGTATGCTCATCCACCGTATAGGAATGATACATATTGAACTGCATCTGGCCGACAATGCGGCCAAATTCGGGAATGAACCGGCCCAGCACCCCAGCCTCATTCATCAAGGTCAAGGTCCGATAGGTGCGCTTGCTTCGCGCCAGGACGCTCAAAAATGCCTTATTGGCTTCGGGATCACGCCGCAGTTTTGAGGTGATCAAATGCAAGGTCCGGGTCAGGGCGGTAAAGGCATCGGGATGCAGGTCCAGATCGCGCTGATCGGCGATCACAAACAATCGTAATATATTCACCGGGTCCTGCTCGAAGGTCGAAACCCCCTCGACCGTCAAACGCCCGCCATCAACCAGAAAGCCCGGCGCATCCAGAGCCTTGCGACCGCTCTTTTTTGCCCCTGGCAGGAACCGGGACAGGCCCTGGGGTTGGCGTTTGGCTTCTTCGGCCTCCAACAGGGCGCAAAAGGTTCGCGTCAGGGCCCCAACCTCCTTGGCGATCAGGAAATAGCGGCGCATGAACCGCTCAACCGCAGGCGCGTCCCCCCGGTCGCCATAGCCCATCCGCCTGGCAATCTCGGGCTGGAGATCGAAGGTCAGACGCTCCTCAGCCCGGCCGGTGACAAAGTGCAGATGACTGCGCACCGCCCACAAAAAATCAAACGCCCGCATAAAGGCCCGCACTTCGCGCTTTTCAAAAAAGTCCAGCTTGACGACGCCGTCTATGTTTTCCGCTGGATGCAGGTATTGGGCGATCCAAAACAGGGTGTGCAGGTCTCGCAGCGCCCCCTTGCCCTCCTTGACATTGGGCTCGACCAGATAGCGCGAGGCCCCGGCCCTTTGGTGGCGCTCATCGCGCTCTTTCAGCTTGGCCGCAACAAATTCCGCGCCCGTACCCTTGACCACCTCACCGCGAAACCGCGACCGTAATTCCTC
Source organism: Caulobacteraceae bacterium (assembly GCA_044346445.1). GTDB lineage: Bacteria > Pseudomonadota > Alphaproteobacteria > Caulobacterales > Caulobacteraceae > CAISGS01. The sequence continues at coordinate 12,170 of JBIIZD010000027.1, forward strand.
CACCAGCCGCTCATCGCCGGTCAGACGCCGCCCCTCAAGCAGGGAGGTGCGAATGGTAAAATCCTCGCGCGATAGCTTGATGCACTCCTCGACCGTCCGCGAGGCATGGCCAACCTTGAAGCCGAGGTCCCACAAGGCATAGAGCATGAACTCAATCACGCTCTCGGCATGGGCGGTCTGTTTATAAGGGCGCAGGAAGAGCAGATCGAGATCGGAAAACGGGGCCAAGGCACCCCGGCCATAACCGCCCACCGCCAGCAAGGCCAAACGCTCGCCCTCGGTCGGGTTACGGGCGCGAAACACATGGGTGGTGGTAAAATCAAACAGGGCGCAGACCACCTCGTCGGTCACACCGGACAAGAGCCGCGCCGTCTCAATCCCGCCAGCGCCGCTTTCCAGCCTTTCCTTGGCAATCATGCGACCGCGAAACAGGGCCGATTTGAGAATATCCAGAGCCCGGCGTCTTTGCTCGACCTCATTGCCCAAGGCATCCAGCGCCGCCGCAGACAATTGCGCACGCAGGCGATAGCCATCAACAACATATTCTAGCCGCGTAGGGCGTAGCCGGGGTGGCATGGGCGTGGGCTCGATTCACCAAGGATCAAGCCATAGACTAGGCTAGGTCAACCGTCTTGCCCACCGAAATGACCAAACAAAAGTGCGGCGAATGGCTCTGGCTGCCAAAATGGGGGCACGGCCAAATGCCTTAGGGTTTAGGCTGAAAACCCGGCGTCACAATGGCTTTCAAGCGATATAAGGCCTCCATCGCTTCTCTGGGCGACATGCCGTCAAGATCCAAGGTCAGGAGCGCTTTTTCTAGGTCAGAGTCAGGGACATCTGGCCGCTCTGGGACAGACTGCGCAAACAGGGGCAGATCGTCCAGGCGCGCGGGCGCAGCCGCCTCGCTCTCAAGCCTTTGCAAGACCTCGCGGGCCCGGGCCACGACCGCAGCGGGCACACCGGCCAGCCGCGCCACCTGCACACCATAGGACCGGTCCGCAGGCCCTGGCTGGGCCTCGTGCAGAAACACCAGATCGCCGTTCCATTCCTTGGCGCGCAAGGACAGGTTTCCGACACTGGCCAGGCGGGTCTCCAACTGGGCCAGCTCATGATAATGCGTGGCAAACAGGGCCCGGCAGCGGTTCACGTCATGCAAGGCCTCAATACAGGCCCAGGCAATGGCCAGGCCATCATAGGTCGCCGTGCCGCGGCCAATCTCGTCGAGTATCACCAAGGATTGCGCTGTGGCCTGGGTCAGGATGGCGGCGGTCTCGACCATCTCGGTCATAAAGGTCGAGCGACCCCGCGCCAGATCGTCCCCCGCCCCGACTCGGCTAAACAGCCGGTCCACCACACCCATTCGCAGGGCCGTGGCAGGCACAAACGATCCGGCCTGGGCAAGGACGGCCAGCAGAGCATTTTGCCTTAAAAAAGTGGACTTACCGGCCATGTTCGGGCCTGTGACCACCGCCAAGCGCACCGCGCCAAGGCCCGCCCCATCAAGGTGGCAGTCATTGGGTGTATAGGGCTGGCCCTGACGCTTGACCGCGGCCTCAACCACCGGGTGACGCCCGCCAATGGCTTCAAATACCAGACTATTATCGATCACGGGTCGCACAGCACCGACATCATCAGCCCATTGGGCCAGGCCCGCCGCCACATCAATCTGGGCGCAGGCCTCGGCGGCGGCAAGGATGGCGGGCGCTAGGGCCTGGGCCTCGCTGCGCCAAAGCTCAAAGGTCTGGACCTCAATGGCTAGGGCCCGTTCAGCGGCCTGGGCAATCTTGGCATCCAGTTCGGCAAGGTCGGTGGTGGTAAACCGCACCTGATTGGCCAGGGTCTGACGATGGATAAAGCGCGTATTCCAGGGCGGCTGGAACAGGGCATCGGCCTGCTTGGCGGTAACCTCAACAAAATAGCCGAGCACCGCATTGTGCTTGATCTTGAGCGGCACGCCGGTTTCGGCGGCTAGGGCCTGCTCAAGTCCGGCCACCACCCGGCGGCTATCATCGCGAAGCGCGCGGGTCTGGTCCAGCTCTGGCCGCGTGCCCGGCGCGACAAAGCCGCCGTCCCGCGCCTGGGCCGGAAGATCAGCGCCCAGACTTTCGCTCAAGGTCGCCAAAAACCGCGCAAGTTCGGGTACCAAGGACGGGGTCAGGGCCTCAAGCGCCCATGCCAGTTCCGGCGGCGCAGGCACCAAGGCGTCGCCGCTCCTGCTGACCAAGACCTCAGCGACCATGAGTTCGCCAGCCTTTAGGCCATCGCGCAAGGCCCCCAGATCACGCGGCCCGCCCCGCCCAAGCGCCAGCCGCGACAGCGCCCTTGCCATATCGCCTGAACCCTTCAACTGGTCCCGAAGCCGCGCCCGCAAGGATCGGTGGGCCATAAACCAGTCGACAGAATCCAGCCTTGCATCAATCGCTTCGGGATCAAGCAGGGGACGGCCAAGCCTGGCCGATAAGAGCCGCGCACCGCCCGCCGTGACGGTCCGGTCAATGGCGGCAAGCAAGGAGCCCTCCCGTCCGCCCGATTGGGTGCGGTCAATCTCAAGGCTAAAGCGGGTGGCGGGATCAATCGCCATAATGTCCGACGCCCCGGCCCGGCGCGGCGGGCGAAGCGCAGGCACCTTGCCGGCCTGGGTGGTTTCCAAATGCGCCGCGATCAGGCCAAGCGCAGATATTTCCGCACCCGTCAGGGCCCCAAACCCGTCCAGGGTCTCGACCCCATAAAGCCGCTTTAGCCGCATTTCCGAAGCTTGAGGCTCCGCCAAGGCCGACGCCATGGGCTGGACCAGACCGGTCAGGGTCTTGAGCGCGGTCGCCACCATCTCATCGGCAAACAATCGGTCGGGCACGAGGATTTCCGACGGCTGCAAGGCCGCCAGGCTGGCGGCCAGGCCCTCGCGCGTAGTAATCATGGCCTCGACATCGCCGGTCGATAGCTCGACACTGGCCACAGCCGCCTGGCCTGCCCGCACCGAGATCGCCGCCAGCCGATTGGCCCCGCGCGCATCCAGCAAGCCGTCTTCGGTCAGGGTGCCTGGGGTCACGACCCGCACCACATCACGCCGGACAATGGATTTATAACCGCGTTTTCGCGCCTCGGCAGGGTCCTCCATCTGTTCGCAGACCGCGACCTTAAAACCTGAGCGGATCAATTTGGCCAGATAGGCTTCAGAGGCATGGACGGGCACCCCGCACATCGGGATAGGCTCGCCGCCATGACTGCCGCGCTTGGTCAGGGCAATGCCTAGCGCCTCTGCCGCCTTGACCGCATCGTCAAAGAACAGCTCGTAGAAATCGCCCATGCGGAAAAACACCAGCGCATCAGGCTGGCGGGACTTGGCCTCAAAATACTGCGCCATTACCGGGGTGGTGTCGGCGGCAGGGGAAGGCGTTAGAATCGCTGGTTCAAGGGCATTCATACCCCTCACACTAGGTTACCGAGCGTTTGACTGCATCCAGAATTTGAAGAGGCCAAGGCTTGCGCTTGCCTATTCATTCTGAAAGGTTGCTCCAGGGCCGGATCAGGCTTGCCGGTGCGCTAAAGGGGCCTGAAATGTCTGGTATCCACCAAACCCTATCGGGCCTTGCCAAGACCCAGGACCTGCCCGGCTTTGTCGCCATGGCCAGCCATAGGGGAGAAACCGTGTTTTGCGGCGCCTATGGCCAGCGCGGGCCTGACCATGGCGAGGCCATGGCCACCGATCAGGTGTTTTTCATTGCCTCCATGACCAAGGCCGTGACGACGGTGGCGGCCCTGCAACTGGTCGAGCAGGGTCTGGTCGATCTGGATCAGGACCTTGGCAGCCTTATCCCAGCCCTGGCCGCGCCCAAGGTGCTGGAAGGCTTTGATGCCAAGGGCGCAGCCATCTTGCGCCCGGCCAAGGGGCCAATAAGCCTGCGCCAACTGCTCAGCCATACATCGGGCCTTGGCTATGACATGTGGAATGCCGATCTGGGCCGCTATGTGCAAGACCAAGGCATTCCCGGCATGGGTTCGGGCCTGAAGGCCGCCCTGAACCTGCCTCTGGCCTTTGATCCGGGCACGGCCTGGGAATACGGGATTGGCCTAGACTGGGCAGGCCAGGTGATCGAGGTGGTCAGTGGCAAGGCGCTGGATGTCTATGTGCGCGATCACATTACCGGGCCGCTGGGCATGACCGACACGGCCTTTTTGCCCAATGAGGCCATGACGGCGCGGCTTGCTGGCATGGCGGCGCGAACGCCGGACGGTGATCTCAAACCCCTAAGCTTGCCGGTCAATCCAGGCTCAGAATTTTGGAGCGGCGGCGGCGGACTTTACAGCACAGCCAGCGACTATTTGCGGTTTTTGCAAATGATTCTGGATGGCGGCACGGCGGCCAGTGGCGCACAGATTCTGACACAGTCCAGCTTAAGCCTCTTGTCACAGAACCATAAGGGCGATGTGCCCTTGCGCCGCCTTGGTAGCGTGATGCCGTTTTTAACCCATGATCTGGATGTCGGCGCAGCCTTGGGCCTGGAAGCGCCCGGCTGGGGTCTGGGCCTAGCCATCAATCCCACCACCGGCCCCAATGGTCGCAGCCCGGGCAGCCTGGCCTGGGCGGGCCTGGCCAATACCTATTACTGGGCCGATCCAGAGCGCCAGGTCGCGGGCGTGTTTATGAGCCAACTCCTGCCCTTTGCCGACCCCAAGGTCTTGGCGGTGTTTGCCGGGTTTGAGCGGGGTGTTTACGAGGCCCTCTAGGTTCGATCCACATTCGGGGATTCCGGTTTGGTTGACTGTGTGATTCAGCTGGCCGCGTGAAACGGTCTGGGTCCCTCCCCGCGAAGGCGGGGACTGCGCGGGGAAGGCGGAAGGAGGGCTAGTGCGGGGGCGGGGGCTGCCTCTCCTCACCGAATTTGGATTGAACCTAGACCTCGCTGACGACCGCCGCCCAAAAGCGTTTGGCTTTTTTGAAGAAGCTGCTGGTCTGGGGGTGCTGGCCGTCGTCGCAGGACTTGGCCAGTTCACGCATCAGCTCTTTTTGCCGGCCCGTGAGTCGCGTCGGAGTCTCGACAAACAGCTCGACCACCAGATCGCCGCGCTCGCGCGAGCGCAAGGACGGCATGCCCTTGCCCTTGAGCCGCACGGTGCGGCCGGTTTGCGCGCCTTCGGGCACCTTGACCGAAATCCTCGACGCACTGTCTGGCGCATCCTCGGCCTTTAGGCAGGGGGCCTCAATCTCGCCGCCGAGCGCAGCGGTGGTCATGGGCACAGGCACGGAACACAGAATATCCAGCCCGTCGCGCTCAAACAGCTCATGCGGCTGTACCGACAGGAAGATGTAAAGATCGCCCCTTGGTCCGCCGCGCGCGCCAGCATCGCCCTCGCCGGCCAGACGAATGCGCGAGCCCTCATCGACCCCAGCCGGAATGCGCACCTGAAGCGTCCGCTCCTTGCGCACCTGGCCATGGCCCTGACAGGTCTGGCACGGATCAGCAATCACCCGGCCAGCGCCGCCGCAGCGCGGACAGGTGCGCTCGACCGCGAAAAAGCCTTGGGTTGCCCGCACCCGGCCCGCCCCGCCACAGGTACCGCAGGTCGTCGGGCTAGTGCCAGGCTTGGCACCTGAGCCGTCGCAGACCTCGCAGCTAATGGCAGACGGAACCGTAATCTCGACCTCGGCGCTGGCATAGGCCTGCTCCAGGGAGATTTCCAAATCATAGCGCAGGTCTTGACCGCGTGCCGGGCCTTGGCTGCGGCCCCGGCCACCACCGCCAAACATGTCGCCGAATACATCGCCAAACACGTCATTAAAGATATCATTGACGTCACCAAAGCCGCCCGCGCCACGACCGCCAGCACCAGCGCCCATGCCATTGACGCCATCATGGCCAAACCGGTCATAGGCGGCGCGCTTTTGCGGATCGGACAAGACCGAATAGGCCTCATTCACTTCCTTGAACCGGCCCTCCGATTCGGTGCAGCCGGGATTCTTGTCTGGATGGTGCTGCATGGCCGCCTTGCGAAAAGCCGCCTTTAGCGCGGCATCATCAGCCTGACGGGCAACGCCAAGAATTTCGTAATAGTCGCGCGCCATATCCGTACCTGACCCCGTTTTGTCCATAGAACCGCAACCGAACGACGGGTCAATCACCTGCTGCGGTCATCGGCCCCAAATCATCCTGTGATGGAACCCGGCCCCACAGACGACAAGCGCTTGCAGGGCCGGGATATGCATCAGGCGCTGGGCCTATTTCTTGTCGTTGCCATCGACTTCTTCAAACTCGGCATCCACGACCCCGTCATCGGCCTTTGCGTGCGCGTCGGCGTCGGCGTCATCGTCAGGGGCCTGAGCATACATGGCCTCGCCCATCTTCATCGAGGCCTGCATCAAGACTTGAGTCTTGGCCCTGATATCGTCGGCGTCTTCGCCTTCGAGCGCGGTCTTAAGCTCGGCAATGGCGGTCTCGATCGCCGCCTTGTCCTCCGCGCCGACCTTGGAGCCGTGATCAATCATGGCCTTTTCGGTCGAGTGGATCAGGGCATCGCCCTGATTGCGGGCCTCAACGGTTTCCTTGCGCTTCTTGTCATTGGCCGAATTGGCTTCCGCCTCCTTGACCATTTTTTCAATATCAGCGTCGGACAGACCGCCATTGGCCTGGATGCGGATGGATTGCTCCTTATTGGTCGCCTTGTCCTTGGCCTGGACATTCACAATGCCATTGGCGTCAATATCGAAGGTGACCTCGACCTGGGGCACGCCGCGCGGTGCGGGCGGAATACCGACCAGATCAAACTGGCCCAGCATCTTATTGTCCTGCGCCATGGGCCGCTCACCCTGGAAGACGCGGATAGTCACGGCGCTTTGATTGTCATCCGCGGTCGAGAACACCTGGCTGCGCTTGGTCGGGATGGTGGTATTGCGCTCGATCAGGGGCGTAAACACGCCGCCAAGCGTCTCAATACCTAGGGTCAATGGCGTGACGTCGAGCAAGAGCACGTCCTTGACATCGCCTTGCAGCACCCCGGCCTGGACCGCAGCGCCAAGCGCCACGACCTCGTCAGGGTTCACGCCCGTATGCGGCTCCCGGCCAAAGAAGGCCTTAACCGCCTCGACCACCTTGGGCATACGGGTCATGCCGCCGACCAGAACGACCTCGTCAATCTCGGACTTCTTGATGCCAGCGTCTTTCAGGGCCTGTTCGCAAGGCGCGATCGTGCGGGCAACCAGATCCTCGACCAAGGCTTCCATCTTGGCACGGGTAATCTTGACATTCAGGTGCAGGGGACCAGAGGCATTCATCGAGATGAAGGGCAGGTTCACCTCATATTGGGTGGTGAAGGACAGCTCCTTCTTGGCCTTTTCGGCCTCTTCCTTCAGGCGTTGCAGGGCCAGCTTGTCCTTGCGCAGATCAACGCCAGATTCCTTTTTGAACTCGTCCGCCAGATAGTCGAGGATGCGCAGGTCAAAGTCCTCACCGCCAAGGAAGGTGTCACCATTGGTGGCCTTGACCTCGAAAATGCCGTCGCCGATTTCCAGCACGGAAATGTCGAACGTACCGCCGCCCAGATCATAGACCGCGATCTTCTTGCCGACATTCATGTCCAGCCCATAGGCCAGGGCCGCGGCGGTAGGCTCATTGATAATGCGCAGGACTTCCAGGCCAGCAATCTTGCCAGCATCCTTGGTCGCCTGGCGCTGGGCGTCGTTGAAATAGGCGGGGACCGTGATCACGGCCTTATCGACCTTTTCGCCCAGATGCGCCTCGGCCGCTTCCTTCATCTTGATCAGGATAAAGGCCGAGATTTGTTGGGGTGAATAATCGGTCTCATGCGCCTTGACCCAGGCCGCGCCGCCCTGGCCCTTGACGATTTCATAAGGGACCATGCCCTTATCCTTAGCCACGATCGGATCATCAAAATTGCGGCCAATCAGGCGCTTGATGGCGAACAGTGTATTGGACGGATTGGTCACGGCCTGACGCTTGGCCGGCTGGCCAACGAGGCGGTCGCCATCATCAAGGAAGGCAACAACGGACGGGGTGGTGCGCACGCCCTCGGCGTTTTCGATCACCCGGGGGGTCTTGCCGTCCATAATGGCCACGCACGAATTGGTGGTGCCAAGGTCGATACCGATAATCTTGCTCATGGTCTTTGGTCGCTCCATTGCGGGCGGTCCGTTCTGCCGGGCCTTTATAAAAAGCACCCGATCGGGATTTGGACCCCCGGTTCGCTTAGGTCTTTGAACGAGGCCTACCGAAAGATAGGCCTCAAAACGGCGGGTTGATTAACATAAAACGTATCACGCTTCGAAGCCGCATATGGGCAGCTTCGAGCGCTTGGCAAGACCTAATCACACAATGCAGCTGTGGACTTTTTACAAAATCATCGCGCAGGCCCCTTACCGAGGGACTAAAAGCCCTTCATTCGCAACCATGCGTCGATTTTTTCCAACTGCTCGGTCTTGAAGCGCACGCCTTGGCGGGCACTGGCCAGGGCGGCATTGGCGCGGGCCCGATCCTCGACCGGCACGGTCTTTTCAATATAGGCCGCTAAGGTATCGGCCATGACCGGATCATGGGTACCATCCAACAGGTTCGGCATGAAACCCGCCGAGGCCATGGAGTCCAGCCCCTTGCGGATCTGGTCCAGATGATCGAGCGCAAATTGCCAGGCCATGGCCTCGTGCCAGCCGGAAACCTGCCCAACCATGCGCGGGGTAATGGTCACGGGCACGGCGTCGCTAATGGCCAGATCAAGCACCTGCCGCGCCAAGGCCGGGTCGCGCACGCGAGCAAGATCGCCCAATAAATCATTTTTCTCGATCTGGGTCTTCAGCGTCTTGACCCGATTAAGCGCAACATCAAACAGCGCCTGATCGGCATGGCTCAAGGCTACGGCCTGAATGGCCGAACGGATATCGCCTGGCATGGCCTCGGGATCATTGGGCGCGGCTAGGAACCGGCGCTTGGCCTCAGCCATCACAGCAGGGTCGTCAAACCGGCCCAGAGTCGAAATCAGCCATGGCCGCAACAGGGCCACCCGCGGCGATTCGCCCGCGCTTGGCCGCCAGCCAATCTTGGCGAGAATCGGTTGCAGGACCGAGCGGCCATAGGCGCGGACGGCGCCTTGGCGCGGCTCGCCGTCAAACAGATAGCTAAGCTCGCGCAGCGTGCTCACGGCCTGACTAATCACTTCGGGCTCACTCGTGGCCCCGACCTTGGTCGACAGGTCCAGATAATTGGCCATGGGCGCATAGCCGCCCTTGGCTAGGGCTAGGGCATCATTCAATAGCCCAAGCTGATCACTGGCCTCCAGCGCGTCAAACCGTGCAACCAAGGGGGCCTGCAGACCGGGCGCATAGGCCGAGCGGAAATAGCCCGCCTGACCGGCATTGAGCTTGACCGGCCCGCAGCCAGCCACCACCGCCTTGGTCACGGGTGCGCCATCGGTCAAGATCGTCTGAATGCCGGGCTGGCCCAGAACAGCCACCTGGATCGGCACGCGCCAAGACAGACGCGCCTTTGAGGGCTCATCCAGTCCAAACCGGCCTTGGCTAAGCGTCAGTTCGGTCTGGCCCTTTTTGCAGACGGCACTGTCTAGGGTGATTAGCGGCACCCCCGGCTGGCGGGCAAAATCATCGGCAATGGCGACAATGGGCTTATTGGCGGCGGTCTCAACCGCGCTCCACAGATCCTTGGTCACCGTATTACCATACGCATGCTTGCGCATATAGGCCCGCACCCCATCGCGGAACGCCGTCTCGCCAGAATAGTTTTCCAACATGCGGATCACAGCCTGGCCCTTTTGATAGGTAATCGCGTCAAAGGCTTGCGAGGCTTGCTCGACCGTATCGACGGTCTGGACAATGGGGTGGGTCGAGGCCTTGGCATCGAGATCAAGCGCAAATTCCTTGCCCGACTCAGCCTGCAACCAGGGCTTCCAATCCGGGTGCATCTTGTCTGTGACCCGGGTTGCCATCCAGGAGGCAAAGCCCTCATTCAGCCAAAGATCATCCCACCAGGTCATGGTTACAAGATTGCCAAACCATTGGTGCGCGATTTCATGCGCCACGACCTCATAGACATTTTGCCGGTCCAACTCTGACGAGCGGCTGGGGTCTAGCAAAAGCACACGATCAAAATACAGAATGGCGCCCCAGTTCTCCATTGCACTAAATCCGCCGCCATTGGGCACGGCCAGATTGTCCAGCTTTGGCAGGGGATAGGGCGTGCCAAAATAGTCATCGAACTGGACCAAGACCTTGGCGGCATCCTCCAGCGCCGTCTGGCCCTGATCCAGATCGCCGCGCTTGGTAACGACGCTGACATCGACCTCACCGACCTTGATCGTGCGCCGCTCCAGATCGCCCACGCCTAAAAACAGCAGATAGGTGCTCATCTTGGGCGAAGGCGCAAAACTGACCTTTTTCAGGCCGCCGCCGAGCGATTGGCTGGCGGTTTGCGGCATATTGGACAGGGCCATACGCCCCTCTGGGACAATGACTTCAAGCGCAAAGACGGCCTTGCGCCCCGGCTCGTCCCAGCTGGGCACAAAACGGCGCGCATCAGGGGCCTGAAACTGGGTGGCCAGCATCTGGCCCTTGCCATTGGCATCATCATAATCGACGGCAAATAGGCCTTGGGACTGGGTATAGATCTTGCCGGCATAATCGATGGACAGGGTATAATCGCCCGGCAAAATCGGCTTGGAAAAGCCCAGCGTCACGGTCTGGACCTTGGGATCAAACGCAAGACTTGGGGTCTCGGTCTCACGCCCGCTCAAGACCACCTTGGAAAAGGTCAGATCAGCCGCGTTCAAGGTAATGGTCTCAGTGGCCTGCTTGACCGAAATGGCAATCTTGACCTTGCCGTCAAACCGCATCTTGGCGCCGTCGGGGGTAATCTGCATGTCATAGCGGCTCGGCACTACCGTATCGGGCAGAACCTGACGTGCGCTTGCCACAACAGGTTCGGCTGGAGCAGAAATTGCAGGATTGCCGCCAAGCGCGCAAAACCATGCTAGGCTTGCGGCCGTCATCCAGACAGAACGCTTCGAGATCACCTTGGTTTGACGCATAACATCCTCCACCCGCCTAGCGATTATTGAACCCTAGCCCTAGCCAAGATTAGGCCGCCGATCAATAACTAGCTTTCGCCACCACCTTGGAACCTTGCAGGCCTTGTACCATCTTGGAACCTATGAACGGTTTTCAACTTCTTCCCGGGTGCCTAGATCGCCAAGCCCAGAGCCAAATGGTTGCGGCGCTGGACAAGATTGTCGCGGCCGCCCCCCTGTTCACGCCCGTCACCCCAGGCGGTCAGCCGTTTTCGGTGCGGATGACCAATTGCGGCCGTCTTGGCTGGGTCTCTGACCGCGCTGGCTATCGCTATCAGGCCCATCACCCGGTCACGGGCCAGGCCTGGCCGCCCATACCCGATGCCCTGCTTGGCCTCTGGGCCGAGCATGTCGACGCCATCACACCGCCCGATGCGTGTCTGATCAATCTCTATGGACCCGGCGCGCGCATGGGCCTGCATCAGGACCGCGATGAGGCCGATTTTCGCTTTGGCGTCCTGTCGGTTTCGCTCGGCGATACGGCCGTGTTTCGCATTGGCACCCCCAAGCGCGGCGGCAAGACCCGCTCTGTGCGCCTAAGCTCAGGCGATGTCTGCATACTGGCTGGCGAGGATCGGCTGGCCTTTCACGGCATAGACCGGGTCATAAGCGGCAGTTCACAACTGATTTCTGGTGGTGGCCGGATTAATTTGACCTTACGAAAGGCTGGCGCGCCGTGACAAGGCCATAAAAATATTGCAAGCTAATTTGCGCCGTTAGCGCGCAAAAGGAAAAGCACCATGGCCGCATTGACCCGTCCAGAAGGTTCGGAACCGCAAGATTTTCATCTGTCGCGCCGAGGCGTTGCCAGTCTGTTTTTTGCCGGATTTGCCGTCTCGGCCTTTTCCGCCCAGGCCGCTGCGATTGTTACAGACGAGGTCGGCCTGATCACCAGCGTCGAAATGATCCCGCAGGTGGACACTCCCCTGCCCGCCTATGTCGCGCGGCCCGATGCCAAGGGCCGGTTTCCGGTCGTGATCGTGGTCTCTGAAGTGTTTGGCATTCATGAATATATCCGTGACACCTGTCGGCGGCTGGCCAAGCTGGGCTATGTCGCCATTGCACCTGCCTTTTTCCACCGCGCTGGCGACCCAGCACCCTTGAAGGATTTCAAGGCGATCCAGAAAATCGTGGAAACCGCCACGAATGCTCAGGTTCAGAGCGATATTGCCGCGACGCTGACCTGGGCCAAGGCTCAGAGCTTTGCCGACCGCCGCACCGGCATAATCGGCTTTTGCTGGGGTGGGGCTGCGGTCTGGATGGCGCTGGCCCAGTTCAAGGACTTTCGTGCCGGGGTGGCCTGGTATGGCCGCCTGACCCGGCCCGTTGCGGGCCAATTCCTCGGCAATGAGGACCGGCCCTGGCCGCTGGATGTCGCCCCCGACCTCAAGGCACCCGTACTTGGCCTCTATGCAGGCAAGGATAAGGGCATTCCCCAGACAGACATTGACGCCATGAAGGCGGCTTTAACTGCCAACAAGAAACGCGGCAGCGATATTATCGTTTATCCCGAGGCCCAGCACGGCTTTCATGCCGATTATCGCGAGACCTATGACGCCATCGCCGCCGCCGACGGCTGGCAACGCATGCTCGCCCACTTCGCCAGCAACGGCCTCAAGCCCAAGGCGTTTAAGCCCTTGGCTTGATTGATCGCACCTAGGCCTTGGTATCGACCGCGCTGCCAGCATCTTCACCGGTGCCATTGACATAGGGATTGGCGCTCTTGGCCTCGCCAGAGGCCTTGGACGATACCGCTACCATGGCTGGGCGCACAACGCGGCCAAACAGTTCATAGCCCGGGGCCAGGACCTGGAGCACACACCCAGGCCCGACATCGGTCGCGTCCTGTTCCATCATGGCCTGATGCTGGTGCGGATCAAACTTGTCGCCCTTGGCCGGGTCCAGACGCTTAAGACCATTGCGTTCAAACGCGCCGGCAAGGTCCTTTTCGGTCATTTCAATGCCCAGCACCAGATTCTTGACCGCCCCGTCCAGACCTTCGCGCGGCATGGCCTGCAAGGCGCGGCCCAGATTGTCAGATACGCCAAACAGGTCCTTGGCAAATTTCTGGATCGCATAGGCGCGGGCATCATTAACCTCGCGCTCGGTACGGCGGCGCAGGTTTTCGCCATCGGCGGCATAGCGCAGGATCTGCTCTTTCAGGGCTGCAATCTCGGCCTGCAAGATCTCGACCTCGGACGGGGCTTGATCCTGTGCGCCCTCGGCACCGGCCTCAATATCCAGATCAGACACAGCAGCGGCATCTTCAGTCATAGAATCGTCTCCTTAGGCATCCAGCAAGCGCCCGATCATTTTGGCGGTATAATCCACCAGAGGAATGACCCGGGCATAGTTCAAACGGGTTGGACCGATCACGCCGATCGCACCGACCACCTTTTGTTTTCCCGACATATAGGGAGCCGCGATCACAGCGGAACCCGAAAGTGAAAATAGACGGTTTTCGGCGCCAATAAAAATGCTCACGCCTTGAGCCGACTTCACATCATCCAGAAGGCCGATCAATTGCTCCTTCTGTTCGAGATCGTCAAACAGCATCCGAACCCGCTCTAGATCTTCCAGTGCAGGGCCCTGACCCAGGAGCTTGGCCTGGCCGCGCACGATCAGGGCGCGGTTGGCATCCTCGCCCCCGCTCCAGGCCGCCAGCCCGTCCTCGACCAGCCGTGCAGCAGCCGCGTTCAATTCGCGCCGGGCAAGGTCAAGCTCGCTGCGCATCTCAAACCGCGTCTCGGCCAGGGTGCGGCCCATCAGGCGCGAATTGAGAAAATTGGAGGCTTCTTGCAGGGCCGACGGCGTGACGCCTGCGCGCCGGGTCATGAGCCGATTCTCGACCGTGCCATCCTCAAATACCATCACCGCCAAGGCCTGGTCCAGGCCCAGCGAGACAAATTCAACATGCTTGACGCCCGCCTCACGCACCGGCGTTACCACAACGCCTGCGCCGCCCGCCAGGGCCGACAGCATGGCTGTGGCGGCGCCCAGCGCCTCTTCAATACCGCGCCCGCGCCCGGCCAGGCCTGCATCAATCTCGCGCCGCTCAGCCTCACCCAGATCGCCGACCTCTAAGAGGCCATCAATAAACAGGCGAAGCCCGGCATGGGTTGGCAGCCGCCCTGCGCTGGAATGCGGCGCGCCGAGCAGGCCTAAGTGAGTCAGGTCATGCATGGTGTTGCGGATCGAGGCTGGCGACAGATGCACGCCGCCGCGCGATACGGTGCGCGACCCGACCGGCTCGCCGGTTTCCAGATAGGTCTCGACCACCCGGCGAAAAATATCCCGCGCCCGCTCGTCCAATTGCGCCATGGACGGGGTCTGCAGGGAGATGGGGCCGATATTGAGAAAATTGGACATGGTCTGGGGTTTCGCATCTAGGCCGTGGACGGCCCGCCTGTTCCATAGGATAAGCAGGCCACAAGCAGGCGCAAGGCCTGCCATCCGTCTATGGGCCACTGTTTGCCCCTCAAGCTTGAAAGTCTGCTATGCGCCCGTCTGCCCGTACCCCCGATGCCCTTCGCACTGTTACCCTGGAAACCGGCGTTAATCGTTATGCGGAGGGCTCCTGCCTGGTCACATTTGGCCATACCAGGGTCCTGGTCACAGCCAGTCTGGAAGAAGGCGTGCCCGGCTTTTTGCGCGGCAAGGGTCAGGGCTGGGTCACGGCAGAATATGGCATGCTGCCGCGGGCGACCCATACGCGCGGTCGCCGCGAGGCGGCTCAAGGCAAACAGTCTGGCCGCACACAGGAAATTCAGCGCCTGATTGGCCGCTCCTTGCGCGC
>JBIIZD010000028.1:0-27019 GCA_044346445.1 Caulobacteraceae bacterium
GAATGCCACCAGCCGCTATACCCTATTGGTCGCGGTGGTCCTGTCGGCCCAGGCCACGGATAAGTCGGTCAATCGCGCCACGGAAGGTCTGTTTGAAGCCGCCGATACGCCAGACAAGATGCTGGCCCTGGGCGAGGCGGGCGTGGCCAATCATATCAAGACCATTGGGCTTTTTCGCACCAAGGCCAAGAATGTGATCGCCCTGTCGCAAATCTTGCTGCGCCAATATGGCGGCGAGGTGCCAACCGAGCGCAATGCGCTTGAGGCCTTGCCCGGCGTCGGGCGCAAGACCGCCAGTGTAGTCTTGAACGAATGGGGGCTAGAGCCCGCCATTGCCGTCGATACCCATGTGTTTCGGGTCGCGCACAGGCTGGGCCTGGCCGATGGCAAGAGCCCAAACCAGGTTGAAAACCAGCTGAAAAGCACAGTACCCGTGCCCTATCTGACGCGGGCCCATCACTGGCTGATCTTGCAGGGCCGCTATGTCTGTGTCGCGCGCAAACCAAAATGCGGTTCATGCCCGGTGGCCGATCTTTGCCCGTCCATGGACGAATACTAGCACTTTCGGACCGTTTTCCCCGCGAAGGCGGGGGAGGGTGAAGGGGGATTGAGCCTAGTCGATCGAGGCCATGATCGCGTCTGCAAAGGCCGCGCCCTGATCGGGGGCGTGTTCTAAAAACAGGTTCGGCTCGATCAGCTCCAGTTCCATGAGCCGAAGCTCGCCGTCGAGGCAGCGGATCAGATCAATGCGGGCATAGACCAGATCGTGATCCACAGCGCGCAAGACCGACTCGGCTGCGTCAAACGCTTCCGGGCTTGGCGCAACCTTGCGCACCCGACCACCAAATTGCGGCTGGACGCGAAAATCACCCGCCCTGGCCACCTTGATCACGGCATGGCTGAACTGGCCGCCAAAATAGAACAAGGACCATTCCCCCTCCTCACCGACGGCAGGCAAGAAGGGCTGAACAATGACCGGACCCTGCGGCAGGTCGTCAGGCTCATCGTCTGGAAAATGCACCACCGTCTGGTGCGAACCGGCAGAGATCTGGGGCTTGATGACCAGGAGCTCGCTATCAAACATGGCGCGTGCCCGATCAAGGTCTTGCCAGGTTAGGTCCTCGGTCATGAGGCTGGGCACCACCGGCGCGCCAAGATCGGCAAGCTGAGCCAGATAAGACTTGTTGGTGTTCCAAGCCAATAACCGGGCCGGATGGGTTAGCTTGACACCCAAATCGTCCCAGGCCCTTAGCCGGTCGGCCCAGGCCTGGGCCTTAAGATGATAGCCCCAGGCTAGAAGCGGCAAGACGCTATCATAGGCCAGCAAGGCCCTGGCCGGGGGGCCGCCAAACCAGGGCTCTGGCGTAACCTTGGCGCCCAGGGCCCGCAAGGGCGCGGCCAGGGTTTCAAACAGGCCCGGCCAGCTGGCGGCATGCTGCTCATTATCGGGCGACGGGACCAGTATGGCCAGGTGCGGATATTGGGTCATGGCGCTTGGCATATCGCGTCAAAATCGGCGCGGCAAGCCTTGATGCCCGCTTGCGCCTTTGCCCTCGCGCTCAAGGCAGACTATAGCAGGCGCAGGTTTTGTTTTTTACGATTTGCAGGCCCCATGACCGAGCTCTATGACGTCGCCGCTATTGGCAATGCTATTGTCGATGTGATTGCACCGGCAGACGATGTTTTCTTAGCCCATCAGGGCCTGGTCAAGGGCTCGATGGCCCTGATTGATGATGCGCGTGCGCTTTATCTTTACGACCAGATGGCGGCAGGCATTGAGGCTTCGGGCGGATCAGCGGCCAATACGGTGGCAGGCATTGCCAGTCTGGGCGGGCGGGCGGCCTATATTGGCAAGGTGGCCAATGACCAACTCGGCGATGTCTTTGCCCATGATATCGGCGCCATTGGTGTCGATTTTGATGTGCCGCGTCTGGTGGATGGTGCGCCCACAGCCCGCTGTCTGATCAATGTCACACCCGATGGTCAGCGCACCATGTCAACCTTTCTAGGGGCCTCCAACCAATTGACCGTGGCCGATGTATCGCCAGACCTGGTGGCGGCGGCAAGAATTCTTTACCTCGAAGGCTATTTGTTTGACCCGATAGAGGCGCGACGGGCCTTTGCCAAGGCCACAGCCATTGCCCGCACCCATGGCCGCCAGATTGCCCTAACCCTATCAGACTCGTTTGTGGTCGAGCGTCACCGGGCGGCCCTGTTGGGCTTTATCGAGACCGAGGTGGACATACTCTTTGCCAATGCCGCAGAGATTTGCGCCCTGTTTGAGACCCAAGATATTGATGCCGCCATTGCAGCCCTGCGTGGCAAGGTTGCCATTGCGGCTGTGACCCGCAGCCAAGACGGCTCTAGCCTGCTTGCCGGTGACACGGTCACGCACGTCAAGGCCAGCCCCGTCGCTAAGGTGGTCGATACCACCGGCGCTGGCGATCAATATGCGGCGGGGGTCTTGTTTGGCCTTGCCCGCAGCCGATCCATCAGCCAATGCGGCGCGCTAGGCTCGCTGGCGGCCGGTGAGGTGATTTCCCATTATGGCCCACGGCCTTCTGTCTCGCTGCAAGCCTTGGCCGCTCAGGCCGGGCTTTGATTAAGGATGTTGTGATGACACAGCACAGAACCGCGCAGATCCTTCGCGAAACCAAGGAGACCCAGATCAAGGTCACGATTGATCTGGATGGCACTGGCCAGGCCCAGATCTCGACCGGGATCGGGTTTTTCGACCATATGCTCGATTCGTTTGCCCGGCACGGCGGCCTTGACTTGAGCGTCGAGGCCAAGGGCGATCTGCATATTGATTTTCACCATACGGTCGAGGATGTCGGGATCGTTCTTGGTCAGGCCGTGGCCAAGGCGCTGGACGGTTTCAAGGGCATTCGCCGGTTTGGTCATGCCTATATCCCTATGGACGAGACCTTGAGCCGGTGTGCAATCGACCTGTCAAACCGCCCCTATCTGATCTGGAAGGTTCAGTTTTCGCGGCCCAAGATTGGCGATTTCGACACCGAGTTGTTCAAGGAATTCCACCAGGCCTTTGCCATGAATGCCGGGGCCTGCGTGCATCTTGAGTGCCTTTATGGTGACAATAACCACCATATTGCCGAGAGCGGTTTCAAGGCCTTGGCCAGGGCCTTGCGCGTGGCGGTCGAGCTTGATCCCAAGACCCAGGGCCAGGCGGCCTCGACCAAGGGTGTGCTTTAGGCGTCTTGATGCAAACCATTACCCTGATTGATTATGGCTCCGGCAACCTTCGCTCGGCGCAAAAGGCCCTGATCGCGGCAGCGGCGGGGCTTGGGCCAGGCTATGAGATCACGGTCTCGGCTGATCCAGACGTTATAGCCCAGGCTGACCGACTGGTGCTGCCGGGCGTTGGGGCCTTTGCCGCCTGTATGCGTGCGCTTGAAGACCGCAGCGGTGTGATCGAGGCCATGACCCAGGCCGTCAAGACGCGCGCAGTTCCGTTTTTAGGCGTTTGCGTCGGCATGCAATTATTGGCCGATCGGGGCCTCGAATTTGGCCAGACCACAGGGCTTGGCTGGATCAGTGGCGAGGTCCGGCTTCTGGCGCCCGCAGACCCGCATTGCAAGATTCCTCATATGGGCTGGAATGCCCTGGACACGCTGCGCGATCACGCGCTGTTGGCAGGGCTAGAGCCCGGAGCGCATATGTATTTTACCCATTCCTATGCCATGTTTGCCAAGGACCCCGACCATGTCATCGCCACCACCGATCATGGCGGCCCCATGATCGCGGCCATAGCCAAGGACACGGTCGCAGGTATGCAGTTTCACCCTGAAAAATCCCAAGCCGCTGGCCTTCGCCTGCTCGCGAACTTCCTGGAGTGGCGGCCATGATTCTTTATCCTGCCATCGACCTGAAAGATGGTCAGTGCGTGCGCCTGCTCCATGGCGACATGGATCAGGCCACTGTGTTTAATGCCTCACCGGCGGACCAGGCCGCGCAATTTGTGCAGGCGGGCTTTGAGTGGTTGCATGTGGTTGACCTTAATGGCGCGATTGAAGGTCGGCCCGTCAATGCCGATGCGGTCGGCCAGATCATGCGCGCCGTTTCTATCCCGGTTCAGCTTGGCGGCGGCATTCGCACCCGCGCCCAGATCGAGCACTGGATAGAGGCGGGCATTAGCCGGGTGATTCTCGGCACGGTCGCGGTCAAGGATCCCGATCTTGTGCGCCGCGCCGCCGCCGATTTTCCAGAACAGATTGCGGTGGCCATCGATATTCGCGACGGCATGGTCGCGGTTGAGGGCTGGGTAGGGGCCTCTGATCTTGATGCCGTCACCCTTGCGCGGCGATTTGAGGATGCCGGTGTTGCCGCCTTGATTGTCACCGATATTGGCCGCGATGGTGCCTTGACCGGCGTCAATGTCGAGGCGGTCGGTGCGGTGGCAGACGCGGTGAATATTCCGGTGATCGCCTCTGGCGGCTTTGCCTCGGTGGCGGATATTCGCAATCTGAAGGCCCGGCCCGGGGCCGCAATCGCCGGAGCGGTTCTAGGCCGAGCGCTCTATAATGGGGCCATAAACCCCGCAGACGTGCTGGCCGCCGCACTCTTGCGTCGCTAGGTTTGGAGCGCTGAAGACCCATGCTCAAGGTGCGGATTATTCCCTGTCTGGACGTTAAGGATGGGCGCGTGGTCAAGGGCGTTAACTTCCTTGATCTGCGCGATGCCGGCGATCCGGTGGAACAGGCCAGGGCCTATGACGCCGCCGGTGCCGATGAGCTGATGTTTCTCGATATTACCGCCAGCCATGAGGGCCGCGGGGCCATGCTTGATGTGATTTCGCGCACTGCCGAGGTCTGTTTTATGCCGGTTTCGGTTGGCGGCGGGGTTCGTCAGGTCGAGGATGCCAGGCGGCTATTGAGGGCGGGGGCCGACAAGGTCTCGATCAATACCGCAGCGGTCGAAAACCCGGACCTATTGTCTGCAGCAGCCGATGCCTTTGGCTCGCAATGCGTCGTGGTGGCCATTGACGCCAAGGCCAGGGCCGATGGCTTGGGCTGGGAAGTCTTTACCTATGGCGGGCGGCGCGCCACTGGGCTTGATGTGATTGAATATGCCCAACTGGCTGTAGCGCGGGGAGCCGGGGAGATCTTGCTGACCTCAATGGACCGGGACGGCGCTAAAAGCGGCTATGATACAGCCTTGCTTAAGGCGGTTACGGGCGCGGTGCGGGTGCCGGTTATTGCCAGTGGCGGTGCAGGGTCCTGTAACGACCTGATCGAAGGCGTGCAAAAGGGCGGTGCAGATGCCGTGCTCGCCGCCTCGATTTTTCATTTTGGTGAAATCACGATGAGCCAGGCCAAGGCGGCCATGGCGGCGGCTGGTATTGCCGTGCGCCCGATCTGATGCGAGGCTAGGATCATGTCTCAGACCCAGCGCTTTACCACAGCACTTGAAGCCCTGTTCGCGACCATAGAGGCGCGCAAGGGGAGCGATCCGTCCCAGTCCTATACAGCCAAGCTCTTGGCCATGGGTCCGGTTAAGGCGGCGCAAAAACTGGGCGAAGAGGCCATCGAAACCGCTCTGGCCGCCGCCTTAAATGACCCAGACGGCGTAGCGGGCGAAAGCGCTGACCTGATCTATCACTGGCTGGTGTTGCTTTGCGCCAGCGGCGTATCCCTGGACGCGGTTGCCGCCAAGCTCGAAGCAAGGGTTGGCCGCTCTGGTCTGGACGAAAAAGCCGCGCGGCCCGCTTAAGGATTGGCCCGCTTTTTGAGCGCGATATAGAGCGCGCCCTCGCCGCCATGCCTGCGATGGGCCTCTGATACCCCCGCTACAACGCTGCGCAGGCTAGGCGAGGAAAGCCAATCGGGCGTGCGCCGACGCAATATGCCGTCGCCCAAAAACCCCTTGCCCGTAATGACCAATACGGCGCGCAAACCGTCGGCCTGGGCGCGAAACAGGAAGTCTTCCAAGACCCGGCGCGCCTGGTCTTGTCCCAGGCCATGCAGATCAAGTCGGGCGGTAATCGGGTCGCGCTCGCGCGCCAACCTTTGTTTTCGGCGCGGCTCAATACTGTTGGGGCCGGTATAGGGCGCAGGCTTGGCGGGGCGAGCCGGTATCAGGGCGGGTGCGATTGGGGTCGGCGGTTCGGCGCGTTTGGTCTTGGCGATCTTGGCCGGTTTTAGGCTCGGGCCGGGAGCGGTTTGCGCCTGCGCCGCCAAAAGCTTGGGCACGGTTCGGCCGGGTCTGGCCCGCACGGTTGCAGCAACCATGGCCCAGATCTTAACCTCATCAGGATTGAGCGGGCGACGCACAAGACCTCAGCGCGTTGGGGTTTGGTTAAGTGCAACGGGCCGGGCCGCGGCCTGGGCAGGTGGGGCGATCTTGGGCCTCAGGGCATAAAGTTTAAGCGTGTGGCGGATGCGCCCTGCCTCCAGTCCGGCTGCCGGGCCCTTACCAAGATAAAGATCGGCACGGGCAGGCCCCTTAATCGCACCGCCGGTATCGAGCGCCGTGACAATTCTTCTATAGGTTGGAAATGCCCCGACCAGAACCGGCGCCTGGGCATCGATCCAATAAAGCCCGCCCATTTGAGTTACCCCCGGATCAACCGCAATGGCCCGGCCCGGTGGCAAGGGCACGCCTGCCGAACCCACAGGCTCCTGACCATCATCGGCAGACACCTTAAAAAACACGTATCGAGGATTGAGCTGCATCAGGGCCGTGGCCTCCGGGCCTTTATGGGCCACTAGCCACTGACGGATTTCATCGGCCGAGGTGGCAATATCCGCCAACAGGCCCTGCTCACGCATAATCTTGCCAAGACCAACAAAATTGCGGCCATTGGAGCCATCAAACACCAGTTTTCTGCGCTCTGCGCCCGGCAAGATGGCCGTACCCGACCCCTGAACCTGCAAGAAAAACAAGTCTTCCGGGCGCAGCCACAAGAGCGGCTGACCAAGGCCCAGTTGCTCGATCTCAGCGCGGTCAGGATAGGGCGAAAACTGGCCATCGCGCCAACGCCCAATGCCGGCATTTACCAAGGCGGTTGACGTGCCTGCCGTAGCGACCGGCACCACCAGATCGGCGGGCCGTGCTCTTAAGGGCGCTGAAAACTCTGCATCAGGCTCAAGGCGGGCATCGTATTCGGGCGAAAAATAACCGGTTAACAGGCCCGGTGTTTCGACCGGCACAATCTCAAACCGGGTTTCAAAAAAATGGCGCGCGGCGGCGGCATCGGCGGGGGCCTGTCCAGCCAGCGCCTGACAAATCCCAGAAAGCTCAACGGCCTTCGCGGCGCGGCAGCCCGCACGCAGGCCAGCCAGGGCGGCCAAGGCATCTTCTTGGTCCCAGCCGGCCAGTTGGGCAAAATCGATCTGGGGCAAGCTGGCACTGGGCGCTTCGGGCGCTGGCGGAGATGGCGCGACCGTATAGGTCCCGGCCTGCGGCGGCGGCAACCAAACCCGGCCAGCGGCGGGCGCGGGCACAACAGGCGGCGGCAAGACCGCGCAAGCCCCAAGCGCGGCCAAACAGGCCAAGGCCGCGGCAAGCCGCACGGTCAAGGAGAGAGATTTTGGTTGCGCAGGCATAAGTCTAGACTTGGGCCGCATCAACGCGGGTCAAGAGCCAGTTTGGATTGGAACTGGTGACCTCGCGGCTAAAGGTCCAGACCTCAGCGGTTCGCCGATCATCAACGGCCTCGCCCTCCGGCCCCTTTGAGCGACTGCGAAACTCAGCCAAGAACCGCACACGCACGCGAGCCTGATCACCGATCAGGTCTATGCCTTCAAGGTCGGCGCGGGGGGCCTGGATAAACTCAACCGTCTCAGAGCGGCCTTCGGCAAGCTTTTGGGCGATCACCTTGTCAAAAGATGCAAAAACGTCTGCCGCCAGCAGGCCGCGCAAGGTCTCGCGATCGCCTGCCGCAAAGGCGCGAACAATCATTTCATAAGCCGAACGCGCACCGGAGAGAAAATGCGCGACATCAAAGCTTGGCTCGCGAGCCCTTAGGGCGGCAAGACCGGTCAAGCCCGATGCACTATCGCGGCCCTCAGGCTCCAAAACCACACTGGGTTCAGGCACATCCACGCGCGCCGCTACCTCATCGCCCGGTTGGCGTCCGACCCTGCGGCCAAGGACGTTATAGAGCTGATAAAGGACAACGCCGGCGAGGACCGCAAAAAACAAAAGATGAAGCGCTTGCACGAGCAAAACCCTTAAATTAGCTGGGCCGATCTGTGGCCCAATGCGACCAAGACCACCCTTAGCGGATATGGTGGCTTTTATATAGGCAATCGCGGCAAACAAGATAGGGATACAGTTTGGCAATTAGCACGGTGCAAATCTGAGCCCCGTGGCGCGCCGCCAGAGATTGCACAGGTCTGCGCCCTATGTTAGCAGCCGTCATCACAAGGCCTCGATCCCCTCTTTAGTCGGCGCACCTTTGGCCTGATAACCAGACGGATACTTATAGTCATGACCGATACAGTGGCCGACGGCCAAACCGACCAAGTCCCAACCAGCGAGCTTGCCGGCGGCCCCGGGCTGCGGATCTTGACGCAATTTATTCGGGACCTGTCTTTCGAAAACCCAAAAGCTCCCGAATCCATGCGCTCGGGCGGTGCCCAACCGCAGATCGAGCTTGGCGTCGAGCTTAGCGCACGCAGCCGAGATGATGGGCTTTATGAGGTTGATCTCAAGCTGTCTGCGGGTGCGCATAGGGACGGCGAGTCTGTGTTTCACGTCGAACTGGTCTATGGTGGCCTGTTCCAGATCGAGGGCGTTCCGGAAAGTGAGATGGAGCCCGTGCTCTTGATCGAGTGCCCGCGCTTCTTGTTCCCCTTTGCGCGGCGGATTATTGCCGATCTGAGCATGGAGGGGGGTTTCCCGCCATTCATGCTCGACCCGTTGGATTTTGCCGTCATCTATATGGCCCGCAAGGCGCAGGCCGAAGCCGAGACCTCAGGTTCGATTTCCGTCTAGGTCTTGGGCGAAATCAGGTCAAGCTGATACCAGATTGCCTTGTCCTTAAGGGTTTTGGCGACAAAGGCCGCGTGGGCGGCATGCTCGGCTTCGGTTGCGCGGGCCGCTAGCGGTCGCGGCCTTGGGGTCTGGGCCGCTGCGGGGTTGGCGGCGGATGTGGGGCTGGCCGATTTGGCCGGTCCGGTCAGGTCAAGGCCCCGTTCCTTGCCGCCCCTGAGCTCCAGATAGACTGCGGCCAGGAGCTGAGAGTCGATCAAGGCACCGTGCTTGTCACGCTCGGCCAGAGAAATCTTGAACCGCTTACACAAGGCATCGAGCGAATTTGCCATACCCGGAAATCGCTTTTGCGCCATGGGCAGGGTATCGATCCATCGCTCTGGCGCAAGCGGCGCGCGCCCGGCCAGACTCAATTCATTATTGATAAAGCCCCGATCAAAGCTCGCATTATGCGCAATAAGCTGGGCATCGCCGATAAAGTCTAGAAAACCGTCGCAAACCGCTGGGTCTTCGAACCGAGGCTTTCCTGCCAGAAAAGCGTTGGAAATCCCGTGAACCCGCTCCGCATCCGCATCAATCGGCCTTTGCGGATCGACAAAGGCGTGAAATTCCCGGCCCGTCGGCAAGAGATCAAACAGCTCGATACAGCCCAGCTCGATCAGTCTGTGACCTGATTTTGGGTCCAGACCTGTGGTTTCTGTATCCAGAACAATTTCACGCGACATCACGACTCCAAGACTAAGGGGCTAAGGCGCCTAGGCCGGTTTAACAAAAGCGCCAGAACGCAGGTCTGCCAGGCTAGCTCGAACCTGATCGCGGGCATGGTCAAGGCCCCTGGACGTATCAATCACAAAATGAGCGCGGCGGCGCTTTTCTGAATCGGGCGTTTGGCGGGCCAATATGGCCTTTAGCTTTTCGTCGGTCATGCCCGGTCGCTCCAGCACCCTTTGGCGTTGCAGTTCGGCGGGCGCAGTGACGACAATAACGGCGTCCATATGCGCTTCGCCGCCGGTTTCAAACAAAAGCGGTATGTCCAGAACAACCAGATCCGCGCCGCTGGCACGCGCGGACTGCAAGAAATCGGCGCGGCTTTTCCCCACCAGAGGATGCACGATCTGTTCGAGCGTTTTCATGGCCTCTGGCTTACCCAGCACAGCCGCGCCCAGCCGCTCGCGATCAATGGCGCCCTCAACCACAGTGCCTGCAAACGCCGCCTCGACCGGCTCAACCGCCGCCCCGCCCTTGGCATAAAGCGCATGCACCGCCGCGTCGGCGTCATAGACCGGCACGCCTTCATCGGCAAACAGCCTTGCCGTGGTGGACTTGCCCATGCCAATCGAGCCGGTAAGACCAATCTGTTTCATGCCTTGGTGCCTTGTTCCGCGGCCAAGGCCTTGAGCGCCAAGGCCCTGACATCGAGCCCGGCGGGTGGGGACTGGCCAAAAAGGGCCAAAAACGAGGGTATGGCCTGACCAACCAACATATCCAGGCCATCAATGGTCAAGTGACCGCGCGCGCGCGCCGCCCGCAAAAATGCGGTGTCGAGCGGCTTATAGACCATGTCCATAAAGACGCAGGTCTTGGGCACGGCCCGCCAATCAACCGCCGGCCCCTCGCCGCCATCAAGGCCAAGCGAGGTGGCATTGATCACGGCGGCGGCCTGATCCAGAGCGGCCAAGGCCTGATCAGGACGCCAGGCCACAACCTTGTCGCCCAAGGCAGCGGCAATGGCTTTGGCCCGATCAAATGTACGGTTGAGAATACGAATCTCGGGCACACCGGCCAAAACAAGCGCCGCCGCTGCGCCGCGCGCCGCGCCGCCCGCGCCCAAAATCACCACCGGGCCACGGTTGAGGACAAGGCTGGGGGCTTGGCGGGCAAAGGCATATAATAGACCCTCGCCGTCCGTATTATCCAGACTAAGGCTTCCATCAGCACCAAACACCACCAGATTGGCCGCGCCGGCCAGTCGCGCGCGGGCAGTGACCCGATCGCGTCCGGCCTGGGCCAGGTCCAAGGCCTGTTCCTTGAACGGCAGGGTGATATTGAGACCACAGATCGCGCCGCCTCGAAAGCCCTCAATCATTGCCGCAAAGCCCTCAAGCCTGGGCGCAAAGGCAATATAGACGCCGTCCAGCCCGGCCGCCTTGAGCCAGGCATTGTGCAAAAGCGGGCTTAAAGAATGACGCAAAGGTTGGCCAATCACGCCCGCCACCAGGGTCTTGGCTGAAACTGTCATGTCATCACCACGCCAAACTGGCGAAGCGCCGCCAATAAGCCCGTCAGGGGCAGGCCCAGAATGGTGAAATAGTCGCCCTCGATCTGGTCAAACAATTGCACACCCGCGGATTCGAGCTGATAGCCGCCAACGCAGCCAAGCACCTGGTCGCCATGTTCGCAAAGATAGGTCTCCAAAAACGTATCGGAAAATTGGCGCATGGTAAGATGGGCGCTAACCCCTGTCTGCCAGACGATTTGGCCATGGCTGGCGAGCGCCAGCGCCGAGTGCAGGCTATGGCGCTGGCCGCGCAATTGGCACAACTGGGCGCGCAGGTCTTGCACGGTCGCAGGCTTGCTGAACAAGGCCCCGCCAAGATCCAGGGTTTGATCAGCGCCAATGACCAGGCCCGGCTCGGTCAGGGAAACCTGAACCGCCTTGGCCCGGGCAAGCTCTGCGGCAATGACCATTGGCGTCGCATCACCGGCCCGTAATTGGACTTTCAGGGCCTCTTCATCCACCGTGCTGGCCTTGACCGAGAAGCGCAAGCCCGCGCCCAAGAGCAGGGCGCGCCGGGCGCTGGAAGCAGACGCGAGGACGAGCAAGGGCGCGCTCATGCTGGCGAATCAATATGGCCGCGGGCCGCCGATAAGATATTGATTACGGCGGCGGCGGTTTCCTCAACCGAGCGCCGGGTGACATCAATGACTGGCCAGCCTTGTTTTTCAAACAGTCTGCGCGCGCGAACCGTCTCGTCGCGAACCGCTTCGGTCTCGATATAAGCGCTTGCGCGGCCCTCGTTCAAACTCAAGAGGCGGTTTCGGCGGATCTGGATCAGGCGATCTGGCGATACGGTCAGGCCAACCACCAGCGCATGTTTAAGGTCAAACAATTGGGCGGGCGGCTCTGCGCCGGGAACAAGCGGCACATTGGCCGCCCGCACCCCGCGATGGGCCAGATAGATGCAGGTCGGGGTCTTGGACGTGCGGCTAACCCCAACCAGCACGACATCGGCGCTTTCGAGGTTTTGCGTGCCTTGGCCGTCATCATGACCAATCGCGTAGTTTAGGGCCTCTATCCGATTGAAATAATCATGATCCAGCGCGTGCTGGGCGCCGACCCGATTGGAGATTGAGGCCCCCAAATAGCGTGACAAGGCCGAAACCAGTGGGTCTAGGGCGGCAATACAGCCAATATCCAGTTTGCGGCAGCACTGTTCCAAGCCTTCGCGCAGGCTTTTATCGACAATCGTATGGATCACAATCCCGGGCGCGGCTTCCACCTCCTGCATAACACGTTCAAGCTGGCGCTGAGACCGGACAAGGGCATAGACGTGTTCAATCGGCAAAACATGGTCAAATCGGGCACAGACCGCCTTGGCCATGGCGTTCAAGGTCTCGCCCGTGGAATCTGAGACCAGGTGGACGTGAAAATAGGTGGCGATGCGCGGCGTTTGACTCATGAGACTGTTTTGCCCTCAAGCGCGGACTTGAGCAAGATGGCTCTTTTTCATGTGGATATTTGGTGAGTCCCAGGCGGAACCAGCGCAAGATTTCTGCTTTTGGCTGGGCATAAATTTAGCGATTTTTAGAATTGGTTAACCTTATGAGGACAAGCTGTCGGTTCGTCGCAAATTCTTCACAAGTCTGGCCTTGAGGGGAAAACCTGCGGCTTAATAAGCCGGGCCCTTGGTTAGTAAATATTGGGTTAACCGCTTGTCCCAGTTTTTTCTTGCGTCGAGGCAGGCCTAAAAAACCGGTCTGGCTTTGCTCACAGTTTTCACAGGGTAGGGACAAGAACAAATGCCCGTCACTAGCCATGGGATAAGCTGTGCGCGTTTAGAACCGCGGGCTTGACCAAGGCCGCTGTGCCCGCTTTTCCAAGCACCATCCACCCCCTCAAAAATTTTTCTTAACTTATTAAGTTATAGGCCGAAGGTCAGATGGGTTAAGCGGCCTTGAGTTTCGCCGCCGAACTGGGTTTAACCGCTTCATGAACGCTTCAGATCAAACCCATTCGAGCACCCCTGCCCTGTTGAGGGTTTTAGCCGGCGAGACCCTGGCCAAACCACCGATCTGGTTTATGCGTCAGGCTGGGCGCTATCTGCCAGAATACCGGGCCTTGCGAGCCACAGCGCCTGACTTCATCGCGTTTTGTCTTAATCCGCAAATGGCGGCAGAAGCGACCTTACAGCCTATGCGCCGGTTTGAGTTTAGCGCAGCCATTGTCTTTGCTGATATTTTACTGCTCCCAAAGGCCTTGGGCCAAGAGGTGCGGTTTGAGGTGGGTGAGGGTCCAAGGCTTGGCGCACTGCCATCGCTCGATCTGATGCGGGAAAAGATTGAAGGCTCTGCAGGCGCGCTTGGCAATATAGGGGAGACCTTGACGCGCGTGCGAGAGGCGCTGGACCCAGATAAGGCCTTGATCGGGTTTGCCGGCGCGCCCTGGACGGTTGCAACCTATATGATCGAGGGCGGATCGAGCGACCGTGTAAAGGCGCGGACCTATGCCTATACCCATGCCAAGGCGCTGGATGATCTGATTGATATATTGGTTGACGCTACAGCCCGCTATCTGGTCATGCAGGCAAGGTGCGGCGCGCAGGTTTTGAAACTGTTTGAATCCTGGGCCGAGGGCTTGCCAGAAGACTTGTTCGAGCGACTGGTGGTTGGGCCTCATGCACGGATTATTGCTCAGGTCAGGGCTGCTGGTGTCACTGCCCCCTTTATCGGGTTTCCGCGCGGGGCGGGTGGCTTAGTGTATAATTACGCGCAAAAGGTCGCGGTTCAGGCTGTAGCGCTCGATGTGCAGGCAACAGCCGTTATGGGTCAGGACTTGCAAAAAACCGTGGCTATTCAGGGCGCGCTTGATCCGCTCTTGCTGCGCGCCGGTGGCAAGGCCTTGGACGAGCGGCTTGATCAATTGCTTGGTCAATGGCGCCGCGGGCCCTATATCTTCAATCTAGGGCATGGGATCTTGCCAGACACGCCGATTAAGCATGTTGAACAGGTCTTGGCGCGGGTGGTGCACGGCTCATGATGACCTTTGATGATAAGCTTGCCAATAAGCCGCCCTTACGGGTTGCGGTCGTCCTGTTTAATCTGGGCGGGCCAGACGGGCCAGACTCCGTCCAGCCGTTTTTATATAATCTGTTTGCCGACAAGGCGATTATTGGCGCGCCATTTGGTGTGCGCCAAGCTTTAGCCTGGCTGATCTCGACCCTGCGCAAAAAATCGGCTCAGGCCAATTATGCGATTATGGGCGGTGGTTCACCCCTATTGCCTCAGACCGTTTCTCAAGCAAACGCCTTGCAAGAGGCTTTATCCACTAAGGCCAAGGACCAGACCAGCAAGGTGTTTATTGCCATGCGTTATTGGAAACCGTTTGCTAAACAAACCGCTAAGGACGTGGCGCAGTTTGCCCCGGACGAGATTGTGCTCTTGCCGCTCTATCCGCAGTTTTCAACCACGACCACAGGATCGTCGGTCGCGCAGTGGAACAAGGTCTATAAGGGTTCTGGTAAGGCCCGTACCATCTGCTGTTATCCGATCCTGCCGGCTGTTATCGAGGCCCATGCCAAGGCCATTGAAACCGCGTATCGGATGGCCGGTTCGCCGCCAAATACGCGGCTATTATTCTCCGCCCACGGTCTGCCAGAAAAAATCATCCAGCAGGGCGACCCCTATCAGGCCCAGATCGAGGCTACGGCGGCAGCGGTTGCACAGCGGCTGGGTGATGGGTGGGACTGGCAGGTCTGTTATCAAAGCCGGGTCGGGCCTTTAAAATGGATCGGCCCCTCAACGCCAGAGGCCTTGGAAGTGGCTGGCAAGGCAGGGCTTTCGGTACTTGTTACCCCGATTGCCTTTGTCTCTGAGCATATTGAGACCCTTGTCGAGCTTGATCATGAATATGCCGAACTGGCCTTGTCTCTAGGCTGCCCCAAATTCATGCGGGTTGCGGCATTGGGGATTGATCGGGTTTTCATAGACGGGTTGGCAGCCTTGACTCAACAAAGCCTTGGCCGAGGCGGCACCCAGCCTTGCGAAGGTTGGAACTGTCCGGCTGATCGCTCAAAATGCCCACGCAAGGCCTGAGCCGATGGTTTTAGCCCAGTATTATGATTTGCTGCGCGGCCTACATATTTTGGCCGTCATCGCCTGGATGGCGGGCCTTCTTTATTTGCCAAGGCTTTACGCCTATCACGCCGTCGCCAAGACCGGGTCTGAAATGGATGCCACCTTTCAGGTGATGGAGCTTAAGCTTTTACGCATCATCATGACCCCGGCCATGCTGGCCAGCTTGGTGTTTGGTCTGCTCTTGATCGGCGCTGATAGTGAAATCCGGGGTTGGGCCTTCTTGCTCAAGCCCTGGATGCTGGCCAAGCTCTTGGGCGTGGTGTTTTTGCTGGGGTGGCACGGTTATCTGGCCTCGGCGCGGCGCGCCTTTGTCGAGGGCTGCAACCAACGCTCGAGCAAGTTTTGGCGTATGACTAACGAATTGCCGTTTATTGCCGCCATAATTATGGTGCTGGCCGTTACGCTGGAATTTGGCAATTAGGCTAATGGGTCCAACCAGGCCTTGACCTTGGCCCCTGTCTATGGCTTGGCTGAAGGCCAACTGGTCATTTGGCCAGTCCCGCCTTATTGCCAAGCTCTTGCCCGGCCGACCCGGTCAAGCGGCTTGGTTCCCCCCTTGCCCTTCTGGGCGCAAAAAATTCACTGTTCCTAGGGCTGGCCTTCAGCCCTGGAGCTTGCCGTGGCATTTGGTTGCCGCGTTTAAGATAGAGCCTGATCATGCAAGACGAACTATTCCCCGACACCACGGCAACTGAGGGCCAGGACGAGACGGCGCTGACAGCGGCCCAATCGGTTGCTGAGGCGCAGGAGCCTGCCAGTGAAGGCCCGTCAGCGGTGGTCGCGGGCATGGGCATTAGCCGCATGTCGCTGATGGAATTAAAGCTGAAATCACCAAGTGATCTTTTGGCCCTGGCCGAAGCGCTCGAGATCGAGAACGCCAATTCCATGCGCAAGCAGGATATGATGTTCGGCATTCTCAAGACCGTTGCCGAAGAGGGAGTAGAGATTTCAGGCGGCGGCGTCATGGAGGTGGTTCAGGACGGGTTTGGTTTCTTGCGTTCACCGGAAGCCAATTACCTGCCAGGGCCAGATGACATTTACGTCTCGCCCTCACAAATCCGCAAATTTGGTTTACGCACCGGCGATTCGGTCGAGGGTCCAATCCGCGCGCCGCGAGAGGGCGAGCGATATTTTGCCCTACTCAAGGTTGATATGATCAATTTTGAGAATCCCGAAAATGTCCGGCACAAGGTGCATTTTGACAATCTGACGCCGCTCTATCCCGATGAGCGTCTGACCATGGAAATTCAGGACCCGACCTTGAAGGACCGTTCGGGCCGGGTGATCGATATTGTCTCGCCGCTTGGCAAGGGCCAGCGCTGTTTGATCGTTGCGCCGCCGCGTGTGGGTAAGACGGTGATGCTGCAAAACATCGCCAAGTCGATCGCGGCCAATCATCCCGAATGTTATCTGATTGTCCTCTTGATCGATGAGCGGCCCGAGGAGGTCACAGACATGCAGCGCACTGTGCGCGGCGAGGTGATCAGCTCAACCTTTGACGAGCCCGCAACTCGTCACGTCCAGGTTGCCGAAATGGTCATTGAAAAGGCCAAGCGCCTGGTTGAGCACAAGCGCGATGTCATCATCTTGCTGGATTCTGTCACGCGTCTAGGCCGGGCCTATAATACGGTGGTGCCGTCTTCGGGTAAGGTCTTGACCGGCGGTGTCGATGCCAAT
Source organism: Caulobacteraceae bacterium (assembly GCA_044346445.1). GTDB lineage: Bacteria > Pseudomonadota > Alphaproteobacteria > Caulobacterales > Caulobacteraceae > CAISGS01. The sequence continues at coordinate 16,987 of JBIIZD010000028.1, forward strand.
GCCCTGCAAAGGCCCAAGCGCTTTTTCGGTGCAGCGCGCAATATTGAGGAAGGCGGCTCGCTAACCATTATTGCCACGGCCCTGATCGATACCGGCAGCCGCATGGATGAGGTGATCTTTGAAGAGTTCAAGGGCACCGGTAATTCGGAAATCATTTTGGACCGCAAGGTTGCCGATAAGCGCGTCTTCCCGGCCATTGATATTCTAAAATCGGGCACCCGTAAGGAAGACCTGATCACGCCTAAGGATGTCTTGCAAAAGACCTATGTGCTGCGCCGTATTCTCAATCCCATGGGCCCGCAGGACGCGATCGAGTTCCTGCTCGACAAGATGCGCCAGACCAAGAACAATGCCGATTTCTTCCAGTCGATGAATACCTAAATTATAAGTATATACAAAGACTTAAGGGGGCTGTTGCCGGCTGGGCAATAGCCCCCTTTTTTAGGGGATGAGCAAGCTGGCACCCGTGGTGGACCGGCCTTGCAGCGCCTCATGCGCCTTGCGGGTTTCGGACAGGGCAAATTGCGCGCCGATCTCGATCTTGACCGCGCCACTGGCGATGACGGCGAACAGGGCGGCCGCGCTAGCATCTAGGTCTTGGGTCGTGGCGACATAATCAAACAAGGTTGGGCGCGTGAAAAACACCGAACCGGCCTGGGCCAGACGCGCCGGGGCAAACGCGGGCACCGGGCCCGAAGCATTGCCAAAGCTGACAAACAGGCCACGGCGGCCAAGGCTGGCGAGGCTGGCTTCAAATGTATCTGCCCCGACCGAGTCATAAACCACCTGCACGCCCTTGCCGCCCGTGATCTCGGCAACCTTGGCGGCGACGTCGTTTTGGCGATAAAGTATGGCGTGGTGGCACCCTTGCGCCTTAGCCAAGGCGGCTTTTTCGTCCGAGCCGACCGTGCCGATCACGGTTGCGCCCAAGGCCCTGGCCCATTGGGTCAAGAGTGTCCCAACCCCGCCCGCAGCGGCATGGACCAGTATGGTCTCGCCAGCTGTAACCGGATGGCAGCGGCGGATTAGAAACTCCGCTGTCATGCCCTTGAGCATGGCCGCCGCGGCCTGATTAAAGCTGATCTCGTCCGGCAGGCGTACGGCGCGGCCCTCTGGTACCAGATGCGCTTCGCTATAGGCGCCTAGCGGGCCTGTGCCATAGGCGGCGCGGTCGCCGACAGCAAACCGGGTCACGCCTTGACCGATGGCCTCAACATGCCCCGCGCCCTCAAGGCCAAGCACGGCGGGGAACGGGATCGGATAAAGACCGGTGCGCTGATAAATATCGATAAAATTTAGACCCACGGCGGCGTGGCGGATTAGCACCTGGCCTGGGCCGGGTGCGGGTATCGGCAGATTGATCGGCTTTAGAACCTCAGCGCCGCCTGCGGCTATGGCTTGAATGGCCAGCATGGTCTTGATCTTTCGGTTAGGGCGCGTTGGGGCTTGAGGGGTCTAGCCAAGCGTCTTTTTGAAGAAGGCTGCGGTGCGGTCATTGGCCAGTTTGGCCGCAGCCGCGTCATAATGCTCGCCGCCGGGGCGGGCAAAGGCATGGTCGCAGCCTGGATAGGTGTGCAGGCTTAGGCTGGGTCCATTGATCAAGACCTTGGCCATGGCGGCCTGGGCGGCGGCGGGAACGAACTGGTCTTTTTCGGCGACATGCAAAAGCATTGGCGCGCTGATCTTGGCCGCCTCATCAAGCTTGCCATCTATGCCGACGCCATAATAGCTGACGGCGGCATCAATATCGGTGCGTGCGGCGGTCAGATAGGACAAGAGCCCGCCGAGGCAATAGCCAACCGCTCCGACCTTTTGATTGCATCCAGCATCGTTTCGAATGGCCTTAATCGTGGCGGCAATGTCATCAATGCCCTGATCGACATTAAAGGCGGTATAGAGCTCAAACGCCTTGGCCCATTCGGCGGGGGACTGGTCGGTAATGTCAATGCCAGGCTCAATGCGCCAAAACAGGTCGGGGCAGATGGCCAGATAGCCCTGGGCAGCGAGGTCATCGGCTATCTTGCGCATGACGGCATTAACGCCGAAGATTTCCTGAATCACGACAATCGCCGGGGCCGAGGTCGCAGCGGGTCTTGCGACATAGGCAGAAAAATCGCCGTCTTGTGTCTTTATGCTAAGGGTTTGACTGGACATTAAGGCTTTCCTTGATCATGGACGCAGGACAGGTTTTGTTATCAAACAGCTTGAGATCCGGGCCCAACGTGTCCTGCCCGGCCCGACAATGCATTGATCCTAGGCCTACTGGTAAATTATCGGACTGACAAGCCGGGCGCGCAGCCCCCATAGAGAAAGCAGCACGCGATGAAAATGACCATAGAGATTGATTGCACACCCATTGAGGCGCGGTCCTTTTTGGGTCTGCCAGATGTGAGCATCCTCAATGATCATCTGGTTTCGGAAATGAAGGCGCGGATGGATGCCAATATGGCCATGGTCCAGCCCGAAGAGTTGATGAAAAACTGGATGGCGTTTGGCGGTCAGGCGACCGAGCAGTTTCAGCGCTTGATGACGGCGGCGGCAAGCGGCGCTATGGGCGGCACCAAGCCCTGACCTCGGATACGATTTTTGCACCCGCTACGGCGGCTGGGCGCGCTGCAATAGCTGTGGTGCGCCTGTCCGGCCTGGGCACGGCGGAAGCCATTAAGGCCTTGATCGGACGCCTGCCCGCGCCGCGCCGTGCGGCGCATGCTGTCTTGCGCGACCCCTTGTCCGGCGCGGTTCTGGATGATGGTCTGGTGCTGTGGTTTCCCGCGCCCGCGAGCTATACGGGCGAAGATTGCGCCGAGCTTCAGATCCATGGCGGTGTTGCCGTTACGCAGGCTGTGTTTGAGGCGCTTTTGCAGCTTGGCTTAAGGCTTGCCCTGCCCGGTGAGTTCACTCGGCGCGCGTTTGAGAACCAGAAGCTGGACCTCACCCAGGCCGAGGCCGTGGCCGACCTGATTGATGCAGAGACCCAGGCCCAGAGGCGGCTTGCGCTAGATCAGCTTGCGGGCGGCCTTTCGGCTCTGTACGGCCAGTGGCGGTCGGCGCTTTTGGCCGTCTTGGCCCTGCTAGAGGCGGGGATTGATTTTCCCGATGAGGACCTGCCCGAAGCCTTGGCGCAACAGGCGCGCGGCCCATTGGTCAAGCTTGGCCTGGACCTGGACCGCGCCTTGGCGGACGGGCGGCGCGGCGAGCGGATACGCGAGGGCTTTCGCGTCGCCGTGATCGGCGCGCCCAATGCGGGCAAGTCCAGCCTGCTTAATGCCTTGAGCGGGCGTGAGGCGGCTATTGTAACGGCAATGGCGGGCACAACGCGCGATGTGATCGAGGTGCCGCTGCTATTGGCTGGGTACCGGGTCTTGCTTGCGGATACAGCCGGTGTGCGCGCCGCGACGGATGTGATCGAGGCCGAAGGGGTTCGGCGGGCTCGGGCCTGGGCCGACAGTGCGGCCAGACGGATATGGGTGATTGATGGGGCTCTGGGGTGCGGGGATTGGTTGTTGGCCCGTGATCTGGCGCAGCCGGGCGATCTGTGTGTGATCAATAAGGCCGACCTGGCGCTGGGCGAGGATGGCGCCGCGGCGCGTCACTGGGCCAAGAACGCGGGGTTGGCGGTGTGTCAGATCAGTCTCGTCGATGGCGGCGGCGCGCGGGTTGCTGATTGGCTTGAGCGGTCTGTGGTGTCGGCATTGTCGGGGGCTGATATACCAAGCGCCACTCGGCTGCGGCACCTGGAGGGCTTGGCATCGGCCCGCGAGTTCCTGTTGCGCGCTCAGGCCTCGCTGGATCTGGGGGCAGAGTTGGCGGCTGAGGACGTGCGGATGGCGGCGCGGGCGCTGGAGCGGATCACCGGCCATATCGGCACCGAAGAGATCCTTGGCCAGGTGTTTGCCAGTTTTTGTATCGGCAAATAGATTGTTCCACGTGAAACACTGCCCGCCTTCGCCGCGTTCTAAGCCAGATGTTTCACGTGGAACAATGGCCGGCCAAAAGAATCTTTATCGGTCGCGCCCGACTTCGGCCCAAGTGTCTCGACGCCGCTGTGTCGCTTGCCTATAAGTCGATTGTGTCTGCGCCGCCCTGCCCTGTTGCGACCCCTCAGTCTTGAGATAAATTTGCCCGTGCCCATCTTGTCAAACCCGCTTCAGTCCCAGGCCTGGGACGTCATTGTCATAGGCGGCGGCCATGCGGGCTGTGAAGCGGCAGCGGCGTCTGCGCGCATGGGTGCCCAGACTCTTTTGCTGACACACAAGCTGGAGACCATTGGCGAGATGTCGTGCAATCCGGCCATTGGCGGCCTTGGCAAGGGGCACCTGGTCCGCGAGATTGACGCCCTGGACGGGCTAATGGGGCGGATTGCGGATCAGGCCGGCATTCAGTTTCGCATGCTCAACCGCTCTAAGGGCCCGGCCGTGCGTGGCCCCCGCGCCCAGATCGACCGCAAGCTTTATCGCCAGGCCATGCAGGCGGCCCTAGCCCAACAAGCCAATCTGTCTATCCATGCAGAGGCCGTCGAGGACCTGATCCTTGACCAGGGCCGTGTGACCGGGGTGGTGGGGGTAACAGGGCTGGTTTACCGTGCCAGCGCCGTGGTTCTGACCACGGGCACCTTTTTGAAGGGCGTGATTCACCAAGGTGATATACGCACGCCTGCCGGCCGCATCGGCGAACAGCCTGCGATTGGTCTGGCCAATCGGCTTTATGATCTGGGCCTAGCTATGGGGCGGCTCAAGACGGGAACGCCCGCGAGGCTAAATGGCGCGACCATTGCCTGGGACCGGCTGGAAATGCAGCAGGCCGATGACCCGCCCATACCGTTTTCGTTTCTGACCTCGGCTATTCGCGTGCCACAGATTGCCTGCGGCATTACCTATACGAATGCCCAGACCCACCAGATCATAGCTGAGCGCCTGTCGGAATCGGCGGTCTATGGTGGCCATGCCACGGGCCGAGGCCCGCGCTATTGTCCCTCGATTGAGGACAAGGTGGTGCGGTTTGCCGACAAGACCAGCCACCAGATCTTTCTTGAGCCTGAGGGCCTGGATGACGACACGGTCTATCCTAACGGCATTTCAACCTCTGTCTCGGCCCAGACTCAGGACCTGTTTTTGCGCACGATTGTGGGCCTGGAACAGGTCGAGGTGTTTCGACATGGCTATGCGATTGAATATGACTATGTCGATCCGCGCGAACTCAATCCGGCCCTAGAGGTCAAGCGCCTGCCCGGGCTATATCTCGCCGGTCAGATCAATGGCACGACCGGTTATGAAGAGGCGGGGGCCCAGGGCCTGATGGCGGGCCTCAATGCCGCCCGGCGGGCCCAGGCTAGCGACCCGGTCAGCCTTGGGCGCGATGAGGCCTATATTGGCGTCATGATTGACGATCTGGTCACCTGCGGGGTTAGCGAGCCCTATCGCATGTTCACCAGCCGGGCGGAGTACCGCCTATCGCTCAGAGCCGATAATGCTGATCAAAGGCTAACCGCAAAGGGTGTGGCCCTTGGCTGCGTTGGGCCTGAGCGGACCAAGGCTTTTGCGACCAAGGCCACCGCCCTGTCGGAAGCCCGCCATATGGCCAAGACCCTGAACCTTACCCCGCAAGAGGCCGCCCGTCATGGGTTTGTGGTCAAGGCCGACGGCCACAGACGCAGTCTGATGGATTTATTGGCCTATGCCGAGTTTGATTTGACCGGACTTGGCAAGGTCTGGCCCCAGATCACCGGCTGGCCAGCCGATGTCCGCGAGCAGATCGAGATTGATGCGACCTATGCCGGCTATCTGGATCGTCAAACCGCGGATGTGGAGGCCTTTCGCCGCGATGAGCGGCTGTTGCTGCCCGCAGGCCTGGACTATGGCGCCGTCGGCGGGCTCTCAAATGAGGTGCGCGAAAAGCTCAGCCTGATCCAGCCGGTCACTCTGGGCCAGGCGGCGCGCATTGAGGGCGTCACACCAGGGGCGATTACCGCGCTCCTGGCCCATGTCCGCCGCGCACCAAAACGCACCGATAGCGATGCGGCCTGAGATGATTACGGTGACGGATGCGGCTAGTTTCCAAGCGGCCATTGGCGCAAGCCCGCAGCAAATGGCCGATCTTGAGGCCTTTGCCGCCCTGCTCGAAGACTGGAATGGCAAGATGAACCTGGTCGGCCCTTCGGCCATGGCCCAGTTTTGGGGCCGCCATGCCTATGATAGCGCCCAATTGCTGGACCTAGCGCCGCAAGCCCTGACCTGGGCCGATCTGGGCGCGGGCGCTGGCTTTCCAGGGCTGGTCTTGGCGATCCTGCTGAAAGGAAAACCGGGTGCCCGGGTTCATCTGGTTGAAACCCTTGCCAAGCGTTGCCGGTTCTTGTCCTGTGTGGTTGAGACCCTAGACCTGCCTGCCGAGGTTCATAATGGCCGGGCAGAGGCGCTGAGCCTAAAGGTTGACCGGGTTGTTGCCCGGGCGTTTGCGCCGCTGGACCGGCTATTGGGCTTTGCCCTGCCCTATTTGAAGACCGGTGCGATTGGCCTGTTCCTCAAGGGCGAGGGCGTTGAGGCCGAGCGGGTTATGGCTGAACAGGTTTGGTCGTTCAAAAGCCAGTATTTTCAAAGCCGCAGTGACCCGCGCGGCCGTATAATTGAGATTTGGGACCTAAAACATGGCTAAGCTGTCTGATACTGGCCTTAGGGTCCTGTCCATATCCAACCAAAAGGGCGGGGTCGGCAAGACCACGACCGCCATCAATCTGGGAACCGCACTGGCGGCGGTGGGCGAGCGCGTCTTGATCCTTGATCTGGACCCCCAAGGCAATGCCTCAACGGGGCTGGGTGTGCCCAGACAAAAGCGCACCACCACCATCTATGATGTCCTGCTTGGCGAAAAGCCCATGATTGACGCCGCAGTTCAGACCGCCGTGCCGGGGCTTGACATTGTGCCTTCCGATGCTGACCTGTCCGGGGTCGAGATGGAGCTTAGCCAGGTTGCGGGTCGGTCGTTCAAATTGCGCGATGGCTTGATGGCCCTAAGGGCAGATACGGGGCCTGAGCGCTATACCTATGTCCTGATTGATTGCCCGCCCTCGCTAAACCTCTTGACCGTGAATGCCATGGCGGCAGCCGATGCTGTCTTGGTGCCCTTGCAGTGCGAGTTTTTTGCGCTTGAGGGGCTAAGCCAACTGATGCGAACGGTTGAGATGGTTCGGGCCAGCCTTAACCCGACCCTAGAGATTCAGGGCGTTGTCCTGACCATGTATGACCGACGCAACAGCCTGTCCGATCAGGTGGCCCAAGACGTAAGGGCGCATTTTGGCGACAAGGTTTATGATACGGTGATTCCGCGCAATGTACGGGTGTCCGAGGCCCCTTCGTTTGGCAAGCCGGTCTTGATCTATGACCTGAAATGCCCTGGCAGTCTTGCCTATATGAATCTGGCTCGGGAAGTTGTTCAAAGAGAGCGCATGCGTCAAGGCAGGGCGGCCTAGGTTTCGATTTAGAAGGATATATTGCCATGGCTGAAGGCCGCAGGGGTTTGGGACGAGGCTTGTCTGCTCTGCTCGGAGAGACAGAGGCTGAGGGCATTGAAGGCGTCGCTGCGCCTGGCCGCACGCCGCAAGAGACGCCCATAGAACTGATTGTGCGCAACCCCAACCAACCCCGGCGTCAATTTGGTGAGCCTGAATTGGTCGAGCTTGCAGATTCCATTCGCCAAAAAGGCGTCTTATTACCGATTCTGGTGCGCCCTGCCCCGGGTGTGCCTGGGCAGTTTCAGATTGTTGCTGGCGAGCGGCGCTGGCGGGCCGCTCAAAGGGTTGGGCTCAAGACCCTGCCTGTGATCATCCGCGAGCTTGACGATCTGGCCGTGCTTGAAATTGCCATTATTGAGAATGTGCAGCGGGCCGATCTGAATGCGATTGAAGAAGCCTTGGGCTATAAGGCCTTGATCGAGCGGTTTGGCCGCACTCAAGACGCTGTCGCCCAGACCGTTGGAAAAAGCCGCAGCCATATTGCCAATAGTCTGCGCCTGCTCGGCCTGCCGCAAGAGGTTCAAGACCTGTTGGCAAACGGCCAACTTAGCGCCGGGCACGCCCGAGCAATCGCCTCGACGTCTGATCCGGTCAGGCTGGCCCTTAAGATTGTCGCTGAGGGCCTGTCGGTCCGGTCGGCCGAAGCCTTGGCGCGGGAGACGATTGGCGGCGCCGAGGCTCGCTCTGGTGCCAAGCGGCCTGGGCGGGCGGTGAGCAAGGATGCCGATACCCGCGCACTTGAATCGGACCTGTCGGAGGTGCTTGGGCTGGAGGTTGAGATCATCGACTTGGGCGGCGTTGGTGAGGTCAGGCTTCACTATGCTACGCTTGAGCAATTGGACGATTTATGCCGTCGTCTGACGCGCACGGGGGGGCATACAGATACGGCGGGTTAGGCTTAATTTTCCGATTTTGCATAAAGGCATGAAAACGTTTAACTTTAAGCTAAATTTGCCCCGCTTTTCCTAAAGTCCAAGGCGTTTGGCCCGGCCCGCGACCGACAGGGCTAGGCGCTCGGCAATCAGCAGGTCGGGCGAGCCTGTCGTCTTGCAGGCCCGGTCGGCGGTCAGCAATTCTGGCTGTAGGCTATTGAGGTGTTCGAGGGTCCAGGCCTTTAGCTGCCGTAAAAACTCGCGCTCTTGTTTCCAGAACACACCGCAGGCCTTGGCCGCTTCTTGCGGACCCGCCCCGCTCTTGATCAGGGTGAGCGCCTTGCGTAGCCGGGTGAGTTGATAGCCAATAGCACGGACCGCCGCCGGGCCGGTCTCGCCCTCCATAAAGGCGCGTCGCAGGCCAGATTGAGCCGCGCCCAGTCTGCCGCCAAAAGCATCAAGGGCGGCATCGCTTAAAGAGGCATCCGGCTCGACCCCGACAAAGCCCGTCAAATCCGCCGCCGTCGCTGTGGTGCCGCTGCCTGGCCCTAAGAACAGCACCAGGCGCTCAATCTCCTGACGCACCACGCCGCGCTCCTTGGGCAGGCGCGACACGATAAGATCTAGCCCGTCGCTGCTGAGGCCGAGCTTGTTTGCGGTCAGGGCGTCGCGCACCATGCGGGCAATATCGCCGGTCTCGTCCTCATAGCAGGGTATGACGACCGCGCCAGTCTTGGCCGCCTCCATCGCCTTGCGCAGGCCCGACTCCTTGCCCAGATTGCCAGCCTCTATCAGCAAAAAAGCGGCGGGGTTGAGCAGGCCTTCGGCATGTTGCTTAAAGGCCTCGGTCAGGGCCTTGTCGGCCGCGATCTTGTCGCCAAGCTTCAGCCTGACCAGTCGCCGTCCGCCCATCAGGGACTGGGCCGATAACTCGTCGACCACCCGGGCGGTATCTTGCGCCAGATCGCCTTCGGTCAGAACCGATACATCGAAGGGATCATCTGGATTGGCTGTGACCTTGGCGGCAAGCAGGCCGCTGCGCTCCTGGACAATGCCCCGGTCCTTGCCATAGATCAGGGCGGCGCACACATCGCTACCGGGACGGGCAAGAAATCGGTCAATATCGGGCCGCTTGGACAGGATCATCAGGCTTGGCCCAGGGGCCTAGGGCTTTGGCGACTTGGCAAAAAACCGCGCAAGCTCTAGGCGAATCTGCTGGGCGGCGTCTGAGGCTGCGCGCTTTTGTCCATCCTGCTGGGCAGTGATCCCGCCATAGGGCGCATCGGCAGAATCATAGGTCACCGCGACCGGGACCGAGCCGGTGAGCAGGACGCTGCCGGTCTTGATATTGACCAGGCTGTAGCCAACCTTGAGCTGAAGCTCATAGCGATTGGCAACATTATCAATGCGCAGGCCGCGAGCAAACCGGCGTTCATCAACCGATACATCAAGCCGATAGCTGGGTTGCTGACGCGCATCATGTCCAAGCGCGTCATCAAGGCTTTCGCGGACCAGATAGGCGCTGCGCCCCTGAGGCACCTTGACCTGGATCGCGGCCATGCCTTCTCCGACGCCGGCCTGGCCATAAAGGGGCACAAACCCGCAGGCTGAGACCAGAAGACAGGCGGCCAGGACGGCCGCCAGACGCTCAATCATT
>JBIIZD010000111.1:0-7332 GCA_044346445.1 Caulobacteraceae bacterium
TATATCGAGCGCGAGGGGCAAAGGGCGATCATTCTGGGCAAGGGCGGCCAGACCCTGAAATGGATTGGTGAAAATTCCCGAAAAGACCTGATTGAAATTCTGGACAGGCCCGTGCACCTGTTCTTGCACGTCAAGGTGCGCGAAACCTGGCAGGAAGAGCGCGCCTTTTATGCCGATCTGGGTCTGGACTTTGACGTCTGACCTCGCCTCTGTTTGATAATTTGCGAAAGACTGAAAGCTATGAGCGACACGCTTCCGGACCGGTTGTCTGTAAACCCCAGCAGCCCCTTTTATGATGCGGCCCTGTTGGAGCGCGGCATTGGCATATTGTTCAAGGGCGTTGACAAGACCAATGTCGAGGAATACTGCGTCAGCGAGTCCTGGGTTCGCCTGACGGTGGGCAATACGGTTGATCGCAAGGGCAATCCCATGACCGTCAAGCTGCAAGGCCCGGTCGAGCCCTATTTCCGCACCTCCGAATAGGACAAGGCCGCCCCCATGACCGAATGGGAAGATGATGCCTTTATCCTGTCGGCGCGGGCTCATGGCGAGACGGGCGCGATTGTCGAGTTTCTGAGCGAAAACCATGGGCGTCACGCTGCCCATGTCGCTGGCGCCGCCTCGCGCCGGATCAAGCCCTTCTTGCAGGCTGGTGCGCGCGTGGTGGTCATGTACCGCGCACGTGTGGCCGATCAGCTGGGGTCTGCTACGCTGGAGCCCATTGGCGAGGGGCCATCAGCCCTGTTTGACGATCCGCTTGCCTTGGCGGGTCTGTCATCGGCTGCGGCCGTCGTGGCCGGGGCCTTGCCAGAACGGCAGATTCATTCGGGCGCTTACCGCGCCTTGGAGGCCTTGGTTTCGTGCCTGTCCCTGACCGAGATCTGGCCTGCCGTCTATGTGCGGTTTGAAGCCGGTTTGCTGGATGATCTGGGCTTTGGCCTTGACCTATCGCGCTGTGCGGCAACGGGCGAACTTGATGATCTGGTCTATGTCAGTCCGCGCACGGGCAGGGCGGTCAGCCGCGCAGCCGGCGAGCCCTATCGCGACAAGCTTTTGGCCTTGCCGCCGTTTATGCTTTCAGCCCAAGGTGGTCTGGAAACCGGTGATGTTGGCGCGGGCCTGGCCCTGACCGGCTATTTCCTCGAACACCATATTTTCGCAGCCCTAAACCGGCCTTTGCCGACCCCCAGGACCCGGATGATCGAGCGCCTCCGAGAGGCAGGCGCGCTTTAGCGGGCGCCATCCCCCTTCCCTTAGCTATCCCCGGCCTTCCAGTCCTTAAACGCCACCAGCCCCGTTGGCGGCTCGCGATCCGCGCGGGCAAGGTCCAGCATCAGGGGCACGATGTCTTCGGGGGCGGGCAGGGTCATGGGGTCTTCGCCGGGAAAGGCGACTTTTCGCATCTGGGTACGCATAGGGCCGGGATTGACCAGGCAGGCGCGCACCGGCGTATTGGTCATTTCATCGCTATAGCAGCTAATCATGGCCTCAAGCCCAGCCTTTGCCGCAGCATAAGGCCCCCAAAAGGCGCGGGGGTTACGCGCAACGCCGCTGGACAGAAAGATCAGTCTTCCGGCTTGCGACTGGCGCAGCAAGGGGTCCATCGATCGGATCAGGCGGTAATTGGCGGTCAGGTTGATACCAATCACCTGGTCAAACGGCTTTGGATCAATGTGGGCCACAGGTGTCAGACCACCAAGATAGCCCGCAGCCCCGACCAATATGTCTAGGCGCTTATAACGCTCATAGAGCGCAAGACCCAGCCGGTCTATGCCATCGCCATCCATCAGATCGAGCGGAACCAGGCTGGCACGCGCGCCGGTTTCTGTGAAAATCTGGTCGTCCAAGGCTTCTAGCCCGCCTTGGGTACGGCCAACAGCGATGACATGGGCACCGGCCTTGGCATAACCAAAAGCGATCGCTTGGCCAATGCCGCGCGTGGCACCGGTAACAAGGGCAATCTTACCGGCCAGCGGTTTTGACTCTGATGAGGTGTTCATAGACTGGGTTTTAGCGATTGCCGCGCCAAGGTCACGCACAAAGCTAGGCTGAGCAGCTAGAAATCCTGATCGGTGTCTGGTCTGTTTCCATAACGCTGCGCCAGAAAGGCGCAGGCCATGAGCTGTATCTGGTGATAAATCATCAGGGGCAGGACAATCATACCCGCCGTTCCAGCCGAAAACAGGATGCCAACCATCGGCACGCCCGTTGCCAGACTCTTTTTCGAACCCGCAAAAACAATGGCAATCTCATCTTGCTTGCTAAAGCCCAGAGCACGGGTCAGCAGGGTCGATAGGGCTAAAACCAGACCAAGCAGGGCTAGGCAGACAAGCAATAGGCGCAGCAGATCACCGCCCTCAATCTTGCTCCACAAACCGCCCGTAACGCTGTTGCTAAAGGCGCTATAGACGATCAAGAGGATCGAGCCGCGATCCAGATAGGTCAGGCTGGCCTTATGGCGGGCGACAAAGCCGCCAATCCAGGGACGCAGGGCCTGACCCAGGGCAAAGGGCAAGAAAAGCTGCACCAATATGGCCTCAACTGCGGTCCAGGACATGCTGTTGCCTTTGGCATGCATTAGGAGGCCGACCAGGACCGGTGTGACAATAATTCCGACCAGGTTCGAGGCAGAGGCTGCGACCACAGCGGCCGCAACATTGCCCCGCGCCACAGCAGTAAACGCAATGGCCGATTGCACCGTCGAGGGCAGGCAGCACAGAAACAAGACGCCTTGCGTCAGGCTGGCGGGTAGGATGGCGGTCGGCAAATGGCTTGCGCCGAGGCCAATCAAGGGAAACAGCGCAAAACTGATAGCCAATATGGTCAGGTGCGCGCGCCAATGCACAAGGGCTGCACCAACCGACTGGGGCGATAGTCTTGCGCCGTGTAAAAAGAACAACAGACCGACCGCCAGTTTTGTGGCCAGACCAAGCTGGACCGCAAACCCACCGCTTGCAGGCAATAGGCTGGCGAGCAAGACCATGCCAACCAAGGCCAGCATATAAGGATCGATGCGCAGTTTCTGTATCAGTCCACCGAGGCGGTTTTTTTTAGCCGCAATCACGCGCTGACAAGAAACGAGAGTTGGCGATCAGCTTGATCCTTGCGCCCTTCAGCAATCTCGCGGTCCAGCAGGCGAGTGGGATAATCGCCGGTGAAATAATGGTCGGTAAATTGCGGTGACGCCGGATCCCGTGCACCCGCCTCCATGGCCCAATAAAGACCATCCACCGACAAGAAACCCAGACTATCCACTTCTAGATAACGCGTCATTTCCTCCAGCGACTTGTTCGCGGCCAACAAGTGTTCGCGGTCGGGCATATCAATGCCGTAAAAGTCGGGCCAGCGAATAGGCGGTGAGGCTGAGCGTAGATGCACTTCTGTCGCCCCAGCCTCGCGCACCATGCGCACGATTTTCAGCGAGGTGGTGCCCCGCACAATAGAATCGTCAATCAGTATGACCCGCTTGCCCTTGAGCACGCATCGGTTTGGGCTGTGCTTCATGCGCACGCCCAGTTCACGCACGCCCTGGGTCGGTTGGATAAAGGTGCGGCCGACATAGTGATTGCGGATAATGCCCATCTCAAAGGCAATGCCGCTTTCTTGCGCAAAGCCCAGCGCCGCCGGAACGCCGGAATCGGGCACGGGGACCACGACATCAGCTTCGCTAAAGCATTCCTGGGCCAGACGCCGACCCATGCGCTTGCGCACCTCATAAACAGAGCGACCGTTCACCACACTGTCGGGGCGGGCAAAATAGACATATTCGAACACGCAGGGCCTTGCCGACGCCGCCGGGAAGGGGCGCAGGCTTTCAATCCCGTCTGACGAGATCACGATCATTTCGCCATGTTCGACATCGCGAATAAATTGCGCGCCAATCATGTCCAGAGCGCAGGTTTCCGAGGCCAGAACAGGCTTTCCGGCCAGATCACCCAAGACCAGAGGACGGATGCCGAGGGGGTCGCGCACCCCGATCATCTTCTTATTGGTCATGGCCACCAGCGCATAGCCGCCTTCAATCTGGCTCAAGGCCTCGATGAAACGATCCACCACCTTGGCTTTGCGCGAGCGGGCAATGAGATGCAGAATAACCTCAGAGTCCGATGTCGACTGGAATATGGCCCCGTCCGAGACCAACTGGTCGCGCAGGAACAGGAAATTGGTCAGATTGCCATTATGGGCCAAGGCCACGCCCCCAGCCTCAAGATCGGCAAACATGGGCTGCACATTGCGTATCAAACTGCCGCCAGCGGTGGAATAGCGGGTATGGCCAATGGCATGTGTGCCCGGCAGGTGGCTGACCAGATCAGCCCCGGCAAAGGCGTCGCCGACATGGCCCATATGGCGCTCTGTATGAAATCGGCTACCGTCAAAACTGGCAATACCGCAGGCTTCTTGGCCGCGATGTTGCAGGGCGTGCAGGCCAAGCGCGCAGACCGCGCTGGCATCGGGCACCTCATAGACTCCAAACACCCCGCATTCCAGTCTGGGCCGGTCATCATCGGCATCGCGATGTTCTAAGCTTGAAAAGGTCTCGTGTGTGTGGCCGATCATCGGTTCTTCTCCACTAGATCATCAACGCCCTGGCGCGATGTCTCGTCATAGCCTTGACCGGGGGTCGTCTTGGCGGGCGCAGGCGCTGACGTCTTGTCTGCGGCCCCGTCACGCACGGCCTTTTCGAGCGAAGGCCCCAGCCGGTCGGCAACGGCCGATCCTTCCGGCGCCAAGGCCCGAAGTCCCGAGGCGCTAAGCTTGGCCAGGGGATAAAGCGCCGCATGCGATATCCAGCGGGGCACCCGCTCGGGCGGTGTGGCGGCATTGAAGACCAGATAGAATACGCCGAGCAGTACCAAGGCCCTGATCAGGCCAAACCCAACCCCTGCTGAGCGATCTAATGCGCCCAAGGTCTCGATACGATGAATCTTTTTGGTCAGGAACGAGCCTGTGAGCCGAATGGCAATATAGGCCAGCACAAAGCTCAAGACCACGGCCAGCGCCGTGGCTGCCCAGTCTGGATCAATCAGTTTCCGGCCCAAGGGACCGGTAAATCTCAAGGCAAATATGGCGATCAGGGCCGCGAGGAAGAAAGCCAAAATGGTCATGACTTCGCGGATGGCACCGCGCACATAGCCAATCAGGGCCGAGCCCAGGATAATACAAAGGGCAATGAGGTCAAATAGGGTCACTGAGGCTCCTTCAGACCTTAGGTCCAGTCGCTTTCGCCGATCCGGCGGACAGCATCCGTGAGACGACTTACACCCGATACGGGGAAGGGCGCTAGGTCGTTGAGGCCCATTGGCCCCAATGCGCGAGAAAAACCTAATTTTGCGGCTTCTTTCAGGCGTGATTCCATTCGGCTCACCTGCCTGACCTCGCCAGACAGGCTCACCTCGCCAAAAACAACGCAGTCTTGCGGCAAGGCGACATCGAGCGCGGACGAGGCAAGGGCTGCGGCTGCGGCCAGATCGGCGGCGGGTTCACTAATACGAAGGCCGCCTGCAACATTCAGATAGACATCGCGTCCGCCAAGGCCAAGGCCGCACCGCGACTCCAAAACCGCCAGCACCATGGCCAGCCGTCCCGAATCCCAGCCGACCACGGCGCGCCTGGGTGTGCCATAGGCCGAAGGCGCAACAAGCGCCTGAAACTCGACCAGAACCGGGCGGGAGCCTTCGATCCCGGCAAAAACGGCAGCCCCCGGTGCACGCTCGCCGCCGCCATTGAGGAACAGGGCCGAGGGGTTCTTGACCTCACGCAGGCCCGCATCGCCCATCTCGAACACGCCGATCTCGTCGGTGGCCCCAAACCGGTTTTTGGCAGCGCGCAGTATGCGGAACGGATAGCCGCGCTCGCCCTCAAACGACAGGACGGCATCGACCATATGCTCGACCACGCGCGGGCCAGCAATCTGGCCGTCCTTGGTTACGTGGCCAACGAGAATAACCGCTACGCCGCGCGTCTTGGCTAGACGCACAAGCTCACCCGCTGCCGCCCGCACCTGTGTGACCGAGCCTGGCCCCGCCTCATGCGCATCGCTCCAGAGCGTCTGGATGGAATCGATCACGACCAGATCAAAGGCCTCGCGCTTTAGACCATCCACAATGCCGCGCAGGGCGGTTTCGGCGGCCATCTGGACCGGGGCTTGAGAAAGGCCCATGCGGGCGGCGCGGCTACGGACCTGATCGAGCGCTTCCTCGCCACTGATATAGGCACATTTCGCGCCCTGAACGGCGGCCTGGGCGCAAACCTGAAGCAGCAGGGTCGACTTGCCCACGCCCGGATCGCCGCTGAGCAATATGGCCGAGCCACGCGCCACGCCGCCGCCGCAAACCCGGTCAAATTCGTCGATCCCGGTCATGATCCTGGGCGGTGGCGGGGTCTGGCTGTCGAGTGTTTCAAAAGTCAGGCCACGCAGCTTGCTGGCCCGGCTTGGGGCAAGCGCGCCCGGCGGGCGGCTTTGAATCTCTTCGACCAGGCTGTTCCAAGCCGAACAGGCTGGGCACTGGCCAGCCCATTTGGACTGCACCGCACCGCAGGTCTGGCAAACATAGGACGCACCGTCGCGGGCCATCAGGTCTCCAAGGGCGAATCACGCCTGTGTCTAGCGCTTAGTTTAGCCGACACTGGCCTCGGATAAATCGCTTGTTTGAAGGATTATGTCAGGCCCGAAGGCCCAGATAGGTCCGCTCTAGCCTTGGCGCTAGGCGGACGAGGCATTCCTGGGCGATTGTGCCGCTGGCGCTTGCGGCTAGGTCGAGGGCCAGATGCGGACCTAAGAGTTCGGCCCTATCGCCGGGCTTTGCGCTACGGGTCTCACCTAGGTCTATGGCGATCATATCCATGGACAGACGCCCCACCACCTTGCGCTGTGCTCCGTCAAACCAGACCATGCCCTCTGGCCCAAAGGCGCGCAGCACGCCATCGGCATAGCCCGCAGCCAAAATGGCTATGCGCATGGGGCGGGTGGCGGTGAAGCTTGCACCATAGCCTATGGTCTCGCCCGGCTGGACCGGGCGGACCTGCAAGATTGGGGCCTCAAGCGTCGCGACACAGGCCAGATCGGGATGCGGCACAGCAAACGGTCCGCCGCCATAAAGGCTGATGCCGGGGCGGACTAGGTCGTGATGATAGTCTGGGCCTAGAAATATGCCGCCTGAATTGGCCAGACTGGCCTTGGCATTTGGGAAAAGTGACCGCGCTTGTTTAAAACGGCTCGCTTGCTGGGCATTGGCCGGGTGATCAGGCTCTGAGGCGCAGGCCAGATGGCTGATCATCAGTTCAATATCGAGCCCCTTGAGCGCGTCCATGGACTGGGTCAGGGCCGAAGCC
>JBIIZD010000112.1:0-7220 GCA_044346445.1 Caulobacteraceae bacterium
ATGCCCTCTGGCCCAAAGGCGCGCAGCACGCCATCGGCATAGCCCGCAGCCAAAATGGCTATGCGCATAGGGCGGGTGGCGGTGAAGCTTGCACCATAGCCTATGGTCTCGCCCGGCTGGACCGGGCGGACCTGCAAGATTGGGGCCTCAAGCGTCGCGACACAGGCCAGATCGGGATGCGGCACAGCAAACGGCCCGCCGCCATAAAGGCTGATGCCGGGGCGGATCAGGTCGTGATGATAGTCTGGGCCTAGAAATATGCCGCCTGAATTGGCCAGACTGGCCTTGGCATTTGGGAAAAGTGCCCGCGCTTGTTTAAAACGGCTCGCTTGCTGGGCATTGGCCGGGTGATCAGGCTCTGAGGCGCAGGCCAGATGGCTCATCATCAGGTCAATATCGAGCCCCTTGAGCGCGTCCATGGACTGGGTCAGGGCCGAAGCCTCATCTAATCTAAGGCCCAGGCGGTTCATGCCGGTATCAATCTGGATCGCGGCGGACAGAGGCTGGGCCTGGGCGCGGCCAAATCCTGCCCATTCGCTGACCTGGGCGGCACTATTGAGGACTGGGGTCAGGCGCGCCGCAGCAAGCCGGGGTGCAGAGCCGGGCGGTGCGCCATCCAAGACATAAATCGTGGCAGGGCGGTTGGTACCCAAGCCTTGGCGCAGGGCCTCGCCCTCGCTGATGCGCGCCACAAAGAACCGGCGCGCGCCCTCGGCCCAGAGGCGGCGACCGACCGCCACCGCCCCCAGGCCATAAGCATCGGCCTTGACCACCGGCACGACCTCAGCCCCGCCCGCAACCTTGGTCAGGGTGTGATAGTTCTGGGCCAAGGCATCGAGATCGATGGTTAGAATGGCATGAAAGGGGTCGTTGGGCATAGGGCGTCGGGCTTTAGCGAGTGATGGTGCAATGCCCTAGACTGGTTTGGTGTGATAGGCAAGGGCATAGGGTGCGAGCCTCTGACCTGCCCCCGCCTTCCCCGCGAAGGCGGGGATCCAGATGATGGACCAAAGGCCGAGCCAAGCGGTCTGGGTCCCCGCCTTCGCGGGGAAGGCGGAAGGGGGAAGGGGGCCGATGTGCCCTAAAGCTTGCGGCCCAGATACTTCTCGACCTGCCGCCTTTCCCATTTGGCGCCAAACAGCGGTGAATGGCTCCAGATCGATAGGCCATGCATCATTAGGCCAACACCCCAACCCAGGGCCGGAAACACTGCCCACAGAAATTTCGGATAGGTCATAAGATTTATGGCGAACAGAAAAGATATGACCAAAACATATTGCATAACATGCAGGTAGAAGCGTTTCAGCTTGCGGACGCGGGCGAGGGCACGGCGCTCATTGGGGTCTTGAACATCGCGTGTTGACAGGTTTTGGGTCTGTGTTGTGTCCATAACGGGCTCCTGAAGTTGCTCTAGGTCAATTTCGAAAGCCGAGGCGAGCGCTTTTAGGGACTCCAGACTGGCCGGTTGACCCCGTTCTAGCCTTTGTATGGTCCGAGGGCTTAGGCCACTGATCTCGCCTAATTGTTCTTGAGACCAGCCGCGTTGAAGTCTGAGTTTTTGAATAAGCATCACCCATTCCTTTCGAATGCCCTGACATGGCCCGAAAGCGGGATGGGCGAACACGTCAGGACCCGGACACGACCGCGACAATAGAACGACATTTTGGCGACTTCGACCATGTTTTCGATGTGAAAAGCCAGCTAGCCCCCCGCCTTCGCGGGGGGAAGTACCCGCCAAGCGGGGGTAGCGGGCTCTACCTTACCTCGAAGCGGCCTTCGCGGGCCAGGTTGCCGAACTTGGTTAGGTCGGCATTGAAGTGCAGCTTGACCGTGCCGATCGGGCCATGGCGCTGTTTGCCGATGATGACCTCGGCCAGGTTATTGATCTGGTCCAGCTCTTCTTGCCAGGCCAGGTGCTCTGGCGTGCCGGTGCGTGGCTCGGTGCGGCTGAGATAATAGGACTCGCGATAGACGAACATGACGGCGTCGGCGTCTTGTTCAATCGAACCCGATTCACGCAGGTCGGACAATTGCGGCCGCTTGTCTTCGCGCTGTTCCACCTGACGCGATAGCTGCGACAGGGCAATCACTGGAACGCCCAGCTCCTTGGCCAGGGATTTCAGGCCCATAGTGATCTGGCTGACCTCCTGGACCCGGCCTTCAGAGCGCGTGCCCTCGCCCGCAGTAACCAGCTGCAAATAGTCGACCACCACCAGGTCCAGCCCATGCTGGCGCTTGAGCCGCCGGGCGCGGGCCGCCAGCTTGGAAATGCTTAGCCCGCCTGTAGCATCGATATAGAGCGGCGCTTCTTGGATCTCGATTGCCGCATCGCGGACCCGGCCAAATTCGGAGGCGTCAATCTCGCCCTTGCGCAACCGGTCGGACGAGACGCCCGAGGCATCGGCTAATATCCGCATGGAAAGCTGCTCAGCCGACATTTCCAGCGAGAAAAACGCCACAATACCGCCATTGACCGTCTTGCGACTGCCATCGGGTTGCGGCTCCCAGGCATAGGCCTTGGCGATGTTAAAGGCGATATTGGTGGCCAGCGCCGTCTTACCCATGGAGGGGCGGCCGGCAAGGATCAGCAGGTCCGACGGATGCAGGCCGCCTAATTGCTTGTCCAGGTCCATCAGGCCAGTGGATATGCCAGACAACCCGCCATCACGGCCATAGGCCTCGGCGGCCATGGTCACAGCGCCGCGCAGGGCGTCGGAAAAATCAACAAAGCCCGTCGAGGTGGTACCCGTTTCGGCCAGAGTATAGAGCTGTTGCTCAGCGGACTCGATATGGTCGCGGGCGCTGCGGTCACCGTCGCCAGAGGCTGCCGCCGCGATCTCGCCGCCAATCCGGATCAGGTCGCGGCGCAGGGCCAGGTCATAGACCACCCGGCCATATTCCGGCGCATTGGCCGCTGGCGGCGCACGATCGACCAGATCGGCCAGATAGCGCAGGCCGCCTAGGTCTTCAAATGCCGGATCGCGTTTGAACCGCTCCATAAGCACAATTGGTTCGGCCAGCTGGCCCTTGCGAATATGGTCTTCAATGGCGCTATAGAGCCGCTGATGGAAGGGCTCGAAAAAGTGCCGTCCCTGCAATAGGTCGCTCAGGCGTTCATAGGCGGCATTATCGTATAGGAGCGCGCCAAGCAGGGCCTGCTCGGCCTCTATATTGGCTGGAACATGCGCCGGAATCGGATCGCCAGATTGCGGGCCGCGAAGATCAAGGGCTGGGACAATGGTCATTTGTCCAGCTTAAACCCGGCTTGGCCTGACGTAGAGGCATGGTTTGCAATTGCCCACAGATTTCCTCTGGTCTGTGTATGTTCCGTGACAGTTTTGTGCCAACCGACAAAACAAAAACGGCGCGGGAGAGGTTCCCGCGCCGTTCTGGTTCAAGCCGTAAGGACGGTTTGAAGGCCTACATATAGTCGCGATCATTGCCAGCAGAGCCAGCGCCGCCTTCAGCCATGTCCGAAGCCGCTTCGGCCGCCAGGGCCTTGTCTTCTTCGTACTGGGCGCTGACGACGTCTTCACCCTTGGCTTGACGTTCAGCCTCATCGACCGAGCGGGCAATATTGACCTTTACGGTGATGGAGACTTCGGCGTGCAGACGCACAGTGACCGCATGGACACCCAGCGCCTTGATCGGCTTGTCCAGAACCACCATGGCGCGCTCAACCTTGCCGCCTTCAGCGGCAATGGCATCGGCAACATCGCGTCCGGTAACCGAACCGTAAAGCTGGCCGGTTTCACCCGCCTGACGGATCAGGACATAGGTGGTGCCGTCCAGCTTGGCGCCGGCGACTTCGGAGGCTTCACGATTGCGGACATTGCGGGCCTCGATCTCGGCGCGCTGGGCGTCAAAGACCTTGAGATTGGCAGAATTGGCGCGCAGGGCCTTGGAGCGGGGCAGGAGGAAGTTACGGGCAAACCCGTCCTTCACCGTAACCACGTCACCCAGACCACCAAGGCGGTCAACACGTTCGAGCAGGATAACTTTCATCGGGGGCTCTCCTTACTTCACGACGTAGGGGAGCAGAGCCAGAAAGCGGGCGCGCTTGATGGCCTTGGCCAGTTCGCGTTGCTTCTTGGCCGACACCGCAGTGATGCGCGACGGGACAATCTTGCCACGCTCAGAGATATAGCGTTGCAGGAGCTTGACGTCCTTATAATCGATCTTCGGTGCGCCAGCGCCCGAGAAGGGGCAAACCTTGCGGCGACGGAAGAAGGGGCGGCGGGCCCCGCCAGCAGCAGCGGCGGATTCCGGAGCGGTCGTATCGGTCATGACCCTCTTATCCTTCTAACAGATTGTCATCAAAGCTGGCGCGGTCTTCGCGCTCAGGACGGTCGCCCCGCTCGGGACGATCGCCGCGCTCAGGCCGGTCACCACGGTCGCGGCGGGCCAGGACGGGCGAAAGCTCCATATCCAGCTCTTCGACGCGGACGGTCATGAAGCGCAAGACGTCTTCATTGATCGACAGCTGACGTTCCATCTCCTTGACCGCTGCGGCAGGCGCATCGATGCCAAGCAGGGAATAGTGACCCTTGCGGTTCTTCTTCACCCGATAGGTGAGGTTGCGCAGACCCCAATACTCGATCTTGGCAACGGTACCGCCGCCTTCTTCGATCAGAGCTTTTAAGGTGTCATTGAGCGCTTCGGCCTGTTGCGGCGAGATATCCTGCCGCGAAATGACCACGTGTTCGTAAAAAGCCATAGGCATCCTTCTTCCGAAAGAAAGACGGCGTTTTCATCGCCGGAAGCAGCGATGCAAACGATGGATCAAAAGCAAGGCGTCCGGGCTGAATACCCAAGATCAAACAAAACCAAGCGAGACCGTCTTTCAACAAGCGGCGGTATGTACGCGGTTTGCGCAGGCAAGGCAAGGGCGGGGGGAGGATCAGGCCGGTTCACCGATCAGTTCAACGCCCTCGGCCTTTGCGGCCTGGATCAAGGCGGCGTCTAATGTAGCTAAGGCCAGTCCCTCACGAAGGGCCAGTTCGAGATAGGCAGCATCATAGGCAGTGAGCTTATGGCGACGGGCTAAGGTCATTAGGTCCGTCTCATTGGGGTGGCGGTCTATATGAATAGGCAGATTGCTTAACAGGAACAGGAGCTGCTCAGTTACTGTCGGCTTCAATCGCCCACGTCGCTCGCTCGATAACATGATATTGCGCATCTCGAACCACCAAAGGCTTGGCGCAAGCGCGGTGTCGTTCGGAAATCGATCAAAGGCGGGATCGGCGCGATGATGGCTTTCGTCCGGTAGCAGCCAGCAAGCCGCAACCGACGCATCGACAACAAAGCGCACTAGTACCGATGCCCTTCGTGCCGCGCCTCGAGCATTTCATTCAAGCTGATATCGGGCATGGTCGCCCGCAGTGCCTTGATCTGATCCATGGTCCGCTGAATGGCTTCAGCCCTTTGATCAAGCTCTGGCACAAGCCGGGCAATCGGGCGGCCATGACGCGTAATGACAATGGTTTCGCCCCGTTCGACGTCGGTTAGGAGCTGTGTCAAATGGGTCTTGGCGTCCGAAGACTGAACTTCACGCATGGCGAACCTCAAAGCGATTGGTCGGTTGAACTGGTCGGTTTTAACACAGATATACAGAGCGGTCAGTTGCTATTTTTGCGGAGCCCTGACCGCAAGAATTGAGCGGCTATGTAATAAGATAGTCATCATATCCGTTAAAGTGTTTGACAGATAAAAGCAACCGTAGGAGGCTCGACCGATAATTGTGGGGCTGGTCATGTCACAACAGACCAAACTGCTGGATGAGCCGCCGAGCCGCCGAGCCGGCCCAAACCCCTCTGACTTTTTCCGGCCAGAGGCCATGGCCGCCGCCCGCGACCGGACGGGATCACCGGTAAGGCCGCTGGGTCCTGCCAGTTGGATGTTGCTTTGCTTTATGGCTGCTCTGGTGATTGCCGTTGTCGCCTTTTTGGGGACCGCCCATTATGCGCGAAAGGAAACTGTTATTGGCCTTATCACCCCGGCTGAAGGGGCGGTGCGGATACTTGCGCAAAGATCGGGAATTATCAGCCGCGTCTGGGTTCAGGACGGCCAGCGCGTCATGGCCGGACAGCGTCTGATTGATGTGTCCTATGATCCAACCTTACAGTCCGGCGGTGCTTTGTCCGACCAAGCTTTTGCCAATCTGACGCGGGAAATCGCAGCCTTTGAGGACAGTGCCGCCGCCCGCGAGCAGGTTCATGATCGCCAAGCCGTCGAGATTGCCACCCAAAAGCGCGGACTTTTGGCTGATGTAAGGCGTCTTGAATACGCCATGACCTTGCAGGCCCGGCGTAATGAGCTTCAGCGTCAGACAGTTGCTGCGGCGCAGACCTTGACTGAAAAGGGATTAATGGCGGCACTGACCTTGCGTCAAAGGCAGGACGCCCTCTTGGCGGGCGAACAAGCCCTTAGCCAGTATGAGCGTGAGCGTGATGGTGCGCAAAGCCGCATCGCCCAGCTTGAAGCCTCTATGGCGCGGCAATCGGCCCAGGCTGCCGCCGACCGCGCCGATGCCGTGGCCAATCGCGCGCGTTACCAGGAAAAACAGACCAATGCCGAGGCTAGCCGCGGCGCGGTCCTGGTCGCGCCCCAAGACGGCATTGTCGCGGCCCTGCAAGCCCGTCAGGGCGCAACGGCGGAGCCTGGTCGCACATTGGCTATCGTCCTTGCCGACAAGGACCCGCGCCACCTGGGCCGTCTGGAGGCCGAACTTTGGGCCCCGTCGCGCGCCATCGGCTTTGTCCGGCCGGGCCAGAGCGTGCGGCTGATGTATGACGCCTTTCCCTATACGGTTTTCGGGGTCGGCAAGGGGGTGGTCACGTCCGTGGCCCGCGCCCCAACCAATCCCAGTGACTTGCCTGTGCCCATTGAAACCCGCGAAGCCCTGTACCGGGTCCGTGTCTCGCTTTTGTCCAGCAACCAGACCGCCTATGGCCGCGACTGGCCCCTAAGCCCTGGCATGCGCCTGACCGCGGACCTGGTGCTGGAAGACCGCAGTTTCTTGGCCTGGCTATTGGATCCCCTGCTCGCTGCACAAAAGCGGGCAGGGACATAAGCGGCGCATTGGGCGTCCGGTTTAGAAGAGAGAGGAAACGATCATGAGAGAGATGACGCTAGAAGAAATGGCGATGGTGACGGGGGGATACTATGATAATGTTGAGGAGATTGTAGTAACAGGTAAAAAGTGGGAGTCAGCAAGCGTG
>JBIIZD010000113.1:0-7210 GCA_044346445.1 Caulobacteraceae bacterium
CGGGCTCCACCATGCCCCATCGGCAAAGGCAGGCGTGCCGGGCAAGAGCACATCGGCCACCTTATGTCCCAGGGGTACCGGATAGTTGGGGCCATTGCGCAGGCCGCTGGTATGGGACAAGAGCATGCGCGCCGTAATAGCCTTATCTGGCCATGCGGGGTGGCGAAGGCTAAAGCCAAGCGGGCCAGACACATCCTGGTCCAGATCGAGCCTGCCCTGATCAACCAGTTGCATAAGGCCAGCGGCTGCGACCATTTTTGAGACCGAGGCCACGCGAAACGGGCTGTCCAGCTCAAATGGCTTCATCGCCGCGCCGCGCAGGCTGGCCCCTGCCGTGCCCGCAAAAGCCACCTGGCCATTGGCGCGGCGCGCGATCAGGCCTGCACCGATCAGGGGCGGAGCATCGCTGCCGGCAATTAACCGCTCCAGCCTTTCTGATGGCCGACCTTGCCCGGCCATGGGCGATGCGGCCAATCCCGAAACAAAGCTGCGCCTATCCATGGACTCTAAGCTCCCCGCTGGGCATTTGCCGTCACGAAACCCATCTTGATCGGGTCATGATGGCTTTTCAACCATGGCCAAGGTCTGCCAAGATCAAATCTGACCCCGCCCATCGGGGTAAGCTAGGATTGCCTCATGACTGATCAAGCCGCCGCCGTGCCGCCAGAGCTTCTGACCCTGCGTAACAGTATTGATAACATTGATGCCGCCCTGATCCATATGCTGTCCGAACGGTTCAAATGCACCCAGAGGGTCGGCAAGCTTAAGGCGCAGCTCAATCTTCCCAGCGCAGACCCCGCCCGCGAGGAAGCTCAGGTCCAGCGCCTGCGCAAGCTTGCAGAAGGTGCCAATCTCGATCCCGATTTTGCCGAAAAATTCCTGGCCTTTGTGATCAAAGAGGTCATCCGCCATCACGATCAGTTCAAGGAAGACGAGGGCTAGAGGCCCCCTTCCCCGGCTTCGCCGGTACTTCCCCCAAGGGGGGAAGATTTAGCACGCCTTAATCCTCCCCCCTTGGGGGAGGGGGACCGCGAAGCGGTGGAGGGGGCTTTTAAGCCAACTCACCCCTCAGTCCGCTCTCAATCAGGGCAATCGTCCGCTCCAGGCCGAAAATTGCGGCAAACGAGCCAAATCTTGGTCCCTGGCTTTGACCGAGCAAGACCTCATAAAGCGCGACAAACCAGCCGCGTAGGGGTTCAAACCCCGCATCCTTGCCCGCGGCATAGACCTCATTTTGGATCAGTTCGGCATCGGTGCAGCCAGCGGGCAGATCGCGCAGGCGGTCGGCCAGATCCTCCATCGCCCCGCGTTCGCGGCTATCGGGCGCGCGGAAGGCCTTGTGGGGCCGCACAAAGTCTTCGTAATAATTGATCGCATACCCGGCCAACTGATCGAGCAGGGGCTGGCTCTGCGGCGTCGCACCGGGGATATAGCGCGATAAAAAGCCCCAAAGAATGGCCTTGTCCGAGGCATTGGCCGCCGAAACCAGATTAAGCAACAAGCTAAAACTGACCGGCGAGCCATATTGCGGCGGCCTGCCCGTATGCACATGCCAGACCGGATTATCGATCTGCTTGGCCGCGTCCTGACCCTGATAGGCATCGAGCTGTTGCAGATACTCATCCGTCGCCTTGGGGATGACGTCAAAGAACAGGCGCTTGGCCGATTTGGGCGACTGGAACATGTAATAGGACAGGCTTTGCGGCGTGCCATAACGCAGCCAGTCCTCCATGGTCAGACCATTGCCCTTGGACTTGGAAATCTTTTGGCCGTCCTGATCAAGGAAGAGCTCGTAATTAAAGCCTTCCGGCGGCACCCCGCCAAGGATCTTGCAGATCTGGTTAGAGACCCGCACCGAATCGATCAGGTCCTTGCCGGCCATTTCATAGTCCACGCCCAGCGCCGCCCAGCGCATGGCCCAGTCCGGCTTCCACTGCATCTTGACCGCGCCGCCGGTGACGGGAACCTCGGTCAAGGTGCCGTCCTCATCAGCAAACACGATGGTGCCGCGATCGACATGCCGCTCCAGGGTTGGGACCTGAAGCACCTTGCCGGTCGTGGGGCTGATCGGCAGGAAGGGCGAATAGGTGGCCCGGCGCTCTTCGCCAAGGGTTGGCAACATGACCTTTTGGATATCGTCATAATGCGCCAGCGCGCTCAGCAGGGCCACGTCAAACCGGCCGGAGCGATAGCATTCTGTCGAGGAGGTAAACTCATATTCAAAGCCAAACCCGTCCAAAAAGGCGCGCAGCCGCGCATTATTGTGCTCGCCAAAACTGGGATAGAGCCCAAACGGATCGCGCACCACGGTCAGGGGCTTGTGCAGATCGGCCTCAAGCACGGCCTTGTTCTCGATATTGTCCGGCACCTTGCGCAGCCCGTCCATATCATCGGAAAAACAGATCAGGCGGGTTGGGATGACATCATCGGTCAGGGCGCGGAACGCCGCCCGCACCATGGTCGTGCGCGCCACCTCGCCAAAAGTGCCAATATGCGGCAGGCCAGACGGGCCATAGCCGGTTTCAAAAATCACTGGGCTTTTGAACGCCGCATAGGTCTGGACCAGTTCCTCAAACCTGCCCGCCATAACCAAAACATTGGCCAGATCGCGCTCTTCGCTTGAAGCTAGGCGGGTGCGGATCAGCCGCGCCAAGAGGGCTCTGGCCTGTTCAAAGGGCCAGGTCTTGGCATTGCGGGCTTGGGCGGAGGAGGCGTTTTGCATGGCCTAGTGTCTAAAGGACTAGCGCTTCAAACTCAATCATCATGCGCAAACTGACCGCAGAGCCAGGGGCCGAGGGCCGCCAGCGCAGACCATGCGCGCTGGCGTTAGACCGTCAGTCCTAATTGGCGCTGGCCAGCATGGCGGCCGCTGCAATGCGCAGGTCTTGGCGCTGATTATCAGACAGTTTGGCCATGACCTCTTCCTTGACCGCACGCTCGCAGGCCAGGCGTGCGCCAATATCGGCGGCCGGGCTACCGCGGTCACAAAAGGCCTTGGTCACCTTTTTGATCCGCACTTGAAGCTCAGCGGCCTGATCGGGGCGCGTCAGATTGAGGTCGCCAATCTTGACCGTCACCGCAGCAGGCGCTGCATGAACACTGGTTGCCAAAGCAACAACTGGCAATGCTGCCAAGCAAAGGCTGGCAATAGCGCTCGTAAAACGGACAATGTTTGACATAACTCAATCTCCTTGTTTGTTAAGAGCCGCTCACCGGCTCCGATAAACAAACCAATATAAAATTTGCGCTTATATTACACGTTAAATGGCTGTAATGACTTGAATTTAATGAAATGAATATTTCGTAATATATGAAAAATCTGTAATAAAGCCCATATAAACATCCGCCCTTGACCGGACCGGTTTGCGCTATAGGTCTGCGTGTCGGTCAAGAGGAAAACCAGATGTCCAGTATTGCGATCATTGGGGCGGGCCTTAGCGGGGCAACGGCGGCGCAAAAGCTGGTGGCGGCTGGGCATACGGTTAGCCTGTTTGACAAGGGCCGCGGCCCCGGCGGACGCATGAGCACACGCCGGGTCGAGACCGCGCTGGGCCAGGTGCGGTTTGATCACGGCGCTCAGTTTTTCACCGCCCGCAGCCCAGGCTTTATCGATCAGGTACAGGACTGGACACGCGCCGGGGCCTGCGCGCCCTGGACTGGCCATCTGGTCAAGATTGGTGCAGACGGCAAGGCAGACCCGCTAGGCGGCGATACCCGCTTTTGCGGGGTTGGCGGCATGAGCAGCGTGGTCAAGGCCCATCTGGCCGGACTTAACGTCACCTTCGGCGCTCAGGTCACAGCCATTGAGGGCGCGCCCAAGGCCTGGCAATTGCGCTTTAGCGATGATGCGATCGCAGGCCCATTTGATCTGGTGCTGATTGCCGTGCCCGCCGAACAGACCGCCGCCCTGATCGGTCCTTGGGTGCCAGATATGGCCGCTGAGGCCGATGCCGTGAAAAGCGCGCCCTGCTGGGCGGCCATGGCCGTGTTTGATCGCCCCATCGAAACCGTCTTTGATGGCGCGCGGCTAGAGACCGGCCCGATCCGCTGGATGGCGCGGGAGAATTCAAAGCCGGGCCGACCCGGGCCAGAGGCCTGGATATTGCACGGCTCACCAGACTGGTCGCGCGCCCATCTGGAAGCCCCGCAAGAGGCGGTCGCCCAGATGCTGCTAGACGCACTCGCCAGCCATGCCGAGCTGCCCACACCAATCGCGCTGGCCGCCCACCGCTGGCGCTATGCCCAGATCGAGACCCCGGCGGCCACCGGTTTTGGCCTATCTGAAGACCTGGGGCTTGGGGTCTGCGGCGACTGGCGCCTTGGGCCGCGCATAGAATTTGCCTATCGCTCCGGCGCGGCCCTAGCCCAAGCGGTTATGGCCTAGGCGCGGCTGGCCATGATGGCGCGGCGCAGTTTGGCCATGCCGCCAATCCAGCGGTCATAGTCACCCGTCTTATTGCGCATATAGTTCAGCACCATGGGATGAGGCAGGATTAAGAAGGTCTCGGCCTCCAGCCCCTGCATGACCGATTCTGCCACCGCCTCTGGCGTCAAGACGCCGTCTAGGTTTTGCGGCCCCTCAGGCCCTGCGCGCAACAGATTGGTATCAACGCCTTGCGGGCAAAGCACCGAGACCTTTATGCCGTGATCCTTGTGGTTCAGGGCCAGGTTTTCCGCCCAGCCAATCGCCGCATGCTTGGTCACCGAATAGGTTGCGCTGCCAATCTGGGACAGAAGTCCGGCGGCTGATACCGTATTGAGGAAATAGCCCTCACCCCTGGCCACCCAGTCGGGCAGGAGCGCGCGCGCCGCATAGATATGGGCCATGACATTGACGCCCCAGCTGCGCTCCCAGGATGCATTGCTGGACGAGGCGGCATTATTGGGATCAGGATCGCCATCGGCTATGCCGGCATTGGAACAAAACAGATCAATCGGACCATAGGCCGCCTTGGCCGTGGCGATCAGGTTTTGGATATCGGCCTCGACCGAGACATCACAGGCCACGGCCAGACCGCCAATATCGGCAGCGACCAGCCTTGCGCGGTCAAGATCGCGGTCGGCGATTACGACGGCCTTGGCGCCATCGGCATGGAAACGCCTGGCCATGGCCTCGCCAATGCCATTGGCCCCGCCGGTGACAATGACCACCTTATCCTTGATATGCATGTGTCAAATTCCTCAAAACAGCCTGACCCGTGATAGCGATCTAGCCTTGGCCGAACCGCGCTGTTATCACTCATCCCAACAGGTGTTTGAATGCGCAAGACCAAACACGCCAATCAAGGGAAAACGTCCATGTCTGCAGAGCCAAAGACCCTCAATGCCGTTACCACAATTAGCCTGGAAGGCGATGTTGGCGTCATTACCCTCAATTCGCCGCCGGTAAATGCCCTGTCCGCACCCGTGCGCGAAGGCATTGTATTGGGCATTAAGGCCGCCCTGACCGATCCGGCGGTCAAGTCTGTCGTGCTGATCTGCGAAGGGCGCACCTTTATTGCCGGGGCCGATATTACCGAATTTGGCCGCGCACCCGTGGGGCCAAGCCTGTTTGAGGTCCAGGACATTATCGAAAACGCCACCAAGCCGGTGATTGCCGCCATTCATGGCACGGCCCTGGGCGGCGGGCTGGAAGTGGCCTTGACCTGCCATTACCGCCTGGCTGTGCCCTCGGCCAAGTGCGGCCTGCCAGAGGTTAATCTGGGCCTGCTACCCGGCGCTGGCGGCACCCAGCGCTTGCCGCGCATTGTCGGGGCCGCCAAGGCGCTGGAAATGATGACCACGGGCCAGCATGTCGGGGCCAAGGCCTGCCTTGCCATGGGCCTGGTCGATGAATTGGCTGAAGAAGGCACCTTGCGTGCAACTGCCATTGCCTTTGCCCGCAAGGTGATTGCCGAGAACCGCCCGCTAAAACGCGTGCGCGATCTGGAAGACAAGGTCCAGGCCGACCGCAAGAATCCGGCCCTGTTTGCCGAGTTCCGCAAGGCCAATGCCCGCAAGTTCCGCGGCTTTATGGCCCCAGAAAGCAATATCAAATGCATTGAGGCGGCGGTGAACCTGCCCTTTGACGAAGGGATTGCGGTTGAGCGCAAACTGTTTGTCGAGCTGATGACCGGCAGCCAGTCAGCCGCCCAGCGCTATGTGTTCTTTGCCGAACGCCAAGCCGCCAAGATCCCAGATGTCGGCGACGATATTGCGCCCCTGCCCGTCAAAAAGGTCGGCGTGATTGGCGCTGGCACCATGGGCGGCGGCATTTCGATGAACTTTCTGAGCGCAGGCTTTGCGGTCACCATGGTCGAGACCCAGCAGGCCGCTCTGGATCGCGGCATTGCCACCATCCGCAAGAATTATGAAAACACCGCCAAAAAGGGCCGTCTGACCCAGGATGATGTCGAAACCCGCATGGGCCTCTTGACCGGCAGCCTGGCGCTCGAAGACCTAGCCGATTGCGACCTGATCATTGAGGCCATTTTTGAAAATATGGACATCAAGAAGGACGTGTTTGGCCGTCTGGACAAGATTGCCAAGGCCGGGGCCATACTGGCCTCCAACACCTCCTATCTGGACGTCAATGAGATTGCCGCCGCCACCAGCCGTCCGGAATCGGTGATTGGCCTGCACTTCTTCTCGCCCGCCAATGTCATGCGGCTATTGGAAATCGTGCGCGGGGCCAAGACCTCAAAGCCGGTGATTGCCACCTCGATGCAGATCGCCAAAAAGATTGGCAAGGTCGCCACCCTGGTCGGGGTCTGCCCCGGCTTTGTCGGCAACCGCATCTTGTCCCAGCGCCAGCGTGAGGCGCAAAAACTGATCCTGGAAGGGGCCATGCCCTGGGACATCGACCGGGTGCTTTATGATTTTGGCTTCCCCATGGGCCCGTTTGCCATGAGCGATCTGGCCGGTCTTGATATTGGCTGGTCCAAAGAGGCCACCTCCTCCTCGACCATCCGCGAAATTCTCTGCGAAATGGATCGTCGCGGCCAAAAGACCGGGGCGGGCATTTATGATTATGACGAAAACCGCAATGCGGTCCCCTCGCCCGTGGTCGAGCAGATCATTCTCGATTTCGCGGCCAAGAAGGGGATTAATCGCCGCGCCATTAGCGACGAGGAAATCCTGGAGCGCTGCGTCTATCCAATGATCAATGAAGGGGCCAAGATTCTCGAAGAAGGCATGGCCATCCGCGCCTCGGATATCGATATTGTCTGGC
>JBIIZD010000029.1:0-26140 GCA_044346445.1 Caulobacteraceae bacterium
CCTCGACCGAGCCAACCTTGATCTTGCGCGAGACCCGCCTTTGAATCATCCGCCAAGGGCGAACATGGGCCAGGCCGTCAGCGGGGGGCGTGTGATCGTGTGTACTCATGACGACCCCTAACCTAGGGCTATTTGGGTGAAAACCCAAGTCCCGACACGCCATTAGCGCCGATTACGAGCCGCCAATGCGTGACAGGGGGGTCAGGGCCGTGGCCAGAGGCGTGGTGAGCACGCCATTGGCATAGACATCAAAGGCGGCCGGGTCTGACACATCGACGGTCAGGCCTGCCGTGAGAGGCGCGCGATAGGCCTCGCCCGCTGCCAATTGCTTGGCAAAATAGACTGTGCCATTGGCCCCGCGGATAACGACCGAGGCCCCGCGCTTGGCTTGCAAGGTGACCATCGACTGCTGAGCCGGCGCGCCATAGACGGTGCCTCTGGGGCTGAACGGGCCGGTAGGGGTGCTGGATGCGGCCACGGGCTGTGCGCTTGGGCCACCTGCAGCCATGGCGGCAGACTGGGCCCCGTCAACCGAGCCGCCAGCCGCCGTGGCCTCGGCAAGGCCAGGTGTGACATAGGCGGTCGGCAGGGTCGATTCCGTCGGGGCGGGCATGGGCGCACCAATCGCCACCGCACCGGCCTGGCCCAGATGGGCTGGCCGCATATTCGCAGGCAGGCCAGAGGCAGCCTGTTCAATATCGGGCACCATGGCCGATGCTGCGCCGTGATCCTGCACGCTGCGCTGAATGATGTTCCAGACCAGAACGGCGACAAACAACCCCAAGACAATGCCCGCAATCAGGCGGATCTGCGGCGCGGATTG
The DNA here is from genome assembly GCA_044346445.1 of Caulobacteraceae bacterium. Taxonomy (GTDB): domain Bacteria; phylum Pseudomonadota; class Alphaproteobacteria; order Caulobacterales; family Caulobacteraceae; genus CAISGS01. Next base: position 824 of record JBIIZD010000029.1, read on the forward strand.
TTGATCAATTCCGGAGGGGCCTTCAAAGCTATCATTCTCATCGGGCACTTCTGCGCGGAACCGCGCCAGCGCCTTGCCCTCATCCAGACCCAGGGCTTGAGCATAGGCGCGCACATAACCTTGGGCAAAGGCGCGTGACGGGAGAAGGTCGAACTTCATGTCTTCAATGGCGCCAAGATAGACCCTGCGCACCTTGGTCAAGGCAGCGACATCTTGCAGACTAAGGGTGTAGAATTGGCGCGCAGCCATCAAGCCTTCGCCCAGGCTTTCAGCCTGATCGAAAAGCCGAGAGTCAAAAAGTGCTATCCGAGCACTTTGCTCAAGATGTCCGGAACCGAGACCGACACTATTGTCAAAGCCTACCGATACCGGGCCGGTGTCCCGCGCCATTCTTCTGACTGTGTCCCTGATTATTCAAATGGCCAATCGCTTGGCCAAGCATGCATTTTTGATAATTGTCATTTAACACTTTAGTTGTAACAGACAAGGTTTAGCTATTCAATGGGTTAAATGGATACCGAAAGCTTGCGCGCTAGGGTTTCTATTTCATTGCGAACCGATCCCGCTGATCCCTTAAGTAAATTGGTTACGCCTCTGCGCGCCGCTTCACGATCGCTGGACAAAACCATGGCCTTTACAGGACCGATACCGGATGGCGGCATGGATAGCTGATCAAACCCAAGGGCCATTAAAGCAAAGGCTTCGAGCGGCCGCCCGGCCATTTCGCCGCACACTGAAACCGGTGTTCCGCTTTCTCTGCAAGCGTCTTGGATAGACTTCATCGCGCGCAAGGCCGGGGGCGACAAGGGGTCATAGCGGTCCGCGACGCGCGGATTGCCCCGGTCCGCCGCAAACAGGTACTGCATCAGATCATTGGTGCCGACCGAGACAAAATCAGTCAATGGCAATAGGGCGTCCAGATGCCAGATCAGGGATGGCGCCTCGATCATGGCCCCGACCCGCAGCAGGCCCGGTGCTGTGCGGCCCCGGCGCTGGGCCCATGCGATCTCGTGATCGACCAGGGCGCGGGCGGCGCGGAACTCTTCGACACTGGCGACCAGTGGGAACATGACGCGCAATTCCTGCCCGCCGGATGCCGCAATCAAGGCTCTAAGTTGCAGGCGCAGCAGGGCAGGGCGATCCAGGCCCATCCGCACAGCTCGCCAGCCTAGAGCGGGATTGTCTTCGCGCTCGGCCTCCAGATAGGGCAGGACCTTGTCGCCGCCAAGGTCGAGCGTGCGAAAGGTCACGGGTCGGCCTTCGGAGGCTTCCATAACGCGCTTGTAAAGCTGGGTCTGGGCTTCCAGGCGCGGCAATTCCTCGGCGACCATGAATTGAAACTCGGTACGAAACAGGCCAATGCCTTCGGCCCCCGTCTCGTTGAGAATGTCCAGATCGACGGCAAGACCGGCATTCATCAGCAAGGTTATCTTGGCCCCGTCGCGGGTATAGGCCGGGGTATTGCGCAAAAGGGCAAATTCGGCGCGCCGCAGGGCCCGCACCTGCATCCGTGCCCCGACCGCCTCGATCACGTCGGCGCGCGGGCGAAGATAGGCCTCGCCCATTTCGGCATCGACAATCACCGGGTCGCCCTCAGACAGCCGATCGCGCAGCCCAACCAGACGACCAACGCAAGGTATGTCCAGCGCCCGCGCGACAATGGCGGCATGGCTGGCTGAAGAGCCTTCTTCGAGCAACAGGCCCTTGAGCTTGGTGCGATCATATTCCAGCAGGTCGGCAGGCCCCAAATTGCGGGCAATCAATATGGCATCCTCGGGCAGGATACGGGCCGTGGCCCCGGCGCCGGACAGGTGCCTCAAGAGCCGGTCATTCAGGTCTTCCAAATCGTGCAACCGTTCGCGCAGATAAGGATCGCGCGCCTGGCCCAGCCTGGCCCTGTGCTCGGAGCGCACCCGCTCAACTGCGGCCTCGGCGGTTAGGCCAGAGCTGACCGCCTCTTCCAGCGACCGGTTCCAGCCCCGGTCATGGGCAAACATGCGATAGGTTTCCAGCACCTCATACGAGGCCCCAACCAGCCCGTGCTGGCCGTCCAGCATCTGATCCAGTTGGACTTGTAGGGCCACGACGGCTTTGCGCAGGCGCTTTTCCTCGGCTGGGACATCATCGGACAGCAATTGCGAGGGCGCAACAGGGGCCTCGTGCAGGACGGCCCGGCCAAAGGCCAGCCCGTCGGCAAACTTGGTGCCCTTGAGGCGTTCGGGTTTGTGCGGCGCAAGCTCGACGGTCTGGAGTTCGTCTTCATCGACCAGTTCGCCGCCCGTAACCATTTCGGCAAGGACCATGGCAATGATCTGAAGGTCCTCGACCTCTTCATCGCTATAGACCCGCTCAGTCCGGTTTTGCACCACCAATACCCCGATGGTGCGCCCGCCGCGCAGCAGCGGTACGCCCAAAAAGGCATGAAAGGGGTCTTCACCCGTTTCCGGGCGATAAGAAAAGTGCGGATTATTTGGCGCGTCGGACAGGTTCAGTGGCCTGCCCAGTCGCATAATCACCCCAACCAGGCCTTCGCCGGGCTTCAGGGTTGTCGAATGGACGGCTTGGGGATTTAGACCCTCGGTCGCAAACAGTTCCAGATCATTGGTCGCCCGCCTCAGATAGATCGAGCACACCTCGGCAACCATCGATCCGGCAATGATCCGCACGACCATATTCAGACGCGCCTGGGCCGGACCACCGCTGGCCATAGCTTCGCGGATCTGGCGCAATAGACTGCGCGGACCCCTGATGGCTAGACCCTGTGATGGCATTGAGTGCGATCTTCCTTGCTTAAGGGCCTTTTATCAGAGTTTACCCAATAAATAGTGTTCAAGCGCAAACCGGTACAGCAAGCCTTTGTCAATTGCCATTACTTGCCGAAGATCAGGCATGGGCTGCACAAAATTTTATCATCTGTCCACCATTGCGGTGGCTAGATCGCTGGGCGGCCATGGCCAAGCCTAAACCCGGTCCAACTCATAGGCAGCATGCAAGGCCCGAACGGCTAATTCGGTATAGGCCGCATCGATCAAGACGCTGATCTTGATTTCGGATGTGGAAATGACCTGAATATTGACGCCTTTTTCGGCTAGGGCGCTGAACATGGTCTTGGCCACGCCGGCATGGCTACGCATACCGACCCCGATCACCGAAACCTTGGCCACGTCTTCATTCAGGGTGACATCTTCAAAGCCAATATCGGCCTGGGCCGCGCGCATGATCTCAATGGTTCGGCCAGCATCGCGCCTGCCAACCGTGAATTCCATATTGGCCGCATCCGTGGTTCGGGCCCTGGACTGGACGATCATGTCCACATTCACATTGGCATCGGCCAGACGCGAAAAAATCTTTGATGAGACGCCAGGATGGTCTGGCAGGCCAAATAGGGTGATCTTGGCTTCATCGCGGCTATAGGCGACTCCGCTGACGATACGTTTTTCCACGATCTCCTCCTCGTCGCACACAATGGTGCCCTGGCCGGGGGCTTGGCCCGGCTCAACAAAACTCGACAAAACCCGCAAGGGCACATTCTTGGCCATGGCCAGTTCGACAGAGCGGGTCTGCAAGACCTTTGCGCCGAGCGAGGCCATTTCCAGCATTTCTTCATAACTGATCTTGGCCAAGCGGCGCGCCTTGCCCTCAATGCGCGGATCGGTCGTATAGACGCCGTCAACATCGGTATAAATATCGCAGGCGCCGCCAATCGCCGCCGCAATCGCGACCGCGCTGGTGTCGGAGCCGCCGCGGCCAAGCGTGGCAATGCGCCCGTCGCGGGTCACGCCCTGAAAGCCAGCAATCACCGCCACCTCGCCCGCAGCGAATGCGGCTTCGAGATTAGCAGGCGGAATTTCATCAATCCTTGCGCGCCCATGGGCGTCATCGGTCAACAAGGGCACCTGCCAGCCCATCCAGGACCTAGCCTTGAGGCCCATATGGCGCAAGGTCATGGACAAGAGCCCGGCTGTGACCTGTTCGCCCGAGGCGACGACGACATCATAGTCATCATCTGAGGGCGCAAGGCCTTCGGCGGCATTGCCCGCCCCATCGGTCCAGGCGACCAGTTGATTGGTTTGCCCGGCCATGGCCGAGACGACGACGGCCACCTGATGGCCTGCTGCGACCTCAGCGGCCACAAGACGGCCAACGCGCGCGATCCTTTCCAGGTCCGCAACCGAGGTTCCACCGAATTTCATCACCAGACGCGACACGCTTGGCCAGCCTTTCCTTGATCCTTGGTCTTGCCAGAATGGCTTTAGCCCGCCATTTCCCACAAGAAGGCCCGCTTTCTAGCGGCGACACGCTCACTCGGCAATCCAAGACGGTGTAAACCATGCAAGATAACCCTACCGATCAGGCTACCGGCTGGAGCGTCGATGCGCAGGAGGTCGAGCGTTTCTCGCGTATTGCCGCCGAATGGTGGGATCCAAAGGGCAAGTTTGCGCCCCTGCACAGGTTCAATCCGGTAAGGCTTGAGTTCATCCGCGATCATGTCGCCAGCCGCTTTGGCCGCGACGGCCGCGCGCGTCAGCCCTTTGCAGGCCTTAAGCTTTTGGACATTGGCTGCGGCGGCGGGCTCTTGTCCGAGCCCATGTGCCGCCTTGGGTTTGAGGTCACGGCTGTGGATGCGTCTGAGCGCAATATCAAGACTGCGGCCACCCATGCAGCCGAGCAGGGCTTGATGATCAGTTTTCGCTGTTCAACCGCCGAGACCTTGCTGGAGGAGGGGGCGGGGCCGTTCGATGTGATCTTGAACATGGAGGTGATCGAGCATGTGGCCGATCCAGGTGCCTATCTGCGCACCTGTGCCCGGCTACTCGCGCCGGGCGGCCTGATGATCGTGGCGACCCTGAACCGCACATTCAAGGCCTTGGCCCTGGCCAAGATCGGGGCCGAATACATTCTGCGCTGGCTGCCAGCGGGCACGCATGACTGGAACAAGTTTCTCAAGCCAGAAGAATTGCTGGCGTTTTTGGCGGGCGAGCCGGTCCAGACGGACGGCCCGTTTGGCGTCAGCTTCAACCCCCTGACCGGCCGCTGGAGCCAATCTGGGGATAGCGATATCAATTATATGATGACGGTCGCCCGTCCGGCCTAGCCCCCTTGCGCATTCCCCGCGAAGGCGGGGTAGGGGGAAGGGCTTGAGGGTGTTGAAGCCACGCCGATGCGGTTCCTCAGTTTGAAGACAAACCGCAATCCCTACCGCAATCCCTAGATGTGGATTGAACCTAGACGGTCTTGTCAATGACCAGGGGCGGGGATGCTGCCTTGGAGGCCGATCCGTAATCTTGGTCTGAGCCACGGCTATCTTGCAGATTTTTCAAAAAAGTGGCGAGGGCTTCGGAAACCGACTTGCTGACAAGATTGGCGGCAGGATTGGATGGGGGCGCGCCAGGCTTTTCGCCTGTGCGCTCTGGGCCGCCGTCCTTGGCTTTTGCAGGGCGCGGACGCTCAGTCGCCAGGTTTTGAAAAAAGCCTTTTAGCGTATCGGCCTGATCCACCGTCAGACGACCGGCCTTGACCTGGCTGGAGAGCAGCGATTCCATTTCCTCCTTGCCGCCCGCCCCTCTTGGAGGCGGCGGTAGCACGGCGGCTTGGGTGCCTTGAGTCGGCAATTTGCCGCCAGACAGAGGCATTTGGGCGGGCATGAGCGAGGACGATACGGCGCTGACGGACAAGGCAATCTCCAAGTTTGAGCGGGCCGAGGCCCAGGCTCCAAACTAGGCATGCCATAAGAGAGTTAACCAATTGCCCTATTGAGATGAAATTTTTTGTTTGCAGCCTTAAGCGCGCCTTGTCGGCAAATCCTAGTTCAGCTTTTCCTTGTCAATCGGTTTGGGCGGCATGGGCAGTACGGAGACGCCGTCAGCGATCAGGTCCCTCACATCCTGCGGCGAGGCCTGGCCAAAAATGCCGCGCTCCTCTGACCGGCCCTCATGAATGGCGCGGGCCTCCGAGGCAAAGGCGTCGCCGACATCATCGAAATTGGTCTCAACATGCTCGCGAACGGCTTCAAGGGTTTGGCGCACCTCGGCCTGCTCGTCGCGGGCAGCAGAAGCGGAATCGCGGACGCCAACCACAGCGGGGGCCATGATGGCTTTGCGCACGTGCACCGAGCCGCAGTTAGGGCAGGCGATCAGGCTGCGCGTCTCTTGGTCGTCAAAATCCGACGAGGTCGCAAACCAGCCCTCAAACTCATGCTGATATTCGCAGATCAGAGCATAGCGTATCATGCGGCGGGTCCAGAAAAAGCGCGGTCGTGAACAAGCGCCGGAATGGCCGATCGCGCCTTGGTAATCTCTTCCAGATCCAGCACGGCGCTCAAAACGCCAGGTTCGTCATGATCAAGCTGGGCGATCACCTCGCCCCATGGCCCGACAATGAGCGAATGGCCCCAGGTGGCGCGGCCATCCTGGTGTGTGCCGCCTTGGGCGGGTGCAAGGATAAAGCTGCCAGTCTCAATCGCACGCGCGCGCAACAGCACTTCCCAATGCGCCGCCCCGGTAGGGCGGGTAAAGGCCGCCGGAACGCTGATCATGCCTGCGCCAGCCTGAGCTAAAGCGCGATAAAGGTAAGAAAAACGCATGTCATAGCATATGCTTAGGCCAAGTTTTTGCCAAGGCAGATTAGCGATTACGGCCGCTTCGCCGGGCGTATAGGCGCTGGATTCGCGGTGCCGCTCGCCGGTTGGCAGGTCGACATCGAACATATGAATCTTGTCATAGGCGGCGACAATCTGGCCGTCAGGCGAGATCATCAGACTGCGATTGGCCGCCTGACCATCCGCACGCAAAACCAAGGCTGATCCGATCAATAGCCAGATGTTCAGCTCGCCGGCCAAGGCCGCCAAACCCTGAACACAAGCATCATCCTCGGCCGGGCAAAGGGCCTCGAACATGGCGGTTCGGTTCTTTTGCAAAAGGTTGGTGCCTTCTGGCGTCATGATCAGTTGCGCCCCGATGGCGGCGGCCTGCCGGATCAGGGGCATGGCCTGGGCAAGCGCGGCGTCTTGGCGGGTGGGCGTACGCAGCTGGATCAGGGCAACAGAAACTGTCGTCATGCGGTCAGCAGCTTGTCCAGCTCGCCCGTGCTTTCCAGCGCCATAAGATCGTCGCAGCCGCCGACATGCTTTTCGCCGATAAAGATTTGCGGAAAGGTCGAACGGCCCGATCTTTGCATCATTTCCTGACGCAAGGCAGGGTCCGTAGCCGCTTCAATCTCTTTGAAATCAACGCCCTTCTTGGTCAAGAGCGCAAGCGCGCGACCACAAAAGGGGCAAAACGGTTTGGTGTAAATCGTCACCTTGCTCATGATGGGCCTCCAAAGGAATGACTGTCTAGGGTTTATATAGGACGGTTTTGCGTTTCGCGCACCCGGGCAATCACGGCTAAATCGACTCCCCTTGCCCCCGCTTTCAGCAAGGCCTTGGCACAGGCCTCTGCGGTTGCCCCGGTGGTCAGGACATCATCGATCAAAAGCACGTGCCTGCCCTTGATATTGGCCCGTTTTGTGTCCGGCACCCAAAACGCTCCCGCCACATTGCGCTGCCGCCCAGAGCTGGACCGTCCGCCTTGGCTGGCCGTGTCGCGCCGCCTTTGCAGACTGTCGGCCAGATAGGCAAGGCCCGCGCGCCGTGCCAAGGGCCGCGCAAGCTCAGCGGCCTGATTATAACGCCTTTTCAATAAACGAAACGGGTGCAATGGCACAGGTATGATCACATCGGCCTGATCTATCAGGGGGCTGGCAGCGCGGCTGATCCAGAGGCTGAAAAGCCCGGCCAGATCGGGTCGGTCGGCATGTTTGAACTTCAAGATCAAATCGCGAGAGCTATCGTCATACAGGCAACTGGCCCTAGCCCGGCCAAAGGCCCGTGGCCTGGCCATACAGGCGGCGCAACGCGCTCCGGCTCCCTGATCAAATTCAAAAGGCAGGCCACAGCCGTCGCAGACAGGGTCTTCCAAAAACGTCACCTGACCAAAGGCCTCGGCGCTCAGGCCAAGCCCCAAAGCGGTCTGGCCGCCATGGTCTTGGGGTGGAAATAGCAGGTCCAATGCGCGCTGCGTCCAAGCCGTCATGGCATATCGGCCGTTTGATGATATAGGCCTGTCACTATGAGCGCCCCACCCCGCCTGTTTGATCGTCGCCTGCACCGCCAAAGACTGGACCGGGCTGCGCGCGATTTTCCCGCCGCTGATTTTCTCAAAGTCCGCGCCGCCAAGGATATGGTTGAGCGGCTTGAGGTCATTTTACGCGAATTTCCGGTATGTGTCGACCTTGGGTCGCGAAATGGTGCCTTCGCCTGCGCCCTGGCCCAGAGCGATGCACGCGGCAAGATTGGCATGGTGATCGAAACCGACCTGTCCGCCGCCATGCTCGGCCAGCGCCCCGGCCATAGGCTTCAGATCGATGAAGAAGCCTTGCCGTTTGGGCCAGCAAGCCTTGATCTTGTTGTCTCCAGCCTAGCCCTGCACTGGGTCAATGACCTGCCGGGCACATTGATTCAGGTGCGCCGGGCCTTAAAGCCGGACGGGCTGTTTCTTGGCGCGATCTTTGGCGGCCAGACCCTGACAGAGCTTCGCCAGTGCCTGATCCAGGCCGAGTCGGACCTAACTGGTGGCGCAGCCTTGCGGATTGCTCCGTTTGCGGATGCGTTCGATGTTGCGGGCCTGTTACAGCGTGCCGGCTTTGCCTTGCCGGTGGCCGATCTGGACCGGGTGATGGTGCGCTATGACCATCCGCTCAAGCTGATTGGCGATCTGCGCCGCATGGGCGAGACCAATGCGCTGGCCGACGGGCGCGGGCGGCCCCTGTCACGGCCCGTGCTGGCCCGGGCGATGGCGCTTTATCAGGAGCGGTTTAGTGACCCCGACGGGCGGGTGCGCGCGACCTTTGACATTATGACCATGACCGGCTGGGCGCCGCACCCGACCCAGCAGCAGCCACTCAAGCCCGGCTCAGCCAAGATGCGACTGGCCGATGCCTTGGGCACACACGAAATCTCGGCTGGAGAAAAGCCCGTATGACCGCCTTATCCGTTCTTGACCTATCGCCTCTGATTGGCGGCATGACCGCTGCCGAGGCCATTCGCGAGACCGTGGCCATGGTCCAGATTGCCGAGGAACTGGGCTTTGATCGGTTCTGGGTGGCCGAGCATCATTCGATCCAGGCGTTTGGCGGCTCGGCCCCGGAAATCCTGATCGCGGCCATGACCCAGGTCACCAAGCGCATTCGTCTTGGCTCTGGCGGGGTCATGTTGCCCAATTACTCGCCGCTCAAGGTCGCCGAGCAGTTCTTGGTGCTTGAGGCCTTGGCCCCCGGGCGGATCGATCTGGGCCTTGGCCGGGCCTTGGGCGCGGACCAGCGGACGGGCGCGGCCCTCCGATCGGCGGGCTCGGAAGCGTTTGCGCAGTATTTTGCGCTTTTGAATGCTTGGCTGCTGGATTCCTCAGGCAAGGAGCCGTTTCCGGACCGGCACCCGGCCAAGGGGATTGTTGCGCAACCGCGCGGGCCATCACATCCAGACCTGTTTTTGCTCTGCACCTCGGTCGATAGTGCTATTTTCGCAGGGCGGGCAGGCGTGGGCATGGTGTTTGCTGAATTTATCGCCCAGAGCGATGCCAAGCCTGCGATTGATGCCTATCGCGCCGCCTTTACGCCTTCGCCGTTTCGAGATCAGCCCTGGGCCGGGGTTGGCACCTCGGCCTTTGCCGCCGACACACCGCAAGAGGCGGCCAGGCTGGATGCGCCGCGTCAGGTTTGGGCGCTCGGCTTTCTACAGGGCCGTCAAGATACCTTCCCCAGCCTGGAGGCCGCGCAGGCGGTGCTTGCGCAAATGGGCAATGATCCGCGTCTGGCCGAGGTGGCGCGCCGTTCCATTGTTGGTGACGGTGAAACGGTGCGAAAAGCGCTTGCCGACAAGGCCGCGCATACGGGCGCAGATGAGCTGTTTGTCATTACCTATGGCCCGACCCGTGCCGATCGCGCCCGGTCCTTGGCCCTGATCAAGGGCTGAGGGGCCTTGGCCAAACCCCTCGGCTTAGGCTAAAGCACACCCCCGCCGCCTAGATGGATTGTTTCGGGCCTCGGCGACCCGGTTTGGAGCGTTTTTGTGCATCTTCCACAGGCCAAGCTAGAGGCGGTCTTGGATCGTTATCGCCAGATCGAGGCCCGGATGGGCGCGGCGGCGGACGGGGCCGAGATTGTGCGTCTGTCCAAAGAATACGCCGAGATCAAGCCCGTCGCAGAGGCCGTCCAGCATCTGGCCAAGGTCCTTGCCGAGGCCCCGGAGCTTGAGGAAATGGCGGCCTCTGGCGATCCCGACATGGTGGCCATGGCCAGGGACGAGCTACAGGCCCTGAACGAGCGCTTGCCCTTGCTTGAGCGCGAAGTGGCCCTGCTGCTTGCCCCCAAGGACAAGGACGAAAACGCTTCGGCAATTTTGGAGGTCCGGGCCGGAACCGGCGGCGACGAGGCGGCCCTGTTTGCGGGCGATTTGTTTCGTATGTATCAGCGCTATGCCCAGCTACAGGGCTGGCGGGTCGAGATTGAGTCCCTGTCTGAAGGCGATGCGGGCGGCTTTAAGGAAATCATTGCCTCGATCAATGGCGACGGCGTGTTTGGGCGGCTGAAATTTGAAAGCGGCGTCCACCGGGTGCAGCGCGTGCCCGATACAGAGGCGCAAGGGCGAATCCATACGTCTGCGGCCACGGTTGCGGTCTTGCCTGAGGTTGAGGATGTCGAGATCGAGATCAATGACTCCGATCTGCGCATTGATACCTATCGGGCCAGCGGCTCTGGCGGTCAGCACGTCAACAAGACCGATTCTGCGGTGCGCATCACCCACCTGCCCAGCGGCGTGGTGGTGACCAGTTCGGAAAAATCCCAGCACCAGAACCGGGCCAAGGCCATGAAGGTCTTGAAGGCGCGGCTCTATGACATGCAACGCACGGCCCTGGACTTAGCCCGCGCCGATAGCCGCAAGAGCCAGGTTGGCAGCGGCGACCGATCTGAACGCATCCGCACCTATAATTTCCCGCAAGGCCGCGTCACCGATCACAGGATCAATCTGACCCTCTACACCCTGCCAAAAGTGCTGGAGGGCGAGGGGCTGGACGAGATGGTCAAGGCCCTGATCGCCGAGGACCAGGCCGAGCGTCTAGCCTCGCTGGAAGAGGAATTCGGTTGAGGCCATGACCGGGACGATTGCCAGCCTCTATCGCTATCCGATCAAGGGATTTACGCCAGAGCGGCTAGAGGCGGCGACCCTGACGGCGGGCGCGTATTTTCCGTGTGACCGGATTTATGCGGTGGAAGACGGCCCGTCTGGGTTTGATCCTGAGCATCCGGTCTTTGTCTCCAAGACCAAGTTCACCGTCCTGGCTAAGCTGCCAAGCCTAGCCTTGGTGCGCACCCAATTTGATGAGGCGGGCCAGTGCGTCACTGTGACGGGGCCCGGCATGGACGCCTTGGTTGCGGATTTGTCCACCGCGACGGGCTTAGCGGCTCTGGCGGACTGGCTTACCGCGTTTTTGGGCGACGAGGTTCGTGGTCCCTTAAGGGTTTTGCCTTGCGCGGCGCAGCACCGCTTCACCGATTCCCGCAGCGGTTATGTCTCAATCATCAATCTGGCCAGTGTGCGCGATCTTGAGGTGCGGTTAGGCGCCCCGGTCGATCCCTTAAGGTTTCGCGGTAATGTTTATGTTGAGGGTTGGCCAGCCTGGGATGAAATGGACTGGACCGGTCGCGTCTTGACCCTGGGCGGGGCTGTGCTTGAGGTGATCAAGCCAATTGTCCGGTGTGCCGCGACCCATGTCGATCTAGACACCGGCCTGCGTGACCTCGATCTGGTCAAGGGTCTGTTTGACGCTTATGGCCATCAGTATTGCGGCGTCTATGCCAAGATTGTTCAGGGCGGCACCCTAGCCATAGGCGACGCCTGCTAGGGGGCCTGCGCTTTGCCCTCCCCAAATCTGGATCAGGCCTGTATGAGGGGCAGATGACAGTATCGGACACAGACCTGCCCCCCGACGGCCTTACCCTGGTTCAGGCCTGGACCGCTGCCCGGCGGCGGCTGGAAGCGGCGGGGATTGAGGGGCCCGTGATTGATGCGCGCCTGATGCTGGAGGTCGCGGCCAATGCGACGCGTGCCGATATTGTCACCGATCCCTACCGGGTCTTGACGCCTGACCAGATCCAGACCCTGGACAGTTTTCTGACCCGCAGGGCCGCGCGCGAGCCGGTCAGTCATATTCTCGGTCGCAAGGGCTTTTGGACCATAGAGCTCAAGGTCACGCCCGATGTGCTGACACCACGGCCCGATACAGAAGTCATTGTCGATTATGTACTCAAGACCCTGACGCCGGACCTGCCTGTGCACATGCTCGATCTGGGCGTTGGCTCTGGGGCGATCTTGCTGGCCATATTGAGCGAGCGGGTTATGGCCACCGGTCTTGGCGTCGATATTTCAAGCCCAGCCCTGGAGGTTGCCCGCGAAAACGCCGCCTTGATGGGCTTGACCGACCGGGCGCAGTTTTTACATGCCGACTGGGCGCAGGGTCAGCCCGATGACCGTTATGATCTGGTGGTTTCCAATCCGCCGTATATTGCCACAGGCGTGATTGCCACCTTGGAGCCAGAAGTGCGCGAGCATGAGCCGCACCTGGCCTTGGACGGCGGCAAGGACGGGCTGGATGCCTATCGCAAGCTGGCCAGTGAGATCTTGCGTGTGCTCAAGCCGGGCGGTCTGTTCGCAATCGAGATCGGCTATGACCAGTCCCGGCCTGTCGAGGCCTTGATGCGTCATGCCGGGGCCAAGGGCGTGCGGACGCTTAAGGACCTTGCCAATCGCAACCGCGTCGTGACGGGGACAAAAAATCTTGAAAAAAATCTCCTTGGAAAAGCGGCGTCTATTGGTTAGAGCTTGATTGTCTCCAACCCATTCATCGATGTGAAGGACTCTGGTCGGCGAAGGTCGATCCCCTCAGCACCTCGATCGTCTTAAGCTCGTCAAACTTGCGGTCGGTAAAAGCGGCATCAATAGACGGCGGGCCGGGGACAAGGAACCACACACGTTTTCAATCTGGACATTCAAGGGGAAACCCCCGTCCCGACAGAGGCTTCAGCCCAAGACCCCCATAACGACCCCTCGGCCGTTTGGCGTCTGGCGAACCAGGTCACCGAATAAAACATGAGAGATTTCAAAGGAATGAAGCGGCAACGCGGCCGTGGCCGACCCGGGGGACCCCAGGGCGGCAATGGCGGCGGCAAGCCTCAGCAAAACGCCAATCGGGCGTTTGAGTCCAATGGCCCAGACGGGGTCAAGATTCGCGGCCATGCTCAGCACGTCTTCGAAAAGTACCAGCAACTGGCGCGAGACGCCTCGTCATCTGGCGATCGGGTGCTGGCCGAAAACTATCTGCAACACGCGGAACACTATTTTCGGGTCTTGAGGGCGGTTCAACCGCACCGCACGGCGGCAGAAATTTTGGGCCGTGATTCGATTGCCTCGGGCTTTGATATCGATTTCGAAGACGAAAATGGCGAGGAACTGGCCGAGTCTCAAGAGGGCAGCGATGTCGTAGCCGCGTCTGAACCGCGTCAGGATCAGCGCCAAGAACAGCGCCAAGAACAGCGCCAAGAACAGCGCCAAGAACAGCGCCAAGAACAGCGTTATGAGCCGCGCCAGGATCATAATCGCAATGATCAGCAAAGGCAAGATCAGCCGCGCCGTGATCGGGACCGTCCCTATGGTCGCGACCGTAATGATCGCCAGCAAGATCGCCAACCCGACCAGCGCCAGCCCGATATTGGCGGTGAAGGCGAACGCCCGCAAGCCGAGCGCGTCCAGGGCGATCGGCCCCAAGAGCGCCAACAGGGTGAACGTCCAGAGCGCCGCGAGCGGCCTCAGCGCCCCTATCGCGAGGATCGGCGCGAACGCTTTGAGCCGCGCGATCAGGACGAGCCTCGCAGCGATCCCCTAGCGGTTGTCGAGCCGCAATCGACCCCCTTGACCCAGGCGGTTGTTGAGGCGGTCAGTTCGCCCATGCTGCGATCGGAAGATGGCTCGACCAGCCACGCCCCGGCCTTTCTTCAGGCCCGCACCGAAGTGACCGAAGAAGCGGCCCCTGCCAAGGTTCGCCGCCGCCGCGTCCCACGCGCTTCTGAAACCGCCGATCCGGCGACCCTCAGCCCGACGCCCGAAGACGCCTAGGCCGTTAAGGTCAAGCCAAGAAAAACCCCGCCTCGGTGAAGCGGGGTTTTTTATGGATGCCAGTGCGGCCAGTGGTTAGGCCGCTGTGCTTTCCAGCACCTCATGCGGGTCACGCAGCACATAGCCGCGGCCCCATACGGTCTCTATATGGTGCTCGCCATTGGCGGCCGCCGCCAGCTTCTTGCGCAGCTTGCAGATAAACACGTCAATAATCTTCAGTTCCGGCTCGTCCATGCCGCCATAAAGGTGGTTCAGGAACATTTCCTTGGTCAAGGTCGTGCCCTTGCGCAGGGAGAGCAGTTCCAGCATCTGGTATTCCTTGCCCGTCAGGTGCACCCGCAGCGTGTTTACCTCGACCGTCTTGGCGTCCAGATTGACGGTAATGTCCCCCGTCTTGATCACAGACTGTGAATGCCCCTTGGAGCGGCGCACCACAGCATGGATGCGCGCGACCAGTTCGTCCTTGTGAAAGGGTTTGGTCATATAGTCGTCGGCACCGCCGCCCAGGGTCTTGACCTTGGTATCGATTTCCGATGAGCCCGACAGGATCATGATGGGGGTATTAATCTTGCCAACCCGAAGATTGCGCAACACGTCCATGCCCGACATGTCCGGAAGGTTCAGATCGAGCAGGATCAGATCATAATCATAAATCTTGCCCAGATCGATGCCCTCTTCCCCCAGATCGGTGGTGTAGACATTAAAGCCCTCGGCCTTGAGCATCAGCTCTATGCTCTGCGCCGTGGCGCTATCATCCTCAATTAGCAGTACCCGCATTCGCCCATCTCCGCCCGCAACGATGTTATAACGATAGGTATTACTATCAACATAGCAACCTTAACCATTCGTTATCGCCACAATTGTCCGTGTTTGGTTAACGGCCATTGACCATGAAGCGTTTGTACGGTGATTTGCAAGCCTGTCGCAAGCGGCCTCGTTAACCATTTTTCAATTGGAACCCTTTGAAAATAAAGCATCTAGAGGTGCTGTTAGAATTATAGAATTAATAAGTTGTTTTGGCGGGTCGCACCTTGGGGTTGAGGATTTGCCCTCGGATTTGTCAGACGAAGGCGCGTCGATGGGCGAAAATTTGCCACAAAAAAAGTCGATTCGATCAAAATATATGAAAAAACTTTTAAATTGATCGGTTAATTTTAACAATCTTAAGCTTATTTCTTAAGGCGCGACAGGTTTCTAGGCTGGAACGCCCTATACCCCTTGCAGCCATCGCGAGCGCCAGCGAGCGGTTTGAACTGGAATTCTTTCTGCTGGGGGAATGAACGCTGCGCGGTGATGAGGGTGCCTGAGTTTGACGCTTCTGTGGAGCGCGAGGGCAAGGTGCGGGTGGTGAGGCAAGGTATCAATCCTTGGTCCGGACCGATTAAATTCAAGCTCGTTTAAGGAGAATCTGTTCCGATCACTGCCCCACGCCCGCAACGTGCTGGAAGTCTGGCGACGAGACTATAACGAACAATTGCCGCACTCGAAGCTTGGTTGGATGACACCCAAGGCCTATGCCAGCGCCTTATCCGCAGAGACCCGCGACCGCCCTGCGCAGCCTGGAGGCTACGCGTGGACGCCTCTTGTCAAACGCATCAACGAAGGCTCAAATTACGAGAGGACTTTCGTTATGGCTGAATGAGATATGGGGGTCAGGTCACAATGCGAACGGCGGTAACTTGATTGGCAAAGGGAACCCCAGTGAAAAAGGTAGATCGATCCTACGAAACCCTGGTTTCGACTCAGTACCGATATCGTCCAGAGGGCGAGAGCGGGTTTGCAGTAGCCACCTTGGAAATCTCTAAACCGTTTCAGCCAAGTCATTTGGCCGAGGCGGGCGCAGCGGTTCGGTTTGTGCCCTTTGATCCCGATTGGAGGGTCATTCATGGGGTTGATCTCTATCAGGCCCTTCAATTGGCCTTCAGATTCGCGGATATGCGGGTGGAAAGTCTCGACGAGCTGTATGGACTGGAACTCTTTTTACCGGGAGAATGATGGTTCCGTAATGATCAGAATCGCCAAAGTCTGATACATGTTGAAGTGGTGTAATTGTAGTTTGGGCCCTTAAGTCGATTGGCTGTCGGCAGACCGAGGGGCGGGTCTTGGGAATTGCCATGGAAAGCCTGATCTCTGCTATCGAAAAGGTCGACCCGTTTGAGGTCTATGGCCAAGTGGCCTCGGTCAATGGCTTGCTGATCGAGGTGCGGGGCGGTTTGTCGCGTTTGCCGATTGGCGGGCGGGTTGAGATTGCACGCGGCGAGGCCGCGCCGCTGATTGCCGAGGTTGTCGGCTTTCGCGAAGACCGTGCCCTGCTCATGCCGTTTGGGCCGGTCGAGGGTGTAGCCCCGGGCGCAGAGTTTCATGTCCTCAGTGATGGTGCCGTCGTGCGACCAAGCCTGGCCTGGAAGGGCCGGATTGTGAATGCGTTTGGCGAGGCGATTGATGGCAAGGGCCCCATGCCCCAAGGCACGATCCCCTATCCCTTGCGCGCGGCCCCGCCCGCTGCCCATGACCGCAGCCGGGTTGGCGAGCGGCTGGACCTTGGCGTGCGGGCCATGAATGTCTTTACCACCTGTTGCCGCGGCCAAAGGCTGGGCGTGTTTGCCGGATCGGGTGTGGGCAAGTCGGTGCTCTTGTCCATGCTGGCGCGGCAGGCCGATTGCGATGTTGTGGTGGTCGGGCTGATTGGCGAACGCGGTCGCGAGGTGCGCGAATTTATCGAAGAAACCCTGGGTGAGGCGGGGCTGGAGCGGGCTATTGTCGTGGTCGCAACCTCGGACGAGCCTGCCCTCAAGCGGCGTCAGGCGGCCTATCTGACCTTGGCCCTGGCGGAATTCATGCGCGATCAGGGGCTGGAAGTGCTGTGCCTGATGGATTCGGTCACCCGCTTTGCCATGGCCCAGCGCGAGATCGGGCTGGCAGCAGGCGAGCCCCCGACCACAAAGGGCTATACCCCAACCGTGTTTAGCGAATTGCCCAAACTGCTGGAGCGGGCGGGACCTGGGGCCAGGCTTGCGGACGGCACAATGGGCGGGCCGATTACCGGTCTGTTTACCGTTCTAGTCGATGGTGATGATCATAATGAGCCAATCGCCGATGCGGTGCGCGGAATACTGGACGGTCATATTGTCATGGAGCGAGCGATTGCCGAGCGCGGCCGGTTTCCCGCAATCAATGTGCTGAAATCCATCAGCCGCACCATGCCCGCCTGTCAGATGCCGCATGAGCGCGCCATTGTCACAGAGGCGCGCCAGACCCTGGCGGCCTATAGCAATATGGAAGAACTGATCCGAATTGGCGCCTATCGCATGGGCGCAGACCGCCAGATTGACCGCGCAATCGCGCTAAATCCCGCGCTCGAAGCTTTTTTAGGCCAGGACAAGGACGAGGTCACGGATATGGATACCAGCTTTGACCAGTTGGCGCAGATCCTTGGTCTGGACAGGCCATGAGCCGCTGGACCCAGTCCCTGATCCGGATCGCCAATCATACGGTCGAGGGCATGCAAAAACAGCTTGCCGAGATTGCAGGCCGCCGACGGGATGTACAGGTTCAGCAGGCTCAGCTTAGCCAAGAGGTCGATGCCGAGGCCCAGCATGTGCGCAACCATCCAGAGTCTGGCGCCTCGCATAGGGCCTATCTATCGGGCGTGGATTTGAAGCGGGAGGCCTTTGACCAGACCTTGGCGGGACTGGATCTGGAGGAGGAGCAGGTCAGGCAGGCCCTGGCCGAGGCTTTTGAAGCGCTCAAGAAATATGAGATCATGGCACAGACGATCAAGCTGGCCGAGGACCGGGAACTGGCGCGCCAAGACATGGCCATGCTCGACGAGGTGGGCTTGCGCGTGTCGCGCGGCGGGCGTGACTATTCGTCCGAGGCTTGAGGCGTATTGGCTTGGCGCAGGGCCCGCAGATCTTCGCTAATGCGAAACACTGCCACATAAAACTCGCAAATGGCGCGCCACACTAGGGCCGTGGCCGCCAGGACGAGCACGCCGCCGACGAAAACCGGAATGGCGATCAAGAGGCCAGCGATGGTTGCGTCGCGCATGGTCAGACCGATGGCTCCGCCCACCAGGCCAAACCCCAACAGGCCAATCACACCAAGACCGGCCCAATAGATCAGATGCACGACAGGACCCGTCAGTAACCGATCAAAGGTCAAAAGGTCCCTTGCCACGGTCTTCATCTGATTAGACGTGATCTTGCCTTGCATGCTCATGATCGCCCCAAGCCCCTTTATATACAGACCGTTCTTGCCCATTGGCTAGCAGGGCGCGCCTGTCTTCGCAATGTCTGGCGCAATTAATCTCGGGGTTTAACCCTGCTAGCGATAGAGCGCCGATACCATGATCGTATAGAGCGGTATGCCCAGGATCAGATTGAACGGAAAGCTTATACCAAGCGCTAGGGTCAAGGATACGGCGCTATCGGCCTGGGGCAGGGCCAGACGCATGGCCGCTGGGGCGGCAATATAGGATGCGGAACCGGCCAGGATCGCCATCAATGTCGCGTCATTCAAAGGCAGGCCAAGCGCGCGTGCGGCCAAGGCCCCAATACTGGCCCCCGCCAAGGGAAGTATAATCGCCATGCTGAGCGCAGATGGCCGTATGGTGTTCGCCGAGCGCCAGAAACTGGCGACATTCACCCCAAGGTCCAGCAGGAACAGGCACAAGGCCCCTTGGAACAGCGGGCCGGTAAACATGGCCAGTTTCTCACCCCCCGGCTTGCCGGTAATCATGCCAATGATAAAGCTGCCGACCAGCAATAGGCTGGCACCATTGAAAAAGACATGGCTCCAAATGCCCTTGCCCGCTTCGCCGGATTTAAGCTTTACCGCCCCGCGGCTGGCGAGCCACAGAGCGGTGAGTATGGCGGGTGTTTCCATAACGGCCAGGACGGCGGACATATAGCCATTGGTGACCATGCCTGTGCTGGCCAGATAGGTCTGGGCCGCGGCAAAAGTAACTACCGACACCGATCCGTAATAGGCGGCTGTCGCGGCCGCATTCAACCGGTCCAGACCGGACCAGCGCAAGAGGGCGAATGCGGCCAGCGGCATGCTCAGGCTGAGGATCAAGCCCAAGGCGGCTGCGGTCATAAAGCCGGTGTCCAGTCCATGCAGGCGCGCCTCGACGCCGCCCTTGAAACCGATACAGAGCATCAGGAAAAGAGACAGGTTCTTGGCGGCCGTTCCGGGCAGGCCAAGGTCAGAGCGTACCAGGGCGGCAATCAGGCCAAGCGCAAAAAACAGCACGGCAGGCTGCATGAGATTGGTCAGGCCAAGGCCCAGACCGTTGGTTAAAGCATCAAGCATTATGGCACCCCGATTGACCGAACGTCCGGCCCGGGGCGGGCTATAGGCTAGGTTCAATGATTTATATGTTTGATTTTAGAAATAGTCGTAATATGTTTTTCTTATGATAAGGAGATGCCATGGCACGGCTTGATAATCTGGACCTGGATCTTGTGCGTAGCTTTGTCGCCGTGTCTGAGGCCAAGAGTTTCACCCGGGCAAGTGAGCGAATGGGGCGGTCCCAGTCTGCGATCAGCTTGCAATTGCGCCGATTGGAAGATCGGATTGGCCAGAATCTGCTATCGCGCAATCCGCGCCATGTGACCCTAACCGAGGCCGGCGCTGCCTTTCTGCCGCAAGCGCGGCGGTTATTGCGGCTGAATGATGAAATTCTTGCCGGTCTGTCGGCGGACCTCATGGCGGGCGAGGTGCGTCTTGGCGCGCCCGAAGACTTTGCCACCACCCATCTGCCCCAAGTGCTCGGAGGGTTTGCCCGCAGTCACCCGCGCATTGCCCTGTCGGTAACCTGTGACTTGACGCTAAACCTATTGGATCGGCTGAATGAAGGGTCGCTGGATTTGGCCCTGATAAAGCGCGAACCGATTGGGCCTGACCTTGGTGTGCGGGTCTGGCGCGAACCGCTGGTCTGGGTTGGTCTTGGCGATGAGGATGGCCGCCCGACCCCCGGCAAGGCCATATCGCTTATTCTGGCGCCTTCGCCTTGTGTTTATCGCAAGCGCGCCATTACAGCGCTGGAGGAGATAGGCTGGGACTGGCGGGCAACCTATACCAGCCCATCCTTGTCGGGACAGTTGGCAGCCTTAAGGGCTGGGCTTGGCGTCACAGTCTTGCCCCGCGAAATGGTGCCGCCGGACCTGACCATCCTAGCGCAACCCATGCCCGTTCTAGCCGATGCGGAGATCGCGCTGCTGCGGGCACGAACCGCCGTGCCGCCTGCGGCTGAGCGACTGGCCGAGTTCATCCTGTCCTCGCTCGACCGGCGTGTCGGTTAGCCCATCTCTGCCCCAGTTTTACCAGGTTTGCTAAGCGCTTAGCACAGCTTATCCACACGCTATGCCCAGTTTATGCCTCGATTTGGCCGGCGGACTTCAAGCGGATGCGGGGATGGATTTCATTTTGTGAGAGCACGACGGTCAGTCCGCGAAATCGCTCAATGATCGCGCGCACATGCGGCCGGATGCCAGGGCTGGTGAGCAGGACGGCGGCGTCACCGGCCACGGCTGCGCGCTCGAACGCCTCGCGCACCAGTCCGATAAAGGCCTGAAGTTTCGAGGGGGCCAAGGCTAGTTGCGGATCATCGGGTGGTCCGATCAGGGCATCGGCAAAGGTTTGTTCCCAGTCCGGCGACAGGGTGATGATCGGCAAATTGCCGTCCTCGTCGCGATTTTGCCAGCATAATTGCTTGGCTAGGCGTGTCCGGACATGCTCAACCACCTGGATGATGGAGCCCTTCAGGGCGCTGGCTTCACCTATGCCTTCGAGTATGGCCGGCAGATCGCGGATCGACACACGTTCGCGCAGCAGGGCCTGCAAGACCCGCTGAAGGGTGGTGGCGCTCACCACACCGGGAATAAGGTCTTCGACCAGCTTTTTTTGCTCAGAAGGCAGGTCTTTCAGCAGTTTTTGCACTTCTGCATAAGACAGAAGATCGGGCATGTTTTCTTTCAGAATTTCGGTCAGATGGGTGGTCAGCACCGTGGCTGGGTCAACAATCGTATAGCCCTTGAAGGTGGCTTCCTCGCGCAGGCCATCTTCGATCCAGGTGGCGGGCAGGCCAAAGCTTGGCTCGCGCACATGCTCTCCGGGCAGGTCGACCTGGCCACCTTGCGGGTCCATCACCATCAAATGCCCCAGCCGCACCTCGCCAGAGCCTGCCTCCATCTCCTTGATGCGAATGGCATAACCATTATTGCTCAAGCGCATATTATCAAGAATCCGCACCGACGGCATGACGAAGCCAAATTCAGAGGCCAGGGTCCGGCGCAGGGCGCGGATCTGGTCGGTCAGTCGGCGTCCCTCAACATCATTGATCAGGTTTAGCAGCCCATAGCCTAGCTCTATCTTGACATCGTCAATGCTCAGGGCGCTGGTGATCGGCTCCTCGACATTGCGCGCTTCGCTGGGTGTCGCGGCGGCCTCGTTGGTTACCCTTGTCTGTTCTTGTCGTGAGCGCCGCCAAGCCAGTAACCCCGCCCCAATCGAGATGGCGGCAAAGGGCAGGATCGGCATACCGGGTACCAGCGCGACCACCCCGGAGGCTGCCGAAACTATACCCAGACTGACAGGGTTGGTGGCCAATTGGGTAACAAGAGCCTTGTCGGCGGCCCCCTCGACACCGGCCTTGGACACCAAAAAGCCCGCTGCGATCGAAATCACCAAGGCGGGGATCTGGCTGACCAATCCATCGCCAATGGTCATGATTGTATAGGTTGAAGCGGCCTCGCCAAGGGGCAGGTTGTGCTGCAAAACCCCGATCAATATGCCGCCGACAATATTGATGCCGGTAATGATCAGGCCCGCAATCGCATCGCCGCGAACAAATTTTGATGCGCCGTCCATGGCGCCGAAAAAGGTGGATTCCTGTTCCAACTCCTTGCGGCGGGTCCTGGCCGTGGCCTCATCAATCATGCCTGCGGATAGGTCGGCATCAATAGCCATCTGCTTGCCTGGCATGGCGTCCAGGGTAAAGCGCGCAGCGACCTCGGCAATGCGGCCAGAGCCCTTGGTGATGACCACGAAATTGACAATCACCAGTATGATAAAGACCACCACCCCAATGACGAAATTGCCTTGCATCATCAGATTGCCGAAGGCGGCAATGATCTGGCCAGCCCCGTGAACGCCCTCATGTCCGTGCCCCAGGATCAGCCGGGTTGAGGCGATATTCAGCGCCAATCGATAGAGTGTGGCGACCAGGAGCACAGTCGGAAAGGCGGTAAACTCCAGAGGCTTGCGCAACAATATGGCCGTCATCAGGATCAGAACGGCGCTGGTAATCGATAGGGCGAGCAACAGGTCGAGCAGCAGGGCTGGGACCGGCAAAATCAATAGGACAATGATCCCAACGATCCCAAGGGCCATGATCACATCGCCGCGCGCGATCCAGCCGCCCACCTGCTTTAGTGTGGGACGGGGCGTTGAAAGGGTTGGGATGCCAAGGTCAGCCATGGGGTCTTGCGATCATCACGCGGCGCTGGCCCCAGCCCCTTGCGGCGCTGGAACCTCAAGGCCGAGATCGGCATAATCCTTGAGCTTATTGCGCAGGGTACGGATCGAAATGCCCAGGATATTGGCTGCGTGGGTGCGGTTGCCAAAGCAATGGTTCAGTGTGCCCAAGATCAACTGTTGCTCCACCTCAGCGACGGTTTGCCCGATAAACTCGCCGGTTTCAGGGCCGGATCTGGCCATGACCTCGGCGGCGCGACTTGCGGCCTGGGCGGCTGGGTTTGATGTGCGCGCGCCCTCGGGCAGGCGAACCGCAAAGGCATCGATCTGCGCCCCCGTCGATAAGAGCACAGCCCGGTGCATGGCATTTTCAAGCTCGCGCACATTGCCAGGCCAGCTATGCCCGGCCAGCTTTGTGCGGGCCTCATTTGACAGGCTGCGTTCCGGCAAACTATTGGCCAGGGCGTATTTTCGGCCAAAATAATCGGCCAGGGCGGCAATATCGGCCGGTCGCTCCCGCAGGGGCGGTATGTGCAGCGTAATCACGTTTAGCCGATAGAGCAGGTCTTCACGAAAACTGCCTTCGCGCACGGCATGGGCAAGGTCGCGGTTTGAGGTGGCGAGAATACGGATATTGACCTTGACCGGGCGGCTGCCGCCGACCCGATCAATCTCGCGTTCCTGAATGGCGCGCAAGAGTTTGGCCTGAAGCCGGACATCCATTTCGGAGATTTCGTCCAGCAATAGCGTGCCGCCATCGGCCTCTTCGAACTTGCCAATCCGCCGGGCCAAGGCACCGGTAAAGGCACCTTTTTCATGACCAAACAGTTCCGATTCCAGCAAGTTTTCCGGAATGGCCGCGCAATTAACGCAGATAAAGGGCCGACTGGCGCGCCGCGACTTTTGATGCAGGTGGCGGGCAATCACCTCCTTGCCGACCCCGCTTTCGCCAGTGATCAGGATTGAGGCATCGGAAGGTGCAACCTGCTCGGCCATGGTCAAGACCGCCTTCATGGCCGCATCCTTGGCAATCATTGGCCTTTCATCATCGGTGACCGCAGCCAAGACCGCAGCGATCAGTTCGGCCTCGGGCGGCAGTGGGATGAACTCCTTGGCCCCGGCCCGGATCGCATCGGCGGCGCGGCGCGGGTCGGCCGCTATGCCGCAGGCTATGACCGGAACATGAATATGCTCTGCCTCATTGGCTGCAATCAGGGCAGCAATATCCAGGTCATAATCGACCAAAAGCAGGTCCGCGCCCTGGCCGGAGCGCAAGGCATTGGTGGCTTGATGGCCTGTTTCCACATGGGCAACCCGAGCGCCCGTGGCCATGGCCATTTTCACCGCTGTCGACAATTGCCCGCTTAATCGCCCGACGACTAAAAGCCTCATAGTTTCAATCCTCTGTTCCCGTCTCGGGCCTAGCTTTGGCTGTCGCCATCCTTGATGATTTCCGTCATGGTTACGCCCAGGCGCTCATCAACAATCACAACCTCGCCGCGGGCGACGAGCCGGTTATTGACGAAGATATCAATCGCCTCGCCCACCTTGCGGTCCAATTCCAGCACACTGCCGGCACCCAGCTTGAGCAATTGCGCGACCGACAGGCTCGAACGGCCCAGAACGGCTGAAATACTCACCGGCACCTCAAACACGGTGCTCAGATCATTGGCGGTGCGATCCTCGTGATCAATGTTGGCGTCAGACGCCAGGGGTTCGTTGGTGCCAAAGTGTTCGAGCGGCATGGCGGCGGCTGGTTCGGGTAGGTCTGCCGGGGCGATCGGGTTGAAATCGGCCGGTTCCTCGGTGGTGTTGGGCGTGTCGCTTGCCATGATCAGGTTCCGTTTTGCGAAGGCACAAGGTTTGGTTCGGGGGCTATGGCCGGGCCGCTGTTCAGGGCCGCCCGCAAGGCAAGGCCAATCTTTTCAGCGGCTAGGTCTGGATCAAATCGGGCGCGGCCATCGCCCCAATCAAAGTCGAAGGCCCCGAGCGGCAGGTCAGGGTCTGCCACAACCCGAACCTGGCAGGGCAGACCAAGCGCGCGGGCCTTTTGGTCAAGGGCGGCTTGAAAACGATCGGCCCAGCTTGCCCCGGCACGCACGGTCAATCGCGGTTGAGCCTTGATTTCATTGGCCAAGGCATCCATTGCGGCAAGGATCGCGCCCTGTGGGCAATGCTTGAACGCCTCGCCTGCAATCTGTTTTGCGGCGACCAAGGCCAGTTCTGCCGCCTGTTTCCAGTGCGCGTGGCTGACCTGACCCATGTCATAAAAGGCCGATTGGGTGTGTTGAATCAGAGTCTCTACGGCTTCTTGGGTGTAGTGTTCGGCTTTCAGGCGGTCTTGCTCGGCGCCCACGCGCAACTGATCTTCAGCCAGGCGCGATTGCTCGGCATGGGCCAAGGCTTCTTGCGCGGCAACGACCCGGTCTTGGGCCGCGACCAGGGCGGATTTCTGACCTTTTGCGAAGAATTCATCCTGAATTTTCTCGACATCTTCGCGGGTAAACAGCTGCTTTTGCCGGGGGGCAGGTACAAACCCCTCGCCGGTCTCCGAGAACTCGGTATCGAAAACAAATTTTTGTGGTGCAGTCTTGGTCATGTCAGCGGCCCTAATAGATCAGCTCATCATC
>JBIIZD010000114.1:0-7051 GCA_044346445.1 Caulobacteraceae bacterium
AAAGCTCGGTCGGGGACAGGGGCGGCAGCAAGCCTGGCAGGCGCTGGGCCAACATCGACTTGCCCGAGCCGGGCGGCCCGACAAAGCATAGATTGTGCCCACCAGCCGCCGCGATTTCCAGCGCGCGCTTGCCCCCCTCCTGGCCCTTGACGTCCTTCAGGTCTGGCACGCCGGGGCCATCGAGCATGGGTCCTGGCTGCGGCGCGCCCATGACCTGAGTGCCGCGAAAATGATTGATCAGGGCGATCAGGGATCTTGGGGCCAGTATGGCAACATCGCCCGCCCAGGCCGCCTCTGGACCGGAGGCTTCTGGACAAATCAGCCCCAGTCCCATGGCATTGGCCGCGACCGCAGCAGGCAGGGCACCTGTAATGGGCGCGATCTGACCATCAAGCCCCAATTCGCCAACCACGGCCCAGCCGTTCAAGCTGTCGGGCGGCACAACCCCCATGGCGGCCATGACGGCCAAGGCAATGGGCAGGTCATAGTGACTGCCCTCCTTGGGCAGGTCAGCCGGTGCAAGATTGACGACAATCCGCCGCGCCGGCAGGGCTAGGCCCAGGCCCGCAAAAGCAGCCCGCACCCGTTCGCGACTTTCGCCCACCGCCTTATCGCCAAGCCCAACAATAATGAAAAACGGCTGGCCGCTGGTCATCTGGACCTCGACATCGACCCGCCGGGCCTCGACCCCCTCAAATGCAACCGTTACGACTCGCGCTACCATGGCAAACAACCCCCACTTATCCACAGGGTGCGCAGATATTTCAGATCATAGCAAGAACAAATTACGAACAGGAGGCGAATATAATTATTGATACTATTGCAGATTGCTCGGTGATTTTTAAAATAAGGTTAATTTTTGATTAAGGCAATCCTGTCCCAAAGCAAACTCGCCGCGTCTGCGCCGCCAAATCTCTTGAGCTGTTGTGCCCCGGTGGGCGAGGTGACGTTTATTTCTGTCAGGTAAGACCCGATCACGTCTATGCCGACAAAGATCAGTCCACGGCGCTTTAATTCCGGCCCGATCATGGCGCAGATTTCAAGATCTCGCTTGGTCAATTCCACGGACTCGGCCCGCCCGCCGACCCGCAGATTGGATCGCACCTGACCTTCGGCGGGCACCCGATTGATCGCGCCAACCGGCTCGCCATCGACCAGCAGTACCCGCTTGTCACCCTTTTCCACGGCGGGCAAAAAGGCCTGGGCAATCACCGGCTCACGGCTAATGGCCTGATGCAATTCCAGCAGGGCCTCTAGGTTTTGGTCATCAGCCCGCAGCCGCGCAACCCCAGAGCCGCCGCCGCCATAGAGGGGCTTTAGGACAATGTCCTTATGTTCGGCACGAAAGGCGAAAATAGCCTCTTCATCGCTGGTGATCAGGGTCGGCGGCTGTAGGCCCTCAAAGCCGGTGACAAACAGCTTTTCCGGCGCATTGCGCACCTCGGCGGGGTTATTGACCACCAAGGTCTTGGGATGGATGCGCTCCAGAAAATGCGTCGCGGTAATATAGGCCATGTCAAAGGGCGGGTCCTGACGCATCAAGACCACATCCATTTCTGACAGATCGACGGTTTGCATCGAACCCATCTGGCAGTGATTGCCAACCTCGTCGCGCAAGACCGCAGCCCGTCCTCGGGCAAAAATCCGGCCATCTCGCTGTGACAAGTGCTGTGGCTGATAGATCCATAAGCTATGACCGCGCGCCTGAGCCTCCATCATCATCATGAAGCTGGTATCGGTGGCGATATTGATCCCCTCAATGGGGTCCATCTGAATGGCGACTTTCAGGCTCATCGGCTTTAGCTCCAGCTTAGTATTGGCCCTGGGTGGGGGCGTCGCCGCTCCAGGCCGAGCGGATATGACACGGCCAGCGCCCGGGGGCGAGGGCCAACAGATCAAGGCGTAGCTCCAGATCCTTCAAGCCGGGCCGTCTGGAGGCCAAGTTGGCGGCAGCCCGTTGCAGGCGTTGGCGCTGATCGGCACTGACCGCGTCCAGAGCGTCCTCCAGACTAAGCCGCGACTTAACCTCAATAACCGCCAAGACCTTGCCGCGTCGGGCCAAAAGATCAATCTCGCCCTGCGGCGTCTTGAGGCGAAACCCTAGAATCCGGTAGCCCTTAAGGATCAACCAAAGCGCCGCCCAATACTCAGCCCGTCGTCCGCTTTGCCGGGCCAAGGTTCCGCGCTGCGACCTAAGGGCCATTAGGATACGCCCTTCAACTCAAGCGCGCGGCGATAAAGCGAGCGCCGATCAAGCCCCAGTGCCTTGGCCACCTCGGCGGCGGCCTCTGACGGTCCCATGCGGGTCAGGGCCTCGCTCAAGGCCGCATCGGCATCGGCCTCGGTTGCGGCGACCTGCTGGGCCGGGCCAACCAGAACCACAATCTCGCCCTTGGGATTATCCAGCCTTGGGTCCGCGGCCAGCACATCCAGCGGCCCACGGATGGTGGTCTCAAACAGCTTGGTCAATTCGCGCGACACGGATGCTGGCCTTGGGCCAAAGGCCTTGGCCATATCGGCAAGGCTCACCGCCAGACGCGGACCGCCTTCATAAAAGATCAAGGTGGCACGCGTGGCCGCAAGGTCAGAGAAAAAGCTTTTGCGGGCCAGGGACTTGGTCGGGGGAAAGCCAATAAACAAGAACCGGTCGGTCGGCAGGCCCGATATGGTCAGGGCCGCCAGCAAGGCCGAGGCCCCCGGTATTGGCCAGACATTGGCCCCCGCTTCCAGCACCTCATTGACCAGCCGATAGCCCGGATCAGACACAAGCGGCGTTCCAGCATCAGACACAAGGGCCACCCGCCCACCCTGGGCCAGGACCGCCAATATTTTCGGCCTAGCCCGCTCGGCGGCGTGTTCGTCATAGCGCTCCAACGGTTTTTTCAGGCCATAGGCGCTCAAAAGCTTGCCCGTGATCCGGGTGTCTTCGGCCAGGACCAGATCGGCCTGGGCCAGGACATCGAGCGCGCGCAGGGTAATATCGCGCAGATTGCCAATCGGGGTGGCGACAATATAAAGCCCCGGCGCGAGGTCTTGATCCTTTGGCGGCGGATAGGTGGGGACCAAGGCGGGCTCTCTTTGCGGCATGTCAGGCATCTGAATTACCCCGTAAGCCCTTTGACCGCCAGAGCCGAGGTCACAGCATCCAGCACGGTGCGGCCTGCGGGGGTGGCAATCATGCGCTCGTCCGATAAAGACAAGAGCCCAAGCTCGGCAAGCTGGATCACCCTAGGGTGCTGGCCCGTCAGGTCCAGAGCGGCCAGATCGGCAAAGGCCACGCCCTCGTCAATGCGAAGGCCCGCTAGGAGCCGTTCCTCGGCCACCTCGACCGCGCTCAAGACCTGGCGACTGGCCCAGCCAAGGCCCGTGGCTGCAACCGTGTCCAGATAGTCGCCAATCTTGCTGGCGGCAAAACTGGCAACCCGGTCGTCGCCAAAGCTCAGGCGGCCATGCGCACCGGGCCCGACCCCGACATAGTCCTGACCGCGCCAATAGATCAGATTGTGTTGTGAGCGTGCGCCCTGCCCCTTGGCATGGTTAGAGACCTCATAGGCGTCAAAGCCTTGCGCCGTCAGGACGCTCTGGCTGGTTTCATAAAGCGTCGCCCCCAGATCAGGATCGGCGGGCGAAAAAATGCCTCGCCTTACCGCCCGGTCAAAGGCGGTGCCGGCCTCGATCGTCAATTGATAGGGCGATATGTGATCGGCGCCTAGATCGGCGGCAGCGCCAAGCTCGCCCGCCCAGGCCTTTGGCGTTTGGCCAGGCAGGGCATAGATCAGGTCAATCGATAGGCGCGGGAAAATATCCCTGGCCGTGCGCGCGGCCCGCAAGGCCTCGGCTGCGCCATGATTGCGGCCTAAAAAGCGCAAGGCCTCATCGTTCAGGGCCTGAACGCCCAGGCTCAAACGCTCGACCCCAGCCTTGGCAAAGGCTTTAAACCGGTCCGCCTCGGCATCGGTGGGATTGGCTTCGAGCGAGACCTCAATCGGATCAGGGCTTGGCCAATGGCCCTTGGCCGCAGCAATTATCCGCGCCACGGCCTCTGGCAACATAAGCGATGGCGTGCCGCCGCCAAAAAACACCGAGACCAGACGCCTTGGTCCCAAAAGCGCGGCCTGATTGGCCAGATCGGTCAGTATGGCCTCGACAAGAACCGCCTGTTCCTCGGTGCGACCGCGCTCGCGCACGACATTGAAATCGCAATAGGGACAGATGCGAGCGCAATAAGGCCAGTGAATATAGACGCCAATCGGCGCGGGCAGGGTCAAAACAGGGCTGCTTTCAATTGCTCAAAGGCCAGGGCCCGGTGGCTTATGGCGTGTTTGAAATCTGGCTCCATCTCGCCAAAGGTCAGGTCATGGCCATGGGGGGTAAAGATCGGATCATAGCCAAAGCCGAGCGCGCCCTTGGGCGGAAAGCTCAAGGTCCCATCAATGCGGCCCTCGACCACTATGGCTGGCCCGTTCGGCCAGGCCACGGCCAGCGCGCAGGTGAACCAGGCATGGCGATTATCGTCGCCGGTCTCGATCAGGCGCTGCTCAACCTTGGCCATGGCCTGGTAGAAATCCTTGTCTGGTCCAGCCCAGCGCGCCGAATAAATCCCAGGTGCTCCGTCCAGGGCCGTGACCGAAAGCCCAGAATCATCCGAAAGCGCGATCAGGCCGCTGGCATCGGCGGCATGGCGGGCTTTTAGCAGGGCATTGCCAACAAAGCTCATCTCGGTCTCATCCGGCTCAGCCAGGCCAAGCATCCCCGCCGACACCACCTCAAACCGGCCCTCAAGCAGGGCAAATAGCTCGCGCACCTTGCCAGGATTATGTGTGGCCGCGACAAGCTTGGTTCCGGGCGCTAGGGTCAGGGCCATAGGGTTCTCGTTTCAGAAGCGGTTTGTAATGCAATTAGTCTTCTCCCCCACATCGCCCTTCGTGCGCAAGGTGCGTGTTTGTGCGATCGAGCATGGTCTCGCGGCCAAATTGACCCTGGCCCCTGTCGGTGACTTGGCCCCGGGGACCATTCGCAACCTTAATCCCCTGGCCAAGGTCCCGGCCCTGATGCTGGACGATGGCAGCGTTCTTTATGATTCGCCGGTGATTTGCGAATATATCGACGCGCTTGGCGGTGGGGGGCAGTTTCCCAAGGCCGGGCCTGAGCGTTGGATCGCCCTGCGCCGCCAAGCCCTTGGCGACGGTTTGTGTGACGCGGCCCTGCGCCAGGTGATGGAAAATCGCAGACCCGAGGGCGATCGGCATCTGGATGAGAACGAACATCAGGCCAAGGCGGTGACGGCGGCCCTGGATGTGATCCAGGCCGAGGCCTTAAGTCTTGCCACCGACACCCTGACCATTGGCGAGATCGCAATCGCCTGCGCGCTCGGCTATCTGGACCTTAGATTTGCGCATCAGGACTGGCGCTCTGGTCGCGATAATCTGGCCGCCTGGTATCAGATCGTCGCCCAAAGGCCGTCCCTGCTGGCGACCCGCCCTTAGGCGCCGGTTGCACATTACCAAGATTTAATATCGTTAAACGATATGTCTATTGATTGATAAACGATACGGCCCTAGGCTGCCCGGTGTCGCAATCGGCGATGGCATGGGGGCAGGGCTTATGCGCACCTTGGGACCGGGCTCTGTAGCGAGCCTGTTAAAGACGGTTTTGGATCTGGCCTATTATGGCTTGATCATCGGGGAAGTCATTTTAGCGCTTGTTTTTTTTGCAATGTTCTTGGCGCACCCCGATGGGGCCATGGTTAACGTCAATCAATTGCAGGGCCTAGAGGGAAAGGTGCGGGCAATGCTTGCCCGACCTTGGGTCATGCCGGTTATGGCCTTGATGATTAATATTGCAATAATTGGATATATTCTGATTCTAAAACGTCTAAGACAAGTCTTTGCAACGCTTGCGATTGGCGACCCTTTTCATCCTGATAATGTCGTGCGGTTGCGATACATAGGCGCAATTTTGGTCGGTCTTGAATTATTGGGTTACCTATTTAGCGCCTACTTTTGGGTACTTGACCCTACACTACTCCGCGATGAAAAACCCTCAATCAGCCTGTCCGGCTGGTTCTCTATCCTCGTTGTGTTTGTCTTGGCCGAAGTGTTTCGCGAGGGCGCGCGTTTGCGCCGCGAAGCCGAGCTGACCATTTAGGAGCGGCAGGCCATGGCAATCCGTGTTGATCTTGATAAGCGCCTCTATGACCGGCGCATGTCCCTAACCGAACTGGCCGACCGGGTCGGCGTGACCATTGCCAATCTGTCGATCTTGAAGACCGGCAAGGCCAGGGCGATTCGGTTTTCCACGCTTGAAGCGCTTTGCCGCGAACTCGACTGCCAGCCGGGCGAGCTCTTGGTGTTTGTGCCGGGTCCCCTGAATGAGGAAGTGGACTAGCCCCATACCCAATCTTCCCCCCGCCTTCCCCGCGAAGGCGGGGATCCAGTGGGTCGATTACAGGTCGTGCGAAAGGGTCTGGGTCCCCGCCTTCGCGGGGAAAGTGGAAGGGGGGCTTACGCCTCGCCCACAGCCGCTTTTTGCAGGGAGATCAGTTCGCCAATGCCCTTGCGGGCCAGGCCAAACAGGCTGTCAAATTCACCTTGGGAAAAGCCGCGCTTTTCGCCTGTGGCCTGGATTTCGACAATCTGGCCCTGACCGGTGAGGACGAAATTGGCATCGGCCTCAGCATTGGAATCTTCTTCATAATCAAGGTCTAGCACCGGTACGTCCTGGTGCACGCCGCAGGAAATGGCCGCCACCACATCCAAGATCGGATCGGCCTTGATCAGGCCTTCGGTCATCAAATAGCGGGTGGCCAGACGCAGCGCGACCCAGGCCCCGGTAATGGCCGCGGTGCGCGTGCCGCCATCGGCTTGAACCACGTCACAATCGACCGAGATCTGACGCTCGCCAAGCGCCTTTAGGTCGGTGACGGCGCGCAAGGAGCGGCCAATCAGGCGCTGAATTTCCTGTGTGCGGCCAGACTGTTTGCCTTGAGCCGCCTCGCGGCGACCGCGCGTATGGGTCGCCCGCGGCAGCATGCCATATTCTGCCGTGACCC
>JBIIZD010000115.1:0-7031 GCA_044346445.1 Caulobacteraceae bacterium
TCGAGGCCCAGATCGCCCATCCGGACTATTTGCTCGATGCTGGACGCGTGGATGACATCCCCCTGATCGAGGCGGTCTATGGCACCACGGCGGGCCTGCCATCCCGCACCCTGCGAAGGCTGGCCCTAGAGGCCATGGCCAAGACGCCAGACCTGACCGAATGGCAAGACCCCGCCTGGCTGGCGGGCAAGGGCTGGTTAGGTTGGCGCGCGGCCCTGGACCGGCTGCATGATCCAAAAACCCTGGCCGATATGGATGTGGCCGCGCCGCAGCGGCAGCGCCTTGCCTATGACGAGCTTTTGGCCCACCAATTGGCCATGGCCCAGCGCAAGGCAGCAAGGCGTCGCGAGGCCGCCCCCATCGTCCCCGCCTCGCCCCTGTCAGACGCCTTGCAGGCCGCCCTGCCCTTTAGCCTGACCGGAGCCCAGAGCCGCAGCCTGTCGGAAATTCGCGGCGACCTGCTGGCAGGCGAGCGCATGAGCCGGCTTTTGCAAGGCGATGTCGGCTCGGGCAAGACGGTGGTGGCCATGCTGGCCATGGCTGATGTGGCAGGCGCCGGTGGCCAATCGGCCCTGATGGCCCCGACCGAAATCCTGGCGCGGCAGCATTTTGAAACCTTGTCTGCCCCCCTCGCCGCTCAGGGTCTTGAGGTCATGCTCCTGACCGGGCGCGACAAGGGCGCGGGCCGGGCAGAAAAGCTGCGCGCCCTAGCCAGCGGCGCTGTGCATGTCGCGGTCGGAACCCATGCCCTGTTTCAGGACGATGTTGTCTATGCCAGGCTTGATCTTGCCGTGATCGACGAACAGCACCGCTTTGGTGTGGCTGAACGGCGGCGATTGCAGGACAAGGGGGCCAGTGTCCACCTTCTGGCCATGTCTGCCACCCCGATCCCGCGCACGCTGGAACTGACCCAGTATGGCGAACTGGACGTGTCGCGGATTGATGAAAAACCGCCGGGCCGCACCCCGGTTGCGACCCGCGCCGTACCCCTGCCGCGCATTGGCGAGATCGTGCAAAGGCTCAAGACCGTGGTCGCTAGCGGCGCTCAGGCCTTTTGGATCTGCCCGCTGGTTGCCGAATCCGAGCTGATGGACCTCGCCGCCGCCGAGGCCCGGGCCGCCGACCTGCGCCAGCATATGGGCCCGCGCGTTGGCCTCGTGCATGGCCAGATGCTGCCAGCGGAAAAAGACGCGGTCATGCTGGCCTTTACCGAAGGAAAAGTCAGTGTGCTGGTCGCCACCACAGTGGTCGAGGTCGGGGTCAATGTGCCCAATGCCTCGATCATGGTGATTGAACAGGCCGAGCGCTTTGGCCTGGCCCAGCTGCACCAGTTGCGTGGCCGGGTTGGCCGGGGGGTGAGGGAAAGTGCTTGCGTTCTACTTTACGATCCCCGCTTGAGCCGTACGGGCGAGGCGCGGCTGGACATATTGCGCAAATCCGATGACGGGTTTGAGATTGCAGAGCGTGATCTGGCCTTGCGCGGCGGCGGCGATCCCTTGGGCCTGAAACAAAGCGGCTTTCCGGCCTATCGCTTTGCCGACCCGATTGCGCACAAGGAGCTGATCCAGGCCGCCGCCGATGATGCGCGCCTAATCTTGGCCCGCGACCCGAACCTGACCAGTCCAAGAGGCCAGGCGGTGCGGGTTTTAGCTGAAATCTTTGATTGGCAGGCCGCACTTGGACTGACTGACGCGGGGTGAGCCTTGGCGGCGGGCCTTCAAGGCGTCACAGTGCAAAAAATAAGACAATACGGGAGACGCCCAATGGATGCTGCCGAGCTAATGACCGCTCTTGGCCGCGTGGCTGGCAAGCTGGCTGTAGGGGCCACAGCCCTTGAGGACCTGCGCCGGCTATCGGGCGGGGCCAGCCAAGAGACCTGGGGCTTAAGACTCGCTAGCGCCACTGGACCAATTGACCTGATTTTGCGCCGCAGACCCGATGGGGTGACTGGGTCTGGCAATGCCGTGCCCTTGGCAACCGAAGCGGCCCTGATCCGTGCGGCGGCCGCCAAGGGCGCGCCGGTGCCGTCTGTGCCCTATGTTTTCGAAGAAGCGGACGGGGTGGGCGAGGCCTATCTCATGGGCAAGGTCGAGGGCGAGACCCTGGGCAGCCGGATTGTTCGCAATGAGGCCTTTGCCGCGATCCGGCCCGGCCTTGCGGCCCAATGCGGCAAGGTCCTGGCCCAGATTCACGCCATCCCCGTCCAGGGCCTGCCAGATCTGGCCGTATCCGACGCCCTGAGCGAGCTTGAAAAATACGAGGCCGTCTATCGCGGCTGCGGGGCCGAGCGGCCGATCATTGAGGCGGCTCTGGTCTATCTGAAGGCCAAGGCCCCAACCCTGGGCCAGAGCGTGCTTGTGCACGGCGATTTTCGCAATGGCAATCTGATGATCCATCCAGACGACGGCCTGCGCGCGGTTCTGGACTGGGAATTAGCGCATCTGGGCGATCCGGCCGAGGATCTGGGCTGGATCTGCGTCAATTCCTGGCGGTTTGGTAATCACGCCAAGCCGGTCGGCGGGTTTGGCGATTATAGCCAATTGCTCGACGCCTATGCCGCCGCAGGGGGTAGCGAGATCAGTCTGGACCGGGTCCAGTACTGGCAGATGCTAGGCTCGATGAAGTGGGGGATTATGTGCATGACCATGTACCAGTCCTTTGCCACCGGCGCCGATGCTTCGGTCGAGCGGGCCATGATTGGCCGCCGCACCAGCGAGACCGAGATTGACCTGATCACCCTGTTGGAGGCCGCCGCATGATCTTGCAGCCCACTGCCCTTGAACTGGTCGATGCCGTGATCGGCTTTATCGAGACCCGCGCCGCCCCACAGCTTCAGGACCGCGATGTGTTCTTGGCCAGGGTCGCGGTCAATGCCCTGCACACGATCCGGCGCGAAATCCAGTTGGGCGAGACCGCCGAACAGGCCGCAACCGACCGCCTGCGCGCCTTGTTGAAACAGGAGGGTGATTTTGCCGCGCTTAACACCGCGCTGTGCGTCGCCATTCGGGAAGGTCAGATCGCCATTTCCGACCCTGCCCTCTTGGCCCATCTGCGCGCCAGCGTCATCGATCAGGTCCAGATCGACCAGCCCAATTATTCGGGTCTGAAAGCGGCCTTGGCCGGGGCCTAGTTTCCGACCTTGTGCGCCGGGGTGCGGCCCTGATCGCCCGATCTTTCAATCGGCGGCGCAGGCTTGGGGAAGTCCTGCAGGTTCAGCAAAGAGGCAACGCGCGCCTGGGCGTCGGCCTCAAGATCGGCATAGAACAGGCTAAAGGCCGGTTGCTTAAGCTGGTCGGTCCAGCCGCCACTGGGCACAAGCGATGGTGATTTGGGCCGTGAGACCCTTAGAAGGCCGCCCACACATTGGGCCCCAACCTGACGGATCAGGAAGGCGGGCCTTGCGCCCCATTCCAGGCCCGTAACATTGGCCGCGCCCAGATTGGATTTCACCCCGGCTAGGTCATCGGTTCGCGCGCCAAGCAGGGGATTGACACAGAGCGGTTTGCGCGGGGCAAGGTCTTCGAGTTGATCGCCCTTCCAGACCGAGGCGCGACTAGCCCGATCCTGGCCCGGTTCTGGATTGGATTCCAGCACACTGGTCCAGGCCACGACACAGCGGGCCTGATCGCGGTGGCGACAGGCGGGCATGAGCGCGGCTGGACCATACTGGTCAGCAGGCACCACAGTATCAATCATGTAAACGCCTGCCGTCTGGCGCACCCGGCGCGGCTGGCCTGCAATCTCGTCACGCAACAGGCGCGCCACCAGGGTTCCGCCCTGCTCGACCCCCACAAGGATAAAGGGCCGCCCAAAATTGTAATGGTCCAAATAATAGCGAAACGCGGCACGCACATCGCCATAGGCAAAGCGCCTGGCCTCGCGCGCATCGTCTCGATTGGTCAATTGCGAATACAGGCTGGCCTGACGATAGCGCGGCGCAAACATCCGCCCGACGCGATAAAAGGGCCCAGCATAATTGGGCAGCATGACCCGGGTCAAAAGCCGATCCGCCCTTGGCTCGTCAATGGGTGCATTCCAGTGATTGCCGCCATCAAACGTGGTTGGGTGGACAAAGAACACGTCGGCGGGCAGGTCGCGGTCCGTCCATCGGTCTGGACGATCGGGAATGAGGGCCCAGCTTTCGGGCCTGGCATAGTCAGGTGCCGACGGCGGCAAATAGGTCTGAAACGGCTGCTTGGGGTCGAGTGAGGCCTGAATAATGTCATTACGCCAATAAAACGCGGCCGCCAGGCTGAGGCTGACAAACACCACAGCACCAAGGGCAATCCACCGCTTGAAACCCATCCTACCGCGCGTCATGACCTCTATGTCATCCCCAAGGGCCAGGGGCCTGAGCTAGGCCCCCTCCAGCCCGACTATGGCAACCGAACAGACATTGGTCGAGGGTGAACCGCCCAGATTATGCGTCATGCCCAGGCTTGGGCTGGCCAATTGCCGCGATCCGGCCCGCCCCTGAAGCTGAAGATACATTTCGTACAACATGCGCAGGCCCGAGGCCCCAATCGGGTGGCCAAAGCATTTCAGGCCGCCATCAATCTGGCAGGGCACCCCGCCATCGGCGTCATAAAACCCGTCCATCACATCGCGCCAGCCCTGACCCTCTTCACTGATAAACAGGTCTTCCATGGTCACCAGCTCGGTGATGGAAAAACAGTCATGCACCTCGATCATCGAGATCTGGTCGCGTGGCCGTTCAATCCCGGCCTCACGATAGGCCTTTTTGGCGGCAATGCGGGCCGTGTGAAAATAGCTTCCGTCCCAGCCATTATACTGGCTCTCAGAGCCGTTCGAGACCGAAAGCTGCAAGGCCTTGACCATGACCAGGTCCTTCTTGCCCATGGCACGGGCGATTTCCGGCGTCGTGACAATGGCGCAGGCGGCCCCGTCCGAGACGCCGCAGCAGTCAAACAGGCCCAAGGGCTCGGCAATCATGGGCGCATTCATGACCTGCTCCTCGGTCACGGCCTTTTGCAGATGGGCCTTGGCATTCTTGGCGCCATTGGCATGGCTCTTGACCGAGACATGGGCAATGGCCCGCTTTAGGTCTATGGCCGAGACGCCATGCTTGGCCCGGTAAGCCGAGGCCAGTTGCGCAAAATTGCCGGGGGCTGAGCCATTGGGCATGGTCTGGGGTGCCAGCGTGCCCGGCGCACCGGTCGGCAAGCCGCCATAGCCGGTGTCTTTCAGCTTTTCCATGCCAACGGCAATGGCAATATCCGCAGCCCCCGCCGCCACCGCATAGACCGCGCCGCGAAACGCCTCCGAGCCCGAGGCACAGAAGTTTTCGACCCGTGTCACCGCAATATTGGGCAGCCGCAGCGCAATCGACATGGGCGTGCCGCCCTTGCCTGCACCGATCTCGTCAATATGGGTCGAGAACCAGGCTGCATCGAGTTGCGAGGGCTGGATACCGGCATCGGCCATGGCCTCGATATAGGCCTCAACCATCAAATCATCCGGGCCAGCATCCCATCGCTCTCCGAACTTGGAGCAGCCCATACCGATTACGGCGACCTTGTCCCGAATGCCTGCAGCCATGTCCCAAACTCCCGATTGATCGTTCCTAACGCTCTATGTGGCGCTCTGATTAGGAATGGAGTATATACCCAAGCATGAGCTTGTATATACGCAGTGAAGAGGCTGACCGCCTTGCCAGAGAAGTCGCGCAACGGACGGGGGAAACCCTGACCGAGGCGGTCACCACGGCGCTTCGGCAAAGGCTCGAAACCCTGCCGGATTCAGGGTCTGAAGGCGATTTTGATGCGCTTTGGCGCTATACTCAGGGCCTGCAACAGACCTTGGCGGCCTTGCCTCTTCGCGATCACCGGCCGCATGACCAGATGCTCTATGACGAGAACGGCCTGCCAAAATGATCGTGGTCGATACCTCGGCCCTGATCGCGATCCTGCGCGGTGAGCCGGAGGCCTATGCGTTTTTGCGCCATATCCATCAGGACGGACCGGCCCTGATTTCAGCGGCCACAAGGCTGGAATGCTGGATCGTCTGCCGCCGCAGCCGCGACGACGAGACCGAGGCCAAGGCGCTTGAAGCCCTGATCGACCGCGCGGGCCTGGTCACCGTACCGTTTGACGAGGCCTTGCTGGTCGCCGCCATTGACGGTTTTGCCCGCTTTGGCCGTGGCCAGGGCCGGGCCAATCTGAACTATGGCGACTGTTTCAGCTATGCCTTGGCCAAGTCGCGCGGCCTGCCCCTGCTGTTCAAGGGCCATGACTTCCACGCGACCGATATTGCAGCCGTGGCCTGAAACCATCAGCGCTTGGGCACAGCCTTCCAGAAATACCGCCTAAAGCCGCGCTTTTCATCGACCTCTTTTAGACGAAACATCATCTTGACGCCCATGCCGGTCTCGACCTCGCCCGGCTCGACATCGGTAATATCCATAAAGATGCGCCCGCCGCCCTCAAATACCATCATGCCGTAATGATTGGGCGGGGCCATGGCGAAGGTCAGATAGTCCGCAGACCACGACAATATGCTGGCCGAGCGTTCGGCGAACTTATAGGGCTCTTGGCTATCGATCGCTGGATTGTTCGGGGCTACAGAGATGCGGGTGCGCGGATATTGCACCACGCCGGTTTCAGTGCAACGCCCCCCAACCAGACCCAAAATCTGGTCTGAATTGCGATAGAGCGTGGTCAGGGCGGTCTTATTGTCCTTTTCCGCTCGCATACCCTTTTCCCAATCGACCAAATCCTGGAAGAACAGGAATTTCAGATAATTGGTCTCTTCCTTGCGGTCGGCCAGATTGCCAGCAACGCCACGCGCCGGGCGGCGGGTCGAGACCAGACCGGTGGCGCGAAACACCAGGGCCTCGCAACCCTGACCAAATTGCGCCGCGACAATTATATCGCCGGCCTTGGCATTTTCGAGCGCCTGGGCCAGCATGATCAGGCCATGAGCCGCGCCCGCCTCGCCCAAGGTCGCGGCCAAATTGTCTTGAACGGCCTCAGCCGGAATGCCGCAGGCCTTGGCGACCTGGGCCGGCAGAC
>JBIIZD010000030.1:0-25696 GCA_044346445.1 Caulobacteraceae bacterium
GCGGCGACCAAGGCCAGTTCTGCCGCCTGTTTCCAGTGCGCGTGGCTGACCTGACCCATGTCATAAAAGGCCGATTGGGTGTGTTGAATCAGAGTCTCGACGGCTTCTTGGGTATAGTGTTCGGCTTTCAGGCGGTCTTGCTCGGCGCCCACGCGCAACTGATCTTCAGCCAGGCGCGATTGCTCGGCATGGGCCAAGGCTTCTTGCGCGGCAACGACCCGGTCTTGGGCCGCGGCCAGGGCGGATTTCTGACCTTTTGCGAAGAATTCATCCTGAATTTTTTCGACATCTTCGCGGGTAAACAGCTGCTTTTGCCGGGGGGCAGGCACAAACCCCTCGCCGGTCTCCGAGAACTCGGTATCGAAAACAAATTTTTGTGGTGCAGTCTTGGTCATGTCAGCGGCCCTAATAGATCAGCTCATCATCGCCGCCCTGGCTGGCGAGCATGATTTCACCGCGTGCGGCCAGTTCCTTGGCCGTCTGAACAACCGCCATCTGGGCGGCATCGACATCCTTTAGCCGGACCGGCCCCATGTTTTGCATATCGTCCTTCATGATATTGGAGGCGCGCGCACTCATATTATTGAAGAACAGCTCTCTGAGCGTGTCCGAAGACCCCTTGAGCGCCAGGGCCAATTGCTCACGATCTACTGCGCGCAACAGGGTCTGAACGCCGCCGGGATCGAGCTTGCGCAGGTCGTCGAACACAAACATCAAGGCCCGAATGCGTTCGGCACTGTCCGAGGCGCGATCCTCCAGCGAGGTCAGGAAGCGCGCTTCGGTCTGGCGGTCGAAATTATTGAATATGTCCGCCATCAGCTCGTGGCTGTCGCGTTTGGAGGTCCGGGCCAGGTTGGACATGAATTCGCTGCGCAGGGTTTCCTCGATCTTGTCGAGAATATCCTTTTGCACCGGCTCCATCCGCAACATCCGTGTGACGCATTCCAGTGCGAAGTCCTCGGGCAGGGCGGACAGGACCTTGGCGGCATGGTCGCTGCGGATCTTGGACAGGACAACCGCGACGGTCTGGGGGTATTCGTTCTTCAGATAGTTGGCCAGCACGGTCTCGTTCACATTGGCCAACTTGTCCCACATGGTTCGACCCGCCGGACCGCGGATCTCCTCCATCAGGGCATCGACCTTGTCAGCCGGCAGAAAGCTGTGGAGCAGGCGCTGGGTCTGTTCATACGAGCCCATGATCGCGCCGGTTGGTGACATGCCTGAGACAAATTCGATCAATATGTCTTCCACGACCGGGGCTGGAACAGTGCCCAGACCGGCCATGGCCAAGGATATTTCCTTGATCTCTTCTTCATCAAGACGGTCCCAGAGCGTGTGCTCCTCCTGACCAAGCGCCAGCATAACGACGGCAACCTTTTCCGAGCCGTTCAGGTCCGAGGTTTGGGCGATTTTCGTCTTTTCATCGGTGCGGCTCATCATGTGGCTTCGTGCATCCAGCTGCGTAAGATGGCGATGGATTCATCGGGGTGTTGTTCAATGAAGGAGACAACGCGCTTGATCGAAGAGGTTTTGACCTGACCTTCCACCCGAGCAATATTGATCCGCCGGTCCAGATCGTCTGGGTCGAAGACTTGTGTAAGGCCTTCTTGGCTGTCTTCCTCATAGGTCAGCTGTCCCTGGGCGCCGCCCGCTGGACGTTCGAGCAGGGCTTGTCCTTCCAAAACTTCGCCGCGCCCAGGCTTGGGCCCTGCGATCATTGGCCGGATAACAAAGAAGATCACCAGGGCCGCCACGATCGCCAGAATGCCCAGTTCGGCTGCGCGCATAATGTCATTCTTGTCAAAACTGGATAGGAATGAGCTGGGCTTGATGTCCTGTTCGTCGCGGGTGAACTTGACATTATAGACGGTCACCTTGTCGCCCCGAGGCTCGCTATAGCCGACGGCAGAGCGGACCAGATCCTCAATTCGGCGCATTTCTTCGGCATTGCGCGGTACATAGGGCCCAGGCTTGCCATCCTTGCCGACCGACTGGGTGCCATCGACGGCTACGGCCACTGACAGGCGCTTGATCTGGCCGGGGGCGGTCACGGTTGTGGTATCGAGCGACGAGATCTCATAATTGGTCGTCAGGTCGCGCTTGGCGCTGGAACTGTTGGCGCTGGCATTGGCGGGCTGGCCGGCATTGGGCTGGGTCTGGGTGCCGCCGGGAATATTATTGGAAACCGTGACCTGACCATCGCTTGAGCTTGGCTCTTGCGCGTTTTCTTCACTGGTCTGGTTAGACCGCACCACTTGTCCGTCGGGGTCGTATTTTTTCTCTTGGGTGGTGACCTGGGACTGGTCAAGATCAGCCGTGACATTGACGCGCACCTTGCCGGGGCCAACCACGCCTTCAATAAGATCGCGAACCTTGCGCCGGATGGATTCTTCGATCTCCAAACGGCGTTCATCACCGGCCGCTCCTAGGGTATCGCCGTCTTGGCCGCCGCCGAGCAGCTTGCCCTTCTGATCGACAATCGTAACCTTTTCAGGGGTCAGGCCGGGCACAGCACTGGCCACTAGGTTTTGCAAGGCGCGCACCTGTTCAGCGTTAGGCGTGCGGCCCGACACGCCAATTGTCACGGCCGCCGTTGGCGGTTGCGGGGCCTCCTCAAAAAGCTCGCGCTTGGGCATGGAGAGTTGGACGCGCGCAAAATTCACCCAGTCCTGAGAGCGGATTGTCCGGGCCAATTCACCCTCAAGCGCACGTTGGCGGTTCAGGTTCTGGACAAAATCGGTCTGGCCCAGAGCATTAGACTGGTCAAAGATTTCATAACCGACCGAGCCGGAGCTTGGCAGGCCCTTGCCTGCCAGTAACATGCGCGTCGAGCCAACCTTGTCGCGAGACACAAAAATCGCCGAACCGTCGCCCTTGGTCTCATACTTGATCCCGGCCTGATCAAGGGCCTGGGTGATGGATGACGCTTCTTTGAGGTCAAGATTAGAATAGAGCAGGGACTGGGGCGGCTTTCCCAAATTGAAAGTCATAGCTATTAAAGTTGCAGAAACAGCCGCGGACACACCTATGATTGCCGCTAAGCGACCCAGGCCAAATCTTTGAAGACTTTGAAAAAACTGTTCCAACGCTAAGCCCTTGTCGAGCGGCGATCCTAACCGCCGCCACTAGGCAAGATTTACCCAGCCTAGGGTAAATGAAGGCTTAAGCGGCGCGGCGGTGTCAGGGCTCTCTTTTGGACTGGCTCAGTTTTTCGGCCATCTTATCGGCCTCAAATTGGCGAGCCACCTTAGCCGCCTTGGTTTGGCCAAAGCGGGCACGGTTTTGCCGGGCCTTGGCCTCATCAGCGGCCTTGGCGGCGGATTTACGCGCCTTGTTGAGATTGATCAGGTCAGCCACGGGCGGTCTTTTCAGCCTAGCCAGGAGAGATCATGGTTTCGGGCCGCACCACGGCGTCAAACTCTGCGTCTGTAACATAGCCACCACCGACGGCCTCCTGGCGCAAGGTCGTGCCGTTCTTGTGCGCCGTCTTGGCGATCTTGGCGGCATTATCATAGCCGATCTTGGGGGCAAGCGCGGTGACCAGCATCAAGGAACGCTCAAGCGCCGCCTGGATATTGTCGCGCCGCGCCTCAATCCCGACCACGCAATTATCGGTAAAGGAAATGGCCGCATCGGCCATCAGTCGCACGGACTGCAAGAAATTATAGGCCATGACCGGATTAAACACATTCAGCTCGAAATGGCCCTGACTGCCCGCCACGGTCATGGTGGTCTGGTTGCCAAACACCTGGGCGCAGACCATGGTCAGGGCCTCGCACTGGGTTGGATTGACCTTGCCCGGCATGATCGAGGAGCCGGGCTCGTTTTCCGGCAAGGAGAGTTCGCCAAGGCCAGAGCGCGGACCTGAGCCAAGGAAGCGAATATCATTGGCAATCTTGAACAGGGCTGCTGCCGCTGAATTGATCGCGCCGTGACCAAACACCAGGGCGTCATGGGCGGCCAGGGCCTCGAACTTGTTGGGGGCAGTGGTGAAGCCAAGGCCGGTAATGGCGGCAATACGCTCGGCAACCTTTTCGGCAAAGCCGACTGGGGCATTCAGGCCAGTACCCACTGCGGTGCCGCCCTGGGCCAGTTCCAGAATACCGGGCAGGGTCATTTCGATCCGGGCAATGGCATTGGCGACCTGCTGGGCATAGCCGGAAAACTCTTGGCCAAGCGTCAGGGGCGTGGCGTCCTGGGTATGGGTGCGGCCAATCTTGATAATGTCCTTAAACGCGTCCTGCTTGGCCACCAGAGCCGTGTGCAGGTGTTTTAGGGCTGGGATCAGGTCGTGAACGACTTGTTCTGCCGCCGCAATATGCATCGCGGTTGGATAGGTATCGTTGGACGACTGGCTCATATTGACATGGTCATTGGGATGAACTGGCTTTTTTGAGCCCATTTCCCCGCCCAGCATCTCAATGGCGCGGTTGGAGATCACCTCATTGGCATTCATATTGGACTGGGTGCCAGAGCCGGTCTGCCAGACCACCAGCGGGAAATGATCGTTCAGCTTGCCATCGATCACTTCTTGCGCCGCAGTGACAATGGTGGCGGACAGTTTGGGATCAAGGCGGCCAAGGGCAGTATTGGCTTCGGCGGCGGCGCGCTTGACAATGCCAAGGGCGCGCACGACCGCTAGGGGCTGGCGCTCCCAACCGATCTTGAAATTGCCGATTGACCGCTGTGACTGCGCGCCCCAATAGCGGCTGGCATCGACCTCGATTGGGCCAAATGTATCGGTTTCGTTACGGGTTGCGGTCATCGGATCAGTCCCAGGGCAAGGTGGCGTGTTCAGGTGTGAAAGGGGTTTATCGCTGAAGGCGGCTTCTGCAAAGTCGCCATTGCACTCTGGGCATCTGGCTCAGGGGTCGTTATCAGTAGGTCATGACTGAGAACTGGACCGGCAAGGGCAAGGTGAGGGCGCGCGAGATCGACGGCGGGCTTGAAATCACCATTGAGGGCCTGACGACACAGGCCAAGTATTACAAGCCCCTGGTGCATGAATTTTTCCGCAAGGAATGGCGCGCAAGCCGCCCGTCGTGGGGGGAATATGTCGTCGAGATCGGCATGGACTATATTGGCGAGCCGCCCTGGATGGATCTGGATAATCTGGCCAAGGCCCTGCTGGATGCGGTTAAGGGCTAAGCGTTTCACGATGATGCCCAGGTGGCCAGACTGGTGGTCGAGCGTCAGGCCTCTGGCCGCGAAGGCATAACCATCCGTATTGCCCGGCGCGGCGACCTGCCGGCCATGCCGGGCCTGC
This sequence comes from Caulobacteraceae bacterium, assembly GCA_044346445.1. GTDB lineage: Bacteria > Pseudomonadota > Alphaproteobacteria > Caulobacterales > Caulobacteraceae > CAISGS01. The sequence continues at coordinate 5,267 of JBIIZD010000030.1, forward strand.
GTTAAGCCCTAGGCACTCCAAGGCTCCAGCCCGCCGCGCAGGGCCAGCAATATGGCAAACAGCGTAAAGATCAGCACGGTAGCGGTGAATCTGAGTTTACGCCCCGTGCTCCAGCTATCCTGACGGCGGCCACCCATCCAAACGGCGGGACTAAGGCCAATCGTTGCCAGGGTGAGCAAAGCGGCAAGCAAGGCGCAAGACGAGGCCAAGGTCACTTTCAAGTTCGGCCAGTCAAAGAATATGCGTGTCACATCAGACGCCGACACCGCCCAAGCCCCGAACAGGCAGATTGAGGCGATCCATAGGCCCGCCGCCGAGCCCTGCAGCCAATGCGCCTGACTTTGCGGCTTGGTTTGGCGATAGTCCGGGCGGCGACCACTGAACTGGCCGATGAACAAAAACAGTCCAGCCAAAACCGTCAAGCCTGCCATCAGGCCTAAGGCCGCATTGCTTTGCCAAAACCCGATGCGTTCAAAGGTCATGCTACCGAGTGGGTCATAATACCTAACGGCTCGGTCGCCGACCCTAGCAAACCGCACTTGCTCGGGATCATTAAGTCGCGACAGCCAGCCTGGCTTTTGGCTCAGGCGGTAAGCCTTTTCGCCATTCATAGATTTGATCAACACTTGGCCGTCGGGTGAGACCTCGACGGTGGATTCCCCGATCACGGTTCCCACCAGTTTTTCCAAGCCGCCATAGGCGCGTCGGGTTGATCGATAGGTGCCGTTATAGACCTGGCCCTGCCCGATAAGCTGAGCGGAGCCGGACAATTGGCTCGTGACCGGGCTGGCATAGAATCGGCCAATAATCTGGCCGGGCAGGGCCATGACCAGATCCTGTCCCGTACCGGTATTGGTCGCCACAAATATGCCAAGCCCCAATTGCGGCACGGTGACCATATTGGACATGAACATCAAGGTTGCGCCCGAATGCCCCTGGCCGCGAAAGCCGCCGGGCAGGGCATAGTCGATAAATCCATGGTTCCAGCTATTTTGACTAAGGGCCGGGCGGATGAGGGGGGTCTGGAAGGCCCTGGCCGTTGCAGGGCCATAGATGATCGCGCCGTCCAGATTGCCGCCATTGAGGATCATCTGCATATAGCGGCCCATATCGGCGGCCGTGGCGCTGCCAGAGCCAGCCGGGCCGATCTGGCTGACATATTCGAACGGGCGCGTTTCAAACCGGCCACCGGTCCAGACAAAGCCTTGCGACAGCTGACGCGCAAGCTCAGCGCGCATGGGGGCGGGCAGGCCCTGTGTCTGGGGGTAGGGTTCGCGCAAGGTCATGTGGTTAAGGCCAAGCTTGCCGATAATCTGGCGCTCGACATACTGCTCAAAGGTCTGGCCCGTGACATGGGCGACAATCTCGCCGGCCAGGGCGGCACCATAATTGGAATAGGTCGGAAAGGTTCCGGCTTCCCGCACCCGCTTGGGGCGTTCTTGGCGCAAATAGGTGGCAAGCGAGCGCACCCGGCTGGGGTCCTGCTCGAAAAGCTGTCCTAGGGCACGATCTTCAAAGCCGGTGGTGTGGGCCATCAGGTCCCGCACCCGGATCGGTCTGGAAAAGCCCTGATCGGGTATCTGCAAGGCTGCTGGCAGATAGATATTGATCGGCGCGTCAAGCCGCACCTTTCCAGCCTCGACCTGCTGCATCAGGGCAATCCAGGTCAAGGTCTTGGAAATCGAGGCGAGGCGGAACAGGGTCTGGTCGGGATCGACGGGCCGGGCGGGGCTGGCCTGCGCCAGGCCATAACCCTTTTTCATCACCACCTGGCCGTTTTGCACGACAATCACCACGGCCCCGGCAATATGGTCTGCCTCAAGGCTGCGCCAGACATAGCCATCGACAAAGTTTTGCAAATCTGACGGCAGCAAGGCTTGGCCGGGCGTTAAAAGCGCAGAGGCCGCCGGGGTCAGGGGTTGAACGAAACTGACCTCAGCCGGGTTGGCCTTGGGGACCACTCGCGCGCCGCTGCGATAAGGATAGGTCCGCCTTATGGCAGAGGAGGGCGGCGGCGGGGCGGTTTCGGTGGGGGCGGCAAGCTCGGTCGAGGCGGGCGCTGAATCGGTGTTTGGCACCGTGGTCTGAGCTTGGCCATAGAGCGGGGCAAAGGACACAAGAACGGCCAGCAGGCAGGCTCGAATAAGTCTTGGTGCCACGATCATGCTGAAATCCCTTGAGGGGGGGCACCATGCCCTGACGGTATCGGTCGTCCAGGTTGACCTGATTCTTCTTACGCCAATGTTCGAACCGGATGCATCCCTAATCAGAAGTATTTTTGTTAGCCCTTCGGGTTATGGCTTGGCAGAGCGCGGCGGCGGCATTTGCAGTTGCAGCAGCGTCAGCAAGGGGCGAATTTGCGCGCCGAGATACAATTGCGGCTCCGAGGCCAGATCCACGCCCGTGGCTTGCTCGCGCAAGGCAATACAGGTCCGAACCTGACTGGCCAGCCTGGTAAAATCCTGAGCCTCGGAAATCTGCGACAAAAAGCAGGTGTCAAAATAGGTATAGAGATCCGCTTCTCCGCAACCAAACGAGGTCCGGTCGGAGCGGGCGGCGGTGAAAATCATCCGGTTTGGCCGCGCCAAGGGATTGACGAACACACCGGAAAAGCAGGCGCTTACAATGGCAATGGTCGGCTTTTGCCCGCAGGTCTGGTCCAGCAGCGCCCCTAGCATGGCGGGCGTCAGTATCCTTTCGCCAAATATAATGCCCAACGGATCGCCATGCGAGGTGATATAGATGAGACAGCCGCCGGACTTGGGCGCGGCGTCTCGGAGGGCATCAGACAGGTTCTTAAGATTGGTCTTCAAAGGTTTTGCCGTCGGATACCGGCCGGGCCGAACCGAAAACTGGCTAATGTTCTGGGGTTCAAATCCAGCCGAACTTAGCGCCTGGGCAATATCGCGTCGGCCATTATCGAAGACTTCTGACGGTGCGCCGCCATGGGCATGCCAGTCGCCGGCTACCACAAAACCGGTCCAGTCGGCAAAATCGGCACGGGGCGGTGCTGGCTGTGCATGACTGGGATTGAGGCCCCAAAACAGCAAGGCCAAGCCTAAGGCAATCTGGCCCAATGTCTGACTTAACCGAAGTGATGCCCCCATCCCTTAATCCCCTTAAGCTTTGAACTTTCCAAAAGGTGTTGGAATTGCCGTCGCCGTGGCCTTGGCCAGCAAACGGTTTTCGTGATCATAAAGTTCGCCCTCGGTAAAGGCGATCGTGCGGCCATACTTGATCACCCGCCCGATCCCGCGCAGGGTACCGGGCAGGGCGGGCCGCAAAAAGCTGGTCTTCATTTCGAGCGTTGGCAGCACGCAGGTCATGTCCGAGGCAACCATACCGGCCACGGACATGCATTCATCCAGCATAGCGCATAAATAGCCGCCCTGAATCTGGCGCATCGGATTGCAAAAATCGGGCTTAGCGTCGAATGTGACCTCGACCTGCATGGCCTGGCGATCAACCGCGATCATCCGAAAACCCAATAGTGCCGAGCCCGGCGGCGGGTTCTTGCTGTTTTGAAACCGGCTTAGAATCTGGTCATCAGTCAGTTTCAAGGGCTGTTCGGACGCAATCTCGGACATGGGCTATTTCTTCCGGAACTGGTCGAGCGAGACGATCTTGGGGCCGTCATCCTTGGGCGGCGGGGTCGGTTCAGGCTCGGGTTCTGGCAAGGTGGTCGGTACGCCCTCGACCTCGAACTGCAACATGAACTGGACGCTGGGGTCGAAAAACCGTGTCACAGCCCCATAGGGTACGATCAGGCGCTTGGGCTGGCCGCCAAAGCTCAATGTAATGCCAAAGCCAGAAGGGCTGGTATTCAGGTCCCAGAACTGGTGCTGCAAGACAATGGTCATCTCGTCCGGAAACTTGGCCAATATGTCGCTCGGGCAGGACGCGCCGGGGGCTTGGGTCTTGAAGGTGATATAGAAATGGTGCTCGCCGGGAATACCCGCTGGCGATGCCGCACGCTCGACGGCCACCTTGATCACCCCACGCAAGGCATCTTGAACTAGCTGCTCGTAATGCATTTCATCGAGGGGTGGTTTTTCCTTGGACATGGACCTTCGTCACTTTCAATCAGGATAGATGGCAATCAGGGTCATTGGCAATTTTGCGCGTCTAAGACATAACCCCACAGGGCCAAGCCGCCAAGCCTTGGCGTGCGAGTCGCGGTGCGGCGAAGAAATCTTTGGTCGGCCATGGCGGATTTTACTGGCACAAGGGCGGGGACCGGTCCAAAAGCGGCACAGATGTTCGGCGCGGGTTTGCGCTTGACGCTGCGTGGTGTAGAAGCCGGGTTACGTCTTGCGGGATGTGACGGGGGCGTCGTTTTCTAGGGGTGAGGATACGTGCTTCGTAAAACCTGGGGCCGCTGGCCAGTCGTCATAGTTTCTGTTCTGGCTGCGCTCAGCGTGGCCTCTTGCGCAGGCAATAATAAAAAGCCCACCATGGCCTATGAAGAGCGGCCGGTTGAGCTGCTCTATTCGGTTGGGTCTGAGCGCTTGGACGCGGGCCAGTGGAATGAGGCTGTGGATTATTTCCGCGAGGTTGAGCGCCAGCACCCCTATTCGGAATGGTCTCGCCGGGCGATTTTGATGACGGCCTATGCGCATTATCAGGGCAATCAATACGAAGAAGCCATCGGCGATGCCGACCGGTTCGTGTCCCTGTATCCGGGCAATCCTTCGGCGGCTTATGCCTATTACCTCAAGGCCATTTGCTATTTTGAGCAGATTGTGGATGTGGGCCGCGATCAGGCGGCAACAGAGCAGGCGCTTGGCGCCTTGCGCGAAGTGTCCCAGCGCTATCCGCGCAGTGAGTATGCGGCGGATGCACGCTTGAAGGTCGACATGGTCAATGACCAGTTGGCCGGTAAGGAAATGGCCGTTGGGCGCTGGTATCTGCGCCAAGGCGATACGATTGCCGCGATTGGGCGTTTCAAGACCGTTATTGATCGCTATCAGACCACGACCCATACGCCCGAGGCGCTTTTTCGTCTGGTTGAGGCCTATCTGACGGTGGGCCTGATTGATGAGGCCAATCGCAATGGCGCTGTGCTGGGCTATAACTTCCCCGGCGACCGCTGGTATGGCGATGCCTATGCGCTCTTGTCGGGCAAGGGCTTGAGGCCTGCGGTGGCACCGACGTCGCGCCGCTTCAATCTTAATCCGTTCAAGTCAAAGCCAGCGGCCAGCCTAGAGCGGTCGCAAAAGGGCACGGCGCTCGCCCCGCCTGAGGCGACGGCCCCGGCAAGTGACGGCACAGCCTCGCCCCCGCCGCCCAAAAAGAAGCGCAAGGGGCTGCTTGACTGGTTCAAAAAAGACTGAGGCTCGGTCAATGCGGCAGCCATGCGCTGATACTGGCTCCCTCATGATTAGAATCAGACCAGACTAGCGCCATGCTGATCGGCCTGAACATTCGCAATGTCGTCCTGATCGAGAGCCTGGACCTTGGCATAGGTCCGGGCCTTACGGCCTTGACCGGTGAGACCGGGGCGGGCAAGTCGATCATTCTTGATGCCCTGGGCCTGGCCACCGGCGCGCGGGCGGATGCGGGTCTGGTGCGGCGCGGCGCGGCGCAAGCCTCTGTTACCGCCATGTTTGATCTGGGTTCATCCCACGCCGTCTGGTCCATGCTGGACGATAAGGGGCTTGGCTATGCGCCGGGCGAAGAACTGATCCTGCGCCGGCTCTTGGGCGCAGATGGCCGCTCTCGCGCCTTTGTTAACGATCAGGCCACCAGTGTCGGCGTGCTCAAGGAATTGGGCAATCTCCTGCTCGAAGTGCATGGCCAGCACGAGACGGTCGGCCTGCTCGATGCGCGCAATCACCGCCCCTTGCTCGATCAGTTTGGCGACTGCAATACGGCCTTGAGCGCTTGCGGGCGCACCTGGGAGACCTGGCGGCTTTCCCGGCAAAGGCTGGAGGCCTTACGCGATCAGACCCAAAGAGCCGCCCAAGACCTGGACATGCTGACACTTCGGCTCGAAGAACTGGATCGGCTTGCGCCCCAGCCTGGGGAAGAAACCGAACTGGCAGCCCAGCGGGCCTTGCTGGGGGCCTCTGAAAAGGCGCTCGCTGAGATTGCCGCCGCGCGTGAAGCCTTTTTTGGCGACTCCCTGACCCAAAAACTGGCCCAGGCCTTTCGGGCGGTTGAGCGGGCCAAGGACCGAGCGGTCCAGGCCGGTGCCAGCCCAGACAGCCCGGCTGTGACCCGCCTGACCACAGCGGCTGCCACCATTGACCGGGCCCTGGTCGAGGCCCAAGAGGCCGCCGCCGCCATCGATCTGGCCGCAGAGGCGTTTGATTTCGAGCCTGACCAACTGGACAAGGCCGAAGAGCGGCTGTTTGCCCTAAGAGCCATGGCGCGCAAGCTGAATGTGCCGGTCGAGGGCCTGCCCGCCGCCCGGATCGAGATTGCCCAGACCCTTGCCGCCGTCGAATCGGCCGATGAGGCGCTCAAGGCCGCCGAGGCTGAGGCCGATCAGGCGCGGGAACACTATTTGATCGCGGCCGCTGACCTGACCGCCCGCCGCAACCAGGCCGCCCAGGTGCTTGCCCTTGCGGTAGAGGCCGAGCTTGCGCCGCTCAAGCTGGACAAGGCGCGGTTTAGGGTCGCGATAGAGCCCTTGGCGGCGGAACGCGCCGGGCCAGCGGGCATGGACCGGATCGAGTTTGAGGTCATGACCAATCCGGGTGCGCCGTTTGGCGGACTGGGCGTGATTGCGTCTGGCGGCGAATTGGCCAGGTTTGCTTTGGCGCTGAAGGCAGCCTTGGCGGGCCGCGCCGACCAGATCCAGCCCCTGATGATTTTTGACGAGGTTGATCAGGGCGTGGGCGGGGCCGTAGCCGATGCGGTGGGCCTGCGGTTGCGCAAGCTGGCGACCAATACCCAGGTCCTGGTGGTCACGCATAGTCCCCAGGTCGCCGCAAGGGCCAATGCCCACTGGCGCGTGGCCAAGCGGGGCGATGGCGATAGCGTCTCGACCAGTCTGGATATTCTGCCCGGGCCGGAGCGCGAAGAAGAACTGGCCCGTATGCTGTCAGGTGCCAATGTCACCGAGGCCGCCCGCGCCGCCGCACGGGCCTTGATGGACTAGGGCCTCTGGGGCTTCATATTGATATCAGCCTCGGCTAGTCTGGGCTCATGGACAAGATTCCCGTATCCGATCTAGACCCCGCTCAGGCCGCCGAGGAATTGACCCGGCTGGCCGACGAGATTGCGGCGCATGATCTGCACTATTTTGCCAAGGACGCGCCGGTCGTATCGGATGCGGAATACGACGCGTTAAAACAGCGCAATGCGGCTATTGAAGCGCGGTTTCCAGAGCTTACCAGAGAAAACTCGCCAAGCCTGCGCGTCGGGGCGCAAGCGTCTGAACAGTTTTCGCCGGTCGAGCATGGCACGCCCATGCTGTCGCTGGACAATGCCTTTTCCGATGAGGAGGCGCGCGATTTCGATGCCCGGGTGCGGCGGTTTCTAGGGCTGGGCGAGACCCAGATCGCCTATACGGCCGAGCCCAAGATTGATGGCCTGTCGGCCTCGCTGCGCTATGAGAACGGTATTCTTGTGCGCGGCGGCACACGCGGTGATGGCCGGGTCGGCGAGGATGTCACCGAAAACCTGCGCACCCTGGCCGAAATCCCCAATCGCCTAAAAGGCTCTGGCTGGCCCGATGTGATCGAGGTGCGCGGCGAGGTCTATCTGGGCCATGAGGATTTTGCTCAGCTCAATCAGGCCGCGGCGGCGGCGGGGCAAAAGCTCTATGCCAATCCGCGCAATGCGGCGGCGGGCTCATTGCGTCAACTGGACCCCAAGATTACAGCCCAAAGACCCCTGCGGTTCTTTGCCTATGCCTGGGGCCTGACCAGCGCGAGCTTTGCAGAAACCCAGTCCGAGGCCCTGCTGGCCCTAGCGCGCTGGGGCTTTGTCACCACGCCCCAGACCCAGACCGTGACCGGCCCCGAGGGCCTTCTGGCTGCCTATGCCCGGTTTGAGACGCAAAGGCCGGGCCTTAGCTTTGATATTGATGGTGTGGTCTATAAGGTTGACCGGCTGGACTGGCAGCAAAGGCTTGGCTTTGTTTCACGCTCACCGCGCTGGGCCATTGCCCGCAAATTTCCCGCCGAGCAGGCCCGCACGGTCTTGGAGGCGATTGACCTGCAGGTTGGCCGCACCGGCGCGGTGACGCCTGTGGCGCGCCTGCGGCCCGTAACCGTCGGCGGCGTGGTGGTAACCAATGCCACCTTGCACAATGGCGACGAGATTGCCCGCAAGGATGTGCGCATTGGCGACACGGTGATCGTGCAAAGGGCAGGCGATGTCATCCCCCAGGTCGTGGGACCGGTCTTGAGCGAGCGCTCGGCCAATTGCGTGGCCTATGCGTTTCCCACCCTCTGCCCTTGCGACCTAGCCACCCCCTTGGTGCGCGAAACCACGGCCAGCGGTGCCGAGACCGTGGTGCGGCGCTGCTCGGGTGAAATGGCCTGTCCGTTTCAGCGCATTGAGCACCTGATCCATTTCGTCTCGCGCCGGGCGTTTGACATTGAGGGGCTGGGCGAAAAGCTTTTGATCGGCCTGTTTGAAGACGGTTTGATCCGTGAGCCAGCCGATATTTTCACGCTCGAAGCGCGCGACAAGGCCCTGCTGAAAAAGCTGAAAGACCGCGAGGGCATGGGTGAATTGAGTGCTCAAAACCTGTTTGACGCAATCAATGCGCGCCGCACCATTGCGCTGGAGCGGGTGATTTTTGCGCTGGGCGTGCGTCATGTCGGCGAACAGACTGGCCGTATTCTCGCGCGCGGCCTCGGCAGTTGGCGCGCGTTTGAAACCGCCATGCTTATGCTTGGCCAAGGCGATGAGGCGGCAAGACTTGAGCTTGAGGCCATGGACCAGATCGGGCCGACCGTGACCCTTACGCTTGGCCGCTATTTTGCCGAGGCGCATAACCGCGAGGCCGTGCAGCGCCTGGCCGCCCAGCTAACCATACTGGACGCTGAAAAGCCCAAGACTGATACTGCCGTGGCGGGCAAGACGGTGGTGTTTACAGGCGCGCTGGAGCGCATGACCCGCGACGAGGCCAAGGCCCAGGCCGAGGCTCTGGGCGCAAAAGTGGCTTCGTCTGTGTCGAAAAAGACCGATCTGGTCGTGGCGGGGCCGGGGGCGGGCTCAAAGCTGAAAACCGCGACCGATCTTGGCATTGAGGTGATCAGTGAAGACGACTGGCTGGCCCTAGCCGCAGGTTAGACGGATTAGGGCCTCCCCGCCGGGGAAGCCCTGGCCCGCTAAGGCGCTTTAGCCGCCCGCCAGTTTGCGGAAGAATTTCTGGCCCTGTTCGCCACCGGCAAAATAGGCTAGCTGGCCGGCAGGGTCCGAAATCTTGGCCCAGTTTTCGGCCACTTCTTCGGCAGACAGCCCGCCTTCACCCAGATAAACGCCTTCGGTCTCGAATATGCGCGACAGGCCAAACACGCCCGCGCCTGCGGTGAGGATGGCACCGGTAGGCGCATCTTCGCTGACCAGATAGACCACGCCGGGCGTGACATATTCGGGCTTCAGCTTTTCCAGCACTTCGGGCGGCATCAGGCCTTCGGTCATGCGCGTCGCGGCAACCGGGCTAATGGCATTGACGCGGATATTGTTCTTCTGGCCCTCGATCTTGAGCGTATTCATCAGGCCCAGCACCGCCATCTTGGCCGCGCCATAATTGGCCTGACCGAAATTGCCATACATGCCCGACGATGAGGTGGTGACAACGATCCGGCCATAGTTTTGGGTCTTCATGATTTCCCAAACCGCCTTGATGGGCTTGAACGTGCCCCAGACATGGACCTGCATCACGGCTTCGAAATCGGCCAGTTCCATCTTGGAAAAGGACTTGTCGCGCAAGATGCCGGCATTGGCGATCAGGATGTCGATCCTGCCCCAGGTATCGATGGTCTGCTTGACCAGTTGCGCCACGCCCGCATCGTCCGTGACCGAGGCACCATTGGCAATGGCCTCGCTGCCCATGGCCTTGATCTCGGCGACGACGGCCTCGGCAGCGGCGCTATTGCCGCCTGAACCATCCATCGAGCCGCCCAGATCATTGATCACCACCTTAGCCCCGCGTCGTGCGAGTTCCAAGGCGTGCTGGCGGCCTAGTCCGCCGCCCGCGCCAGTGACAATGGCAACCTTGCCGTCGAAACGGATGTCAGTCATCTGATGCTCCCAATCTTTGTGATGTATAAAACTGGGCCGGATTAGTGGTGTGCCAAGGCTTTGGCGTCAAGCGTCCGATCGCTATTGTTTGCTCTTCATTATCGGGCAAGCAGGGTGATGGCCTATTTAGGGGCCTTTTCGGTCTTGATCGGCGCACGGCGCGCGCCAGCCTGGTAGCCGGGCTTCATAAACTTGACCAGCACACGTTGGCCAATCAGCAGGGGTATGCCATCGGCGGACACCACCACCTCGACCACCCGCTCGTCCGTGCGTTCGCTGGGATCATCCGATTGCAGCTTGCGCGCACCAAATACGGCGGCGCGGCGCAGAACCTTGCCGGTATAGATCTTGGTGTCATCGGCCTCTGGCGAGATTTCCACAGCCTGGCCGACCACGACCGCAGGCAGGGCACTTTCGGCAATCTCGGCTCGAACGATACGGGCGGTGCGCGGCTCTAGGTCAAACAGGTTGGACACGTTCAAGGTTGAGGCACCAGAGCCTGGATTGGCATAGCGCCGAACAATCCGGCCATCGGCAGGCGCGCGGATAATGGTCATTTCCAGATTATAATCGGCCTCATTCTTGCGCGCGACCGCCGTGCCGACACTGGCGCGCAAAGCGTTCAAATTCGCCTCCGAGGCGCGAACCTGATCCTTGGCCTGATCCAGCTTTTGGGCCGCAACAAAATTGGAACCGGCCAGACTGTTCATGCGGCCAAACTCGCGCCGAGCAGCATCCAGTTGAACTTCTGCGGCCGTGATCTGGGCGCGGGCCTGATTGACCTCGGCCATAGAGCGGTTGGCGGTCAGGCGCGGCTCGTCATCTTCCTGGCGCGCCAGGACCTGGCCCTTGGTAACCTGATCGCCTTCTTGCACCAGAACTTCGCGGATAATGCCGCCGCGCCGTGCGGCCACAGCAATGATCCCGCCCTCGACATCGGCCTTGCCATTGGCAATGGCGGCAAAAGGACTGTCGGCAGGCTTGGCCGCAATGGCCGCCGCCTTCTTGGTCTTGGCCTGATCGATCATGACCAGGCCGGTTGATCCCAAGGCCAGCACGGCCAGGGCAACGAGCCAGAAAACGGGACGGCGAATGAGGCGCAACATTAGGCTCTAGGCTCCTGTCAGGGCAGAATGAGATCCCGCCGCAGAGACGGGCGTGCGGCGCACATCATCAAGAATGCGGCCGTCTTCAATATGGATGACCCGGTCGGCAAAGGCTTCCAGACGCGGATCGTGGGTGACGCAGATCACGGCGGCATTGTGCTGTTTGGCGGCGCGTTGCAGCAGGCGAATAACGATCTGGCCGTTTTCGCCGTCCAGCGCAGAGGTCGGCTCATCGGCAAACAACAGTTGCGGCTGCTTGGCCAGGGCGCGGGCAATGGCGACGCGCTGTTTCTCACCGCCGGACAGTTCCGAAGGGCGCTGATGCATACGGGGCCCAAGCCCCACCTCGGTCAGGGCCTCGGTGGCAATATCGCGCGCCTCGTCCGGGCTATGGCCCTTGTATTTCAATACCGTCGTCACCTGTTGCAGGGCGGTTAGGGCCGCAAACAGGTTAAAGCCTTGAAAAATAAAGCCGCAATGATCGAGCCGAAACCGGTCAATCTTGGTGTCGCTCAAGTCCCACAGATTTTCTGACATGGCCGTGACCTGGCCACCATCTGGGCGCAGCAGGCCAGACAGGGCGGCGATCAGAGTCGATTTTCCCGAGCCAGAAGGCCCCATCACCATGGTGAGGTCGCCGTGCTCGGCGTCAAAATCGACGCCCTTCAGCACGTCAATATAGCTGCGGCCGGTCTTGAACCGCTTGGTCAGGCCCGTGGCCTTGATGGCGTGACGCGGGGAAGCGGGCTTGATCATCGCAGCAGGTCCGCAGGCTGGCTCTTTTTCAAAATCCCCAAGGCCATCAGCCCGGAAATCATGGCAATCGAGAGCAAAAATAGGCAGGTCATCAAGATGATATTGAGCGAAAATGCCATGGGCACGCCGCCCGCCGCGGCCAGCAGGCTGACCAGAGTCACCAGCACAGCCGTTGCGCCCAGTCCCGCAATCCCGACCCAGAAGCTGAGTTCCAGCACAATGGAGCGCAAGGAGCCCATTGAAACGCCAAGCGCCCTTAAGGAGGCAAATTCCTTGATATTGGCGAGAATCGCGCCGCGCAGGGTCTGGGAGGTAATCCCCACCCCGATCAATAGGCCAAGAAACAGCGAAAAGCCGAGCATGATGCCGATAATGCTTTCCTTCATCATGGCCCCCTCATTGGCCTTGGACAGGTCCGCCCGGGTCCAGGCCTTGAACTGGCCATTGGCGCTGGCATTGAGCTGGTCGCGGACAAGCTCTGCGCGGCCTGGATCGGCAATCTTAACCATTAGGGGGCCAACGCGCCGAGAATTGGAGGCCATGCCCAAGAGCCGCAAGGTGTCGCGGGACATGATGATCTGGGGCTGCATCATATTGGGATAGCCGGTAATGACGGCTTTTACCTTTACCGTCTTGCCGTTCAAGGTCGCCTTGTCGCCAAGCTTGACCCCTAGCCGCGCCAGTGCCGACTGGTCCAGTGCGATCGCATAGGGCTCGGTCAGGGCTTCGCGCACAGTCTCAGAATAGTCGGTGGGCAAGGTAACGGCACCAGCGCGCGGATCAACAGACATGATCTGGACCCATTCGCGCTTTCGCTTTTCGCCCTTAAGGGCCTGCCCATCCTTGGCAACATTACCCCACATGGCCCCCTCGCCGTCGAGGTCTGCGACCTGAATCACGTCGGGATTCATATAGATGATGGGCATGACCCGGCGCGGCAAACCGCCGGTATTCATCAGGTCTTCGGCCTTGGGCGGCAGGATCATGATGTCGGCGGGCGAGCGGTCAATCGTGGCGGTAAAGGCCTTGCCAATACCCATAAACATACCAACCTGCGCCAAGACCAGCAGGCCAGAAAAGGCCAGGGCCACTATGGCCGCGAGATAGCGCCGCCATTCATAGAGCAAGGTGGCCAGGGCCAAGGACATGATCGCATTATCTCTGATGATCGGGCTGCGCGCAGGATACGCCAAGGCTGGCCATACCCAGCCTGGCCTTAATGCGCCATAATCTTAAATCCGGCCAAGTTAAATCGCTGTAATATTTATGTTAAATGCACTGATTTTGTTACGAATTTGTCATGGAACCTGCCAAGGCCTGGAGGATGTGTCAAAATTGTTAAGACTTTCAATAGGCCGGCTCTATCGGCTTGCATCGCCTTAGCGTTAAATGGTTGAGTGTAAGTTCAGATCGGCGGGCCTTGGGGGAATTCATGTTTCGGATGGAAAATGCGCAAAGCCTGATTGGGCTGGGCCTTGCCATGGCCTTGTGTTGGGCCTTGTCCGAGAATCGCAAGGCCTTTCCCTGGCGCTTGGCTATGGGTGCGATTGCGGTTCAGATGTTGCTGGTCGTGCTGTTGTTTGGTGTGCCGCAGGCCCGCAGCGTGGTCAGTGCCATTAATGATGTCGTCGACAGCTTGTCGGCTGCGACCGGGCAGGGCACCCAGTTCGTGTTCGGCTATCTGGGCGGTGGTCCGCAGCCCTATGCGGTCGCCGATAAGTATTCCTTGTTTGTGTTTGCCTTTCAGGTCCTGCCGCTGATCCTGGTGATTTCGGCCCTGTCGGCCCTGTTATGGCACTGGAAGATCCTGCGCTGGATAACGCGCGGTTTTGGCTATATCTTTCAAAAATCCATGGGTCTGGGCGGGGCCTCGGCCCTTGCGACCGCCGCCAATATCTTTTTGGGCATGGTCGAGACCCCGATTATCATCAAGGGCTATTTGGACAAGCTTTCGCGGGCGGAACTGTTCATGATGATGGTGGTTGGCCTAGCCACTGTGGCGGGCTCGACCATGGTGGCCTATGCCACGATCTTGAAAGACGCTGTGGATCATGCCGCCGCCCATGTGCTGGTCGCCTCGATCATATCGGCGCCCGCAGGCGTCTTGCTGGCCCGGATCATGGTGCCTGAAAAGCCCGGCGAGGGCGGGGCCTATGCCGATTATTCTTCGGACCTTCTGTATGAAAGCTCGATTGATGCGATCAGCCACGGCGTCGCTGACGGATTGCAGGTGGTCTTGAATGTAGCGGCGGTCCTGATCGTGTTTGTAGCCCTTGTGGCAATTGGCAATAATGTTTTGAGCCTGTTGCCAAGCTGGGACGGCCAGCCGATTACGATTGAGCGAGTTCTTGGCCTGCTGTTTGCGCCCCTGGCCTGGTCGCTGGGGATTGATTGGGCCGAGGCCCCCAAGGCGGGCAATCTGCTCGGGGTCAAGCTGATGCTGACAGAGTTTATTGCCTTTATCGATCTGGGCAAGATTCCAGCCGCCGAGATGAGCGAGCGGACCCGCATGATCATGACCTATGCGCTTTGCGGCTTTGCCAATGTCGGTTCCGTCGGCATTACGGTGTCGGGCATGGGCGTCTTGATGCCTGATCGCCGTGCAGAGATTATCAGCCTGGTCTGGAAGGCCCTGCTGGCGGGATTCCTTGCCACCTGCATGACCGCCGCTATTGTCGGAAGCCTGCCACGCGAACTGTTTGGCCAATAAGAACAAGATTAAGGAAACCCGCCATGAAACTCTATGACAGTTTTCGCGCGCCCAATCCTCGCAGGGTCCGCTGGGCCATGGCCGAAAAGAACATTACTGACATCGAGGTCATTGTGCTGGACGTGTTCAAGGGCGAACACAAGACGGCGCAATACCTGGCCAAGTGCGGTCTGCCCAATGTCCCGGCCTTGGAGTTTGAGGACGGCTCGGCCATTACCGAATCTGTTGCCATTGTCCGCTATCTGGAAAGCCTTTATCCGGCGCCCAATCTGATGGGGCATGACGCTCGCGAGATGGCCCAGATCGAGATGTGGACCCGCCGCACCGAAATGATGCTGGCCAATCCCTTGATGCTGTCGGTGCGTCATACCCATCCGGCCCTGGCCGCGCTGGAAACCCAGATCCCGGCTATTGCCGAGACCAATCTTGCGGGCGCCAATCGGACCTTGAAATTCTTTGACCGGCGTTTGGGCCAAAGCGCCTATCTGGCGGCGGACCGGATCACCATGGCCGATATCATCGCCGCCACAGCCATTGATTTTGCCCGCATGATCAAGTTCAGGCCGCCGCCAGATCTGGAAAACCTGAACCGCTGGTACGAGGCCATGATGGCCCGGCCCGCGGCCAAGGCTGGCGTCTAGGCTTTCAGCCCCGGCCCGCCCAGCGGCACGGCACACTTGCAAAGCCCGATCATTCACGATATAAAGATATAAATATATCTTTATATGATTGGTCTGGTCCATGACGTCAGAGGAAGTGATTGAGGCCTTAAGGGCCGCAGGCGAGCCAACCCGCCTACGCATTCTTGCGCTCCTTGCCAATGAAGAACTGGCGGTGATGGAGCTCAGTCAGATTCTGGACCAAAGCCAGCCGCGTGTCTCGCGCCATTTGAAACTTCTGACCGAGGCGGGCCTGATCGAGCGGTTTCCAGATGGGGCCTGGGTGTTTTACCGGGTCGCCGCCGAGCCGGCGGTGCGCCATTTTATCGATCAGGTGCTGGACATGATCGATTTTGCCGATCTGCTTGGCCAGCGCGATGCCGAGCGGCTTGACGCGGTGCGGGGTGAGCGGTCCAGCGAGGCCCAGGCCTATTTTGAGCGCAATGCCGCCCGCTGGGACGAGATCCGCTCGCTCTATGTTGCCGAGGCTGAGGTTGAAGCGGCGATTATATCGGCGGTGGGACCTGGCCCATTTGATCGCCTGATTGATCTGGGCACCGGGGCTGGCAGGATGCTGGCCTTGTTTGGGCCAAGCGCCACCGAGGCGATTGGCCTGGACCTGTCGCAGCAAATGCTCAATGTCGCTCGGCTGCATGTCACGGAGGCTGGCCTGCACGGGGTCGAACTGCGCCATGGCGACATATTTGCCACCCGACTGCCCGATGCCTGCGCCGATCTGGTGGTGGTGCATCAGGTCTTGCACTATCTGTCCGATCCGGCGGCGGCGGTCGCCGAGGCGGCCAGGCTGGTTGCTCCCGGTGGCAAGCTGCTGATTGTCGATTTTGCCCCTCATGCGCTGGAATATCTGCGCGAGGCGCACCAGCACCGGCGACTTGGCTTTTCCGACGAAGAAATGACCCGTTGGCTGACGCTTGCGGGCCTCGCCGTCCCGATTGTTACCAGCCTGCCAGCGGTAGCGGCTCAAGGGCTTACGGTGAAAATTTGGGCAGCATCCTGTACAGCCCTTGTGCCGCAGAGGCGTTTGCATGACCGTTGATCTTGGCGTCAACCCCTCTAACGGGCCTGTCGCTCTGGCGGCTGGCCGGGATCAACGCGGCGTGCGGGTCAGTTTTGAGTTCTTCCCGCCCAAGACGCCTGAAATGGAAACCTCGCTCTGGACCTGTATTGACCGCTTGGCACCGCTAAGCCCGCAATTTGTCTCGGTCACTTATGGGGCAGGTGGTTCAACCCGTGAACGGACCCATAGGACAGTGACGCGCATACTGGGTGAGACCCGCCTTGCCCCTGCGGCGCATCTGACCTGCGTTAATGCTGCGCGCGATGAGGTTGATGCTGTTATCCGTCAGTACTGGAGCGCGGGGGTTCGCCACATTGTTGCCCTGCGCGGTGATCCGCCCGAAGGCCTGGGCGGGGCCTATGTGCCGCGCCCAGATGGCTATGCCAATGCGACTGAGCTTTGCGCCGCCATTACCAAGATCGCCCCGTTTGAGATTTCGGTCAGTGTCTATCCTGAAAAACACCCCGAAAGCCCGTCCCTGGCGCATGATATTGATGTGCTCAAGGCCAAGATTGATGCGGGCGCGACCCGGGCCATCAGCCAGTTCTTCTTTGATATTGATGCCTATAGCCGTTTTATCGACAAGGTGCGGGCCGCCGGGATCACCATACCGATCCTGCCGGGCATTATGCCGGTGACCAATTTCAAGGGCCTGGTCAAGATGGCGGCCGCTTGCCAGACCACCATACCGGACTGGTTGGCCAATCTGTTTGATGGGCTGGATGACGATGCTGAAACCCGCCGGCTGCTGGCCTGCGCAATCGCCGCCGAAATGTGCGCCAAGCTGGAAGAACGCGGCTTTAAGGATTTTCACTTCTATACCCTCAACCGCGCTGATCTGGTCTATGCAATCTGCCGGGTGCTGGGCGTACGCGAGACGGCATAGCCTGTCTGTCAATGCTAGAAAGATTGAACCATGAGCCGCGCCGACCGTATTGCCGCCCTGAAAGCCGCCGCCATCGAGCGTGTCCTGGTGCTGGACGGGTCGTGGGGCGTCATGATCCAGAAATACAAGCTGTCGGAAGAGGATTATCGCGGCAGCCTGTTTGCCGATCACGCCATGCCGCAAAAGGGTAATAATGACCTGCTGATCCTGACCCGGCCCGATATTATTACCGATCTTCATGATGCCTATTATGGCGCAGGCGCCGACATATCCGAGACCAATACGTTTTCATCCACGGCGATCGGCATGGCCGATTACGGCATGGAAGACCAGGTTCGGGCCCTGAACCTAGAGGCCGCCCGCCTTGGCCGCGAAAGCGCAGATCGTTGGACCGCCAGGGAGCCGCACAAGCCGCGCTTCCTTGCCGGATCGATTGGCCCCCTAAACCGTACATTGTCGATCAGCCCCGATGTCAATGATCCTGCTGCGCGGTCCGTGACCTTTGACGAGGTTTATAATGCCTATCGCGAGCAGGTCCTGGCCCTGCATGAGGGCGGGGTGGATCTTTATCTGGTCGAGACCATATTTGACACGCTCAATGCCAAGGCGGCGCTCAAGGCCATTCTTGACCTTGAAGATGAGGGGCTGGAGCCCTTGCCGATCTGGATTTCGGGCACGATTACCGACCGCTCGGGCCGGACCTTGTCTGGCCAGACGGTCGAGGCCTTCTGGAACTCGGTCAAGCATGCCAAGCCGTTTGCCGTCGGGTTCAATTGCGCGCTTGGGGCCGAATTGATGCGCCCGCACATTGCCGAGATCAGCCGGATTGCCGACACCCTGGTCGCCGCCTATCCCAATGCTGGCCTGCCCAATGCGTTTGGGGAGTATGACGAGGAACCGCACGAGACCGGCCATATGCTGCACGGCTGGGCGGCGGACGGGATTGTCAATATTCTTGGCGGCTGCTGCGGCACGACCCCCGACCATATCCGCCATGTCGCCGATGCCGTGGAAGGCATGAAGCCGCGTGTCCCGCCCAAACGGCCCTTGGCCATGCGGCTGTCGGGGCTAGAGCCGTTTGAGCTGGCCTAGGGGTAGGTGGGGGTGGCTTGGGGTGGCTTAGGGTGTTGCATAACCCCCTGTGCATACCCTATGCTCAAGCCTGGCATTTGGGCGATTGAGGAGCGTCTTGATGGGCAAGATTGTCGTGAATGATGACGTGATCTGGGCCAAGCACATATTGGGCGATGCCGACCTGATCCAGGCCCTCAATGGCCTGCCGGGGGGCGAGCCTGTGGCCCTGATCATTGATGGAGTCGAGGGCCAATGGTGCAAGATGGAGGACGGCAAGGATGGTCGCCCAACCAAGGGCCTGCGTCCGGTCGGTCGGACCAAGGCCTTTTGGAAGGCGCTATACCAAAACCGTCTGGGCGAGGCTGTGCCGATTGATCTGGCCCCTAGGGTTTCGGTGCGCCAGCCTAGTCTGTTTGCCGCCTTGGCCAGGTCGGAAGCGGAGCGTGAAGCCGCCTTGCAGGCCCTGCTGGGGCTGGCGGGGCAGGGTTGGCGCTCTGAGGGGCGCAGTGTGTCGCGTGACGAGATGCATGAGCGATGATCACGATCGACACCAATATCTTTGTCTATCTGTCCGATGATGATCAACCGGCCAAACAGGCTCAGGCGCGCGAACTGATCGCGACCCTGGCGGCTGACAAGGTCGCGGTCGGATTACAGGTGGTGGGCGAGTTGCAAAACGTCTTGCGGCGCAAGCTGCGCCAGCCGCCCTGGATCGCGGCTCAGGCGGCGCGGAACCTGATTGTCCGCTATGCCAATTTTGCGGCAAGCCCTGCGGCGGTCGAGTTGGCCCTGACCCAATTGGCGGCGGGACGCCTGAACTATTGGGACGCCCTGCTGCTGGCCTCCGCCAAGGAGGCTGGCTGTGTTCATATCTTGTCTGAAGACCTGCAAGACGGCGCCGATGTGCTCGGTGTCCGCGTTCTCAATCCCTTTGGCCCTGAGGGGCTAAATGACCAAGCCCGCGCCCTGATCGCGTCCTGAAAGTATAATGCCCATGTCCGCCGCCACGCTTCCGCGCCCATCCTTCATCAATATTGGTGAACGCACCAATGTGACCGGCTCGGCCAGGTTTAAAAAGCTGATTGTCGAGGGTAATCTGTCCGAGGCCTTGAGCGTGGCGCGCCAGCAGGTCGAGGCAGGGGCCCAGATTATCGACATCAATATGGATGAGGGCCTGCTCGATTCCAAACAGGCCATGATCACCTTTCTGAACCTGATCGCGGGCGAGCCTGACATTGCCCGGGTGCCGATCATGATCGACAGCTCCAAATGGGATGTAATCGAGGCTGGGCTAAAGTGCGTTCAGGGCCGCTCCATCGTCAATTCAATCTCGATGAAGGCAGGCGAGGCTGAGTTTATCGACCAGGCCAAGAAGTGTCTGCGTTATGGCGCGGCGGTGGTGGTCATGGCCTTTGACGAACAGGGCCAGGCCGATACGGCCGATCGCAAGATCGAGATCTGTACCCGCGCCTATCGCATCTTGGTCGATCAGGTCGGGTTCCCGCCCGAAGACATTATTTTTGACCCCAATATCTTTGCCGTGGCGACGGGGATCGAGCAGCACGACAATTATGCCGTCGATTTTATTGAGGCGACGCGGGTGATCAAACAGACCCTGCCAAATGCGCGCATATCGGGCGGCGTGTCGAATGTGTCTTTCAGCTTTCGCGGCAATGAGCCGGTGCGCCGGGCGATCCATTCGGTGTTTCTCTATCATGCCATTGGGGCGGGCATGGATATGGGCATTGTCAATGCCGGTGATCTGCCGGTCTATGAGACCATAGATCCAGACCTGCGTGAGGCGGTCGAGGATGTGATCCTAAACCGCCAGACCAGCCGCAATATCAGCCCAACCGAATATCTGGTCGAGATCGCGCCGCGCTATAAGGGCGATAAGGGCATGGCCCGGGTGGTGGACCTCAAATGGCGCGATGCCCCCGTCGCCAAGCGGATCG
>JBIIZD010000116.1:0-6857 GCA_044346445.1 Caulobacteraceae bacterium
ACCCGCGTCTTGCCATCCGCCGTCAAGCGATTGGCCAGCACGCAACCGGCAGAGCCTGCCCCGATAATGATATAGTCAAAGCGGCTCATCTGATCTCTTTCCTGGGTACTTTCTGGTTAGCCGCAAATTGGCCCGCCGCCGCGCCCCCGGCAAGGGGTTTGCGCGCCTGCCGCAAAGATTTATGACGCAGCCGTCAGCTTCTGACGCTCTGGACACAAGACCGATTGCGCCTTATCGCCAATCCATGGCCGCATCCCTTGAAACCTTGTTCATCACCCAGGTCTATCGCGCCGAGCTTGAGCTCGATACCGCGCTCTTTGCTGAGGCCTGCCGCCAGATTGCCGATCAGGACAAGGCCGGTCAGGCCTGGAGCCGCGAAAAGGCCTATAAGGGCTATACCTCCTATGCCTCGCTGGATGACCTGCCGCGCCGCGACAGCCTGTTTGATGACCTGCGCCGCAAGCTCGACAAACATGCCAGCGCTTTTGCCAAGGCCCTGCATCTGGAACTGGGCGGCGGCAGGCTGAAGCTGGACAGCCTCTGGATCAATATCCTCAAGCCCGGCGGTAGCCATAGCGGCCATATTCATCCGCACAGTGTCTTGAGCGGTACGGTCTATATTGATATGCCAAAAGGGGCTTCACCGCTTCGGCTGGAAGACCCACGCCTGCCCATGATGATGGCCGCCCCGCCGCGCCAGATTGATGCGCCCCGCGAGCACCAGACCTTTATCAGCCTAGACCCCGCCCCCGGCACGGTCCTGATCTGGGAAAGCTGGCTAAGACACGAGGTCCCCGCCAATGCGGCCAAGTCCGACCGGATCAGTGTGAGTTTTAACTATAGTTAGAGGTTATCCCGCCTTCCCCGCGCAGGCGGGGACCCAGATGGGTCAAACTCAAGCGCCAGAAACAATCTGGGTCCCCGCCTTCGCGGGGAAGGAGGATGTGGGGGCTTGGGGGGGTTCCGGCGGGCAGGGTTTAACCGATCCACCTTCCCATCCATTCCGCCTTCCCCGCGCAGGCGGGGACCCAGATGGGTCAAACTCAAGCGCCGGACATAATCTGGGTCCCCGCCTGCGCGGGGAAGGAGGATGTGGGGGCTTGGGGAGTTTTCCGGTGGGCAGGGTTTAACCGATCCACCTTCCCATCCATTCCGCCTTCCCCGCCTGCGCGGGGAAAACGGGTAGAGATCTAGCTATCCAAGAAGCTCCGCAGCTTGCGCGACCGCGAAGGATGCTTGAGCTTGCGCAGGGCCTTGGCTTCGATCTGTCGGATGCGTTCGCGGGTGACGCTGAACTGTTGGCCGACTTCTTCGAGGGTATGGTCGGTATTCATACCAATGCCAAAGCGCATGCGCAGCACCCGTTCTTCGCGCGGGGTCAGGCTGGCCAGGACACGGGTCGTGGTTTCACGCAGGTTAGACTGGATGGCCGCATCGATCGGCAGGATGGCATTCTTGTCCTCGATGAAGTCGCCCAGATGGCTGTCTTCTTCATCGCCGATTGGGGTCTCAAGGCTGATCGGTTCCTTGGCGATTTTCAGGACCTTGCGCACCTTTTCCAGCGGCATGGCCAGCTTTTCCGCCAGTTCTTCGGGCGTCGGCTCGCGGCCAATCTCGTGCAGCATCTGGCGGCTGGTGCGGACAATCTTATTGATGGTCTCGATCATGTGCACGGGGATGCGGATGGTGCGGGCCTGGTCGGCGATTGAGCGGGTAATGGCCTGACGAATCCACCAGGTCGCATAGGTCGAGAACTTATAACCGCGCCTGTACTCGAACTTATCCACCGCCTTCATCAGGCCAATATTGCCTTCCTGGATCAGGTCGAGGAATTGCAGGCCGCGATTGGTGTATTTCTTGGCGATGGAGATGACGAGGCGCAGATTGGCCTCAACCATTTCCTTCTTGGCCTGACGGGCCTCGCGCTCGCCCTTTTGCACGGTCTGGACAATGCGGCGATAATCATCGATTGGCACGCCGGTCTCGGTGGCGAGAATGGCGATTTCCTGGCGGATATCACTGATCTGGCCAGCATCGTTTTCGGCAAACTTGGTCCAGCGCACGCCCAACTGTTTGACGTTTTCGCCCCAATTGGGATCGAGCTCAGCGCCATAATAGGTCTTGAGGAATTCAGGCCGCGAAATGCCGTAGGAATCGGCCAGACGCAGCAAGCGCCCCTCCAGCCCGATCAGACGACGATTAATCGCATAGAGCTGTTCAACCAGGGCCTCAATGCGGTGATTATTGAGCTTTAGGGTCTTGAGATACTGGATAATCGCGCCCGAGCGGACCTCATAGGCCCTGCGGTCATCCTCGGGCAGGTCCGTGCCTTGCAGGCGGCAAAAGACCAGCTTTTCTTGCAGTTTGCGGAAGGCTTCAAATTCGGTGGCGATGGCATCAAGGGTGATCATCACCCCGTCGCGCAGCTCTGCCTCCATGGCCGAGACCGTGGGACCGGCGCCGTCATCGAACTCGTCCTCGCCGTCCTCGCCCTCGGCGCCCATTTCGCCGCCGCCTTCAGGCTCACCGCGTGCTTCAGCCTCCGCCGCCGCAACGGCGTTTTCTTCGGCCACCAAGGCTGCCGCAGCCCCCATGACCCCGCCATAGGTCTGTTCAAGATCGATCACTTCGCGCAGCAGGATGCGGCCCGTGCCCAATTCTTCGCGCCAAACCATAATGGCTTCAAAGGTCAGGGCGCTTTCGCACAGACCCCGGATCATGGTGTCGCGGCCCGCCTCTATGCGCTTGGCAATGGCGATTTCGCCCTCGCGCGATAAAAGCTCAACCGAGCCCATTTCGCGCAAATACATCCGCACCGGATCGTCCGTGCGGTCAAAGGCGTCTGGCTTGGTGGTTTCAATGACGGCGGTTTCTTCGCGCACCGCCACCTCGCCGCCCTCGGCGTCTTCCTCGGCCTCAACGACATTGACGCCCATTTCACTGAGCATGGCCAAGGTGTCTTCGATCTGTTCGGACGTGACCTCTTCAGAGGGCAGGACCTTGTTCAGTTCGTCCATGGTCACATAGCCACGGGTCTTGGCCTGCTTGATAAAGCGTTTGACCCCGGCATCGGTCAGGTCCAGCAAGGGACCGTCGGAATTGGATTCGGACTCTTGGGTTTCGGCTGCAGTGCTCATCAAGGTCTCCGCTCCGCCAGCGCCGTCACGGCACCTCGGAAATTGCTGAAAGACGGCGCGTCACGCCCTAGGGCGTATCGTCATCCGTCCAAAGTGATCCTGTCTTGATCGCGCGTCTCAAGGCGTCCCGTTCGAGCTTCAAACGCATGAAACTGGCAGCGTCGGAACCATTAGCAACATCACCCGAACCGAGCCCGGATTTTGCCGCCAATAAGGCGCGTTCCAACGCCGCCATTCTGATGAGACCATCGAAGGCGTGCGACCATTGAGATCTGGCATCCTTTGGCGAAACGTCCTGTTTCAGGAAAGGCGCGCCTGCATTGAGGGCAGCCTTGTCAATTTCGCTCAGCAAGTCGCCGAATCCACGACTTGCCAGATGGCGTGTGAGGGCCTCTGTGTCAAGAAGGTCACTGTCTAATCTTAGTCGAATAATCGTCTTTGCCAGGGCATCCAGGGCAAGATCGCCAAATCCCTCGGCCTGGAGCACTTCCAAACAAGAATCCAGCCAGGCCGGATTTTCCAGCGCGCCCTTGGCCACGGCCGCGACCAAGGGGTCAAGCGAGACGGCCAAACGTCTCGCCGCAGCCCGCCCTTGCGGCGTTGGCGGCGCTGGCAGAGGCTGCCATGGCCCTTTACGGCCAGTAAAGTTTCCGCGCGGCCGATCCTGGCCATAGGGGCCTTGCGACGTCGCCTGTCCCGGCGGCGGACCGGTCAGGGCATCAAAGCGGCGCAACAGGTCATTGCGGTATTCCTGGGCCAGGTCCTTATCGGCAATGGCGCTAGCGGCCATGCGCAAGCGCGCCTTAAAGCCTGCCCGCCGCTCGGGCGTATCCAGCGGCTCGGCATCCCGATTCAGCGCAAACAGGGCCTCAACAAAGGGCGTGGTCTGGGTCAGTTGCGCCTTGAGTGCGCCAGGGCCTTGTTCGCGCAGAACATCGTCGGGGTCCTTGCCGCCCGTCACCAGGGCAAAGCGAAAAGACCGGCCTGCTTTGAGTAGCGGCATGGCCCGCTCGATCGACCGCGCCGCCGCCCTTTGGCCCGCGCCATCACCGTCAAAGCAAAGCGTCGGTTCTGGATGCAGCCGCCATAGCCGCTCCATCTGGCCCTCGGTCAAGGCCGTGCCCATGGCCGCAACAGCGGCAATCCCGGCCCTTTGGCAGGCAATCACATCCATATAGCCCTCGACCACCACCAGGCCCGGGTCAGCGCCGCTGGACCCCGGCTTGCCCACCGAGGCCGCCGACAACAGCTTGCGCGCCTCAAACAGGCCATAGAGCAGGTCGCCCTTGTGGAACAGGCTGGTTTCGGGACCGTTCAGATACTTGGCCCGCGCCTCTGGGTCCATGGCCCGGCCACCAAACGAGACCACCTTGCCGCGGCTATCGGTGATTGGAAACATGATGCGGTCGCGGAAGCGGTCATAGGGCGCACCGCCGTCTTCTGGCGCAATCAAGAGCCCGGCCTCGACCAGATCGCCGGGCTTGGCCCCCTTGGCGACGAGATAGTCCTTCAAGGCCGTGCGCCCGGCGGGCGCATAACCAATACCGAATCGGCTCCAGTCCTCCTTGGGCAGGGCGCGCTTGTCCAGATAGGCTCTTGCCTGGGTACCGACGGGCCGCCGAAGTTCGGCCTCATACCAGGCCTGGGCCAGGACCAGCCAGTCGGTCAAGGACTGCTGCTGCTTTTCGCGCGCCTGGGCTTGGGGGTCGGGGGCAGGCAGGGCAAGGCCCGCCTCACCGGCCAACCGCTCAATCGCCTCATGAAAGCTAAGCCGTTCAGTTTCCTGAAGAAAACTGATCAGATCGCCATGCTTGCCGCTAGAAAAACAGTGGTAAAAGCCCTTATCGTCATTGACGAAAAACGACGGTGTCCGCTCCTTGGTAAACGGCGACAAGCCCGCATACTCACGCCCCTGCCGCCGCAACTTCACCGTTTTGCCGATAACATCGGACAGGCGAAGGCGGGACTTTATCTCATCAAGGAAACGATCATCAAAACGCACGCCGCACCATAACCCAAAACAATTAAAAGGGTCAGCCCCCCGCCATCAAGCTTTGCGCCATGATCAGCCAGTCATGAACCTGAGCCATGGTGCTCAGTTGCTGATAGCGTGGATGAGCGATGGGCGGCTCGGCCACCTCATGCGCCCAGGTCACGGCATAGGGAATATAAGCGGCCCAGGCCCCAGCCTCCAGCGCGGGCAGGATATCCGAGCGCATCGAATTGCCGATCATGGCCGCCCGCTTCGCGCCCTGACCGTGGCGCTCAAAAATAGCGGCATAACTGGCAGCGGTCTTTTCCGACACGATCTCGACCCCCTGAAACAGGTCGCCAAGGCCTGACCGGGCCAGCTTGTTTTCCTGATCAAACAGATCGCCCTTGGTGATCAAGACAAGCCGCCAGCGCTTAGCCAAGCTGTGCAGGGCCTGCTCTACCCCCGCCAAGGGCTCGACCGGATGCGACAGCATTTCGCGCCCGGCGGCCAGAATCTCGCGTGTGACAGAACCGGGCAGATCACCGCCCGTCAGTTCCATCGCCGTTTCCAGCATGGACAGGGTAAAGCCCTTGACCCCATAGCCATAGAGCCGAAGATTGCGTGCCTCGGTCGCGGCTAATCGCTCGCTGAGATGGTCAAGCTGGGCCCAGGGCGCAAGCAGTTCGGCAAACCGGCCCTGTGTCAGACGAAAGATCGTCTCATTGTGCCAAAGCGTATCATCGGCATCGATACCGATTGTGGTGATGCTCATCATCTCGCCCTTGATTCCGTCGTGCTATCATAGACCCAGCAACAGCAATCGTCATGGCTTGACCCCTTGGCTGAGCGCCCCTAAACACGCCTCCGTTTGTTTGATGGCGCGCGCGCGCGCGTCGATTCCATGACATAATGCATAGCAAGGCGACCTTCAGGCCGTCCCAAGCCATGCCCAGCCCTAACCGGAGACGCTTTTATGACCGCGAAACTGATGTCTGGCGCGACCGGTGTTCTGGCCCTAGCGGATGGGACGATTTTGCAAGGGATTGGGGTTGGCGCGGTCGGTGATGCGATTGGCGAGGTGTGTTTCAACACCGCCATGACGGGCTATCAAGAAATCTTGACCGATCCGTCCTATATGGCCCAAATCATTGCCTTCACCTTTCCCCACATTGGCAATGTCGGGGTAAATTTTGAAGATGTTGAGGCCTTTGGCCAGGGCGCGGCGACCGCAGCCCGAGGTGCAATTTTTCGCGATGTCCCGACCGCTTCGGCCAATTGGCGTGCCACAGATGACCTGTCCAACTGGATGACCAATCGCGGGGTGATTGGGCTGGCCGGGGTCGATACCCGCGCCTTGACCCGGACCATTCGCGAAAAGGGCATGCCGCACGGCGTAATCGCCCATAGCCCCGAAGGCCAGTTTGATCTGTCGGCCCTGGTCGCCAAGGCCAAGGCCTGGAGCGGCCTGGTGGGACAAGACCTTGCCAAGGACGCCTCCTGTACCCAGACCTTTCAGTTCGCCGAGGGGCTTTGGACCTGGCCCGAAGGCTATGCCAAGGCCGGCAAGCCTAAATACCAGGTCGTGGTCATAGATTATGGCGTCAAGCGCAACATATTGCGCGCCCTGACCGGCATGGGTGCCCAAGTCACAGTCGTGCCCGCCGCGACCAGCGCCGCCGAAATCCTGGCCCATAATCCCGACGGCATTATGCTGTCTAACGGTCCCGGTGACCCGGCTGCGACGG
>JBIIZD010000031.1:0-25279 GCA_044346445.1 Caulobacteraceae bacterium
CGCTGACCCATTTGGCCTGTTATAGAGGGGTATGGCTGATCGTATCTTTTTTATAAGTCTGGCGCTGGTCGCCCTGGTTTTGATCGCGTTTGCTGCCGTCTGGCCGCAGGGGCTTGGTGCGCGCTCGCCGGGATTTTTGGGGCACCCGCCGGTGCAACAGACCCCGCAATATCAGGCTGCTATGAAACGCGAGGCCGATCATGCCCAGGCCCAGCTTGAGGCAGCCAAGGCTGATGCGGCGACCCAGCCATGAGCGGGTTTGACGCGGTAACGGTTGGTCGCCGGGTCCTGGTCACCGAATCCAAGGCGCTTGAGCAGATGGCGGATCAGCTTGGCCAGGCCTTTATGGCAGCGGTCGAAGCGATCTTTACCACCAAGGGCCGGGTGGTTCTGACCGGGGTGGGCAAGTCGGGCCATGTCGGGCGCAAGATCGCGGCGACCCTGGCCTCAACCGGCACACCGGCCATGTTTGTTCACGCCAATGAGGCCAGCCATGGCGATCTTGGCATGATTGGCGCGGCTGATCTGGTGCTGGCCTTGTCCAAGTCAGGCGAGGTGCGCGAGCTGACGGATGTCATCACCTATGCCAAACGCCTGGGCGTGCCCTTGGTTGCCATGACCGCCTCGGCCACGAGTGCGCTTGGCAAGGCGGCGGACATACTGCTGCTCCTGCCCGATGCGCCAGAGGCCACAGACGGGGTTAATGCCCCGACCACCTCAACCACCTTGCAGATTGCGCTTGGCGATGCGCTGGCCGTGGCGGTTTTGGAGCGGCGCGGCTTTACCGCCAATGATTTTCGCCTCTATCACCCCGGCGGCAAGCTGGGGGCCATGCTGCGCACGGTTGGCGATATTATGCATGGGGCCGATGACCTGCCGCTGGTTTGCGAACAAGCGGCCATGCCCGATGTCCTGCTGGTCATGACCGAAAAGCGGTTTGGCTGTGTTGGGGTCAAGGACGATCAGGGCCGTCTGGCTGGCCTGATCACCGATGGCGACCTGCGCCGCCATATGGACGGTCTATTGGCGCTCAAGGCCGGTCAGGTCATGACCGCCAGCCCGCGCACGGCCGCGCCGACCATGTTGGCCGCCGAGGCCCTGCATCTGATGAATAGCTGGCGGATCACGGTCTTGTTTGTCGTCGATCAGGACAAGCCCGTCGGCATATTACACATTCACGACTTGTTGCGAGCGGGTCTCGTCTAAAGACCACGCACACCAACCCCCCGCCGCCTTCCCCGCGAAGGCGGGGACCCAGACCGTTTCACTCGGCCTGTGGTTTATCATCTGGATCCCCGCCTTCGCGGGGAAGGCGGCTGAGGGGGAGGCGGGAATCCCTGAATGTGGATTGACCCAAGGTCATCTTGACGGGTCTAAACGGCCCCAGCCCCCTTCCACCTTCCCCGCGCAGGCGGGGACCCAGAATGTTGATCGCCTGTCGTGCGAAAGGGTCTGGGTCCCCGCCTTCCCCGCGAAGGCGGCGGAGGGGTGGATTGACCCTAGTCGATCTTGACCGGGCTAAGCAGCGCTTCGCCAGCAAAATGGCGGCGCAGGTTTTCGACCATCTGACCGATCATGGCCGGGATAACGCCAGCCGTTGATCCCGCCGTATGCGGCGTCAGCACCGTATTGGGCACATCGGCCCAGCGGCTGGGCGGGGTCGGTTCTTCGATAAACACATCCAGCGCCGCCATGCCCAGAGCGCCAGACTTCAAGGCCCCAATCAAGGCATCTTCATCCAACACCGAACCGCGCGCGACATTGACCAATAGGCCCTCAGGACCAAGCGCCTCGATCACGCCTTTGCTAATCAGGCCTGCATTACTGGTATCGGCGCGGCAGGCCACGAACAGGATATCGCTGGCCGTGGCCAGATCGGTCAGGTTTGCGACAAAAGGATAGGCCGCATCCGGCTTGGCGCGTGGGCCCCACCAGGCAATCTCGACGCCAAAGGCTTCCAGTCGCTTGGCTATGGCAAGACCAATCGCGCCCAGCCCAACAATCCCAACCTTGCGTCCTTTAAGCGAGGGCCGAAGCGGGCCGCGATAGGATGGGGTCCATTCGCCAGCGCGCAGACGCCGGTCGCCCTCGACAATAATCCGCCACGAGGCAAGCGCCGAACCCACGGCGTGATCGGCAACATCGTCGGCATTAAGGCTGGCCGCATGGCTCATGGCCACGCCCCGGCCCTTCAAAAAGGCCGGATCATAGGCGTCATAGCCAACACTGACACAGGCGACCAGTTCAAGCGCTGGCATGGCCTCATAAAAGCTGTGGTCAAACCCGTGCTCGCCCGCGGCGACCAGGGCCTGAAGCCTCTGGCCTGGCCCCCGGGCAAAATCCATCGGATCGGCGTAATCCCAGACCTTCAAGACCTCATACTGGCCGCAAAGCATCCCTTCCAGCCCGGTAAACATCGGGTGGCTTAGGGCAATAACGGGGTTGGTCATCCGGCTCTAGCGTCCGAACTTTTGGAATTTGAGGCGTTTGGGGATCAGGCTGTCGGCGCCCAGGCGGCGTTTCTTGTCTTCCTCATAGGCCTCGAAATTGCCTTCAAACCATTCGACATGGCCATCGCCTTCAAAGGCCAGAATATGGGTGGCCAGCCGGTCCAGGAACCAGCGATCGTGGCTGATGACCACGGCGCAGCCGGCAAACTCTTCCAGCGCCTCTTCGAGGTTCTGCAAGGTCTCGATATCCAGGTCATTGGTCGGCTCATCGAGCAAGATGACATTGCCGCCCGTGGTCAGGGTCTTGGCCAGGTGGACGCGGTTGCGCTCACCGCCCGACAAGAGGCCAACCTTTTTTTGCTGATCGCCGCCACGGAAATTGAATGAGCCAACATAGGAGCGGGTATTGATTTCCCGCGCCCCGACTTTCAGCACATCCAGCCCTTGCGAGATTTCGGCCCAGACCGTCTTGGCCGGGTCCAGCGCATCGCGGCTTTGGTCGACATAGGCAAGCTTGACCGTCTCGCCCAGACGCACCGAGCCGGTGTCTGGGGTTTCCTGGCCCGTGATCAGCTTGAACAGGGTCGATTTACCCGCGCCATTGGGGCCGATCACCCCAACAATGCCATTGGGCGGCAGCTTGAACGAAAGGCCGTCAAACAGCACCTTGTCGCCAAAGGATTTTTTCAGGTCCGCAACCTCGATCACCACATTGCCAAGGCGCGGCCCGGGCGGGATCTGGATGGTGGCGAAGGACTGCTTTTCGCGCTCCTGCTGATTGACCATTTCCTCATAGGCGGCCAAACGCGCCTTGGACTTGGACTGGCGGGCCTTGGCCGAGGACCGCACCCATTCCAGTTCGCGGGTCATGGCGCGCTGACGGGCCTCGGACTCGCTGTTTTCCTGAACGATGCGCTTGGTCTTTTGTTCCAGCCAGCCGGAATAATTACCCTCATAGGGAATGCCCTTGCCGCGATCGAGCTCAAGCGTCCATTTGGTCACCTGATCAAGGAAATAGCGGTCGTGGGTCACAAGGATGACACAGCCGGGGAAGTTTTCCAGATGGTGCTGCAACCAGGCCACAGACTCCGCGTCCAGATGGTTGGTCGGCTCATCGAGCAGCAGCATGTCGGGCTTGGACAGCAAAAGGCGGGCCAGGGCAACGCGGCGACGCTCCCCCCCCGACAGCTTTTCCACGCCGCTATCATCGGGCGGACAGCGCAAGGCGCCCATGGCCATTTCGATCTTGCTGTCTATGTCCCACAGATCGCCAGCATCGATCTTTTCCTGAAGGGCATTCATCTCCTCCATCAGTTCATCGGTGTATTCCTCGCCCATCAGGGCGGCGACCTCGTTATAACGGTCGAAAATCTTTTTTTCTTCGCACCAGGCAATGACATTGGCGCGCACATCCAGACTGTCATCCAGATGCGGCTCCTGCTCCAGATAGCCCATCTTGATGCCGTCGGCGGCCTTGGCCTCGCCGCTGAATTCCTTATCGATCCCGGCCATGATCTTGAGCAGGGTCGACTTACCCGAACCATTAACCCCGACCACGCCAATCTTGGCATCGGAATAAAACGACAGCCAGATGTTCTCGAACACCTTCTTGCCGCCGGGATAGGCCTTGGTCAGGCCTTGCATCTGGAAAATATATTGCTGTGCCATGGGGCGCGGACGCTCTTTGCGATCAGGAAATGGGGGCTGACAGGGATGTAGCCGCCAATGCCTTCGGTGGCAACGGGTTGGGGGTACGATGGCAAAAAGAAGGAGCCGCTGAGGCCCCCTCCACCGCCTTCCCCGCCCCTACCGCCGCCTTCCCCGCGAAGGCGGGGATCCAGAATGTTGAAAGCCAGCGGTACGAAAGGGTCTGGGTCCCCGCCTTCGCGGGGAAGGAGGAGGGGAAGGGCCCCTGCCTACCGACCCGTTGGCATGTCCTTGAACGCCACATCCTTATCGACGCGGACATCGCCGGGTAGGCCCAGTACGCGTTCGGCGATGATGTTTTTCAAGATTTCATCCGTACCGCCGGCAATGCGCAGGCCGGGGGCCCACATCAGGCTTTGCTGGAAGGCCGCTTCCAACGGGGCGATGGCGGTGTCGGTGATGATGCCGAACTGGTCTTCCAGCTCGATCGCCGCATTGGACAGGTCCTGCAACTGATTGGCCGAGATGATCTTGCCAATCGAGCTTTCGGGCCCAGGGGTTTGGCCGCGCGATAGGGCGGTCATGGTGCGAAAGCGGGTCAGTTTCAGACCTTCGGCCTGAACATACCAATCGGCCAGTTTTTCGCGGAAGGCGTCATTGGCAAGGGCAGAGCCGGTCTCGGTGACCGTGCTACGCGCCAGTTCCAGGATTTCTGGATAATTGGGACCGGTCGAGCCGCCAACGGCCAGACGCTCATTCATCAAGGTCACAAGCGCGACCTTCCAGCCATCGCCAACCGCGCCGAGACGCTGGCTGTCCTTGACGCGCAGGTCGGTGAAATAGACCTCGTTAAAGTTGGAGCCGCCGCTCATCTGATGGATCGGACGGACCTCGACGCCGGGGGCCTTCATATCGATCCAGAACATGGTCAGGCCCTTGTGCTTGGGCACATCGGGGTTTGTCCGCACCAGCAAGATGCCGAAATCGCAATAATGCGCGCCCGAGGTCCAGACCTTTTGGCCATTGATCACCCAGTCATCGCCGTCCTGAACCGCGCGGGTGCGCAGGCCCGCCACGTCGGAACCGGCAGAAGGTTCGGAGAAGAGCTGGCACCAGATTTCCTCGCCGCGCACGGCGGGGGCAACAAAGCGCTGCTTGGTCTCGTCATTGGCAAAGGCCATGACGGTCGGCACGCACATGCCAAGGCCAATATCGAAAAAGCCGCGTGGCACGTCGAACTTGGACTCTTCTTGGTTATAGATCACGTTCTGGATCGGCGTTGCACCGCGCCCGCCCAAGGCCTCAGGCCAGGTCATGCAGGTAAAGCGCGCCTCGGCCTTTTTCGCCTGCCAGGCCTTGGCCAGGGTCAGCAATTCGGGCTCAGACAGCTTTTTGGTATC
The DNA here is from genome assembly GCA_044346445.1 of Caulobacteraceae bacterium. Classification (GTDB taxonomy): domain Bacteria; phylum Pseudomonadota; class Alphaproteobacteria; order Caulobacterales; family Caulobacteraceae; genus CAISGS01. Next base: position 5,498 of record JBIIZD010000031.1, read on the forward strand.
GACTTTTTTGGGGGCATTGGCGGTTAGCCAGGTGCGCACCTCGGTGCGGAAGGCGGCTTCTTCGGGGGAATCGTTGAAATCCATCTTGGATCTCCAGCTTGAGGTCTGCCGGGGCACAGAATGGGGCCGCCGGTTTGAGGGTTCAGTTAGGGCGATTATCGACCGTGACTAGGCCGCATTGCGCCGTTCCAGCTGGCGCACCAGCCGTTCCTTCCAGGTCTTGGGCGCACCGGCCACCAAGGCCAGTTGGCGCGAGCGACGATAATAGAGGTGGCAGTCCACGGCCCAGGTAAAGCCCACGCCGCCATGGGTCTGGACGTTTTCCTTGGACGCAAACCAATAGGCATCGCTGGACGCCACCCGCGCCGCAGAGGCGGCAATCGGCAGTTCCGCCGCGCCGACATTCAGCGCCCAGGCCCCGTAATAGGCATTGGAGCGGGCCAGCTCGTTCTTGACATAAATATCGGCCAGCTTGTGCTTGATCGCCTGATAACCCGCAATCGTGCGGCCAAAGGCATAGCGGTCCATGGCATAATCCTTGGCCATTTCAAGGCAGCGGTCAGCACCGCCCAATTGCTCAAACGCGATCAGGACAGCGGCGCGGTCAAAAACCGCCTCGGTCAGGGCAAAGCCTTCGCCGGCATCGCCAAGGCGCTCGGCGGCTGCGCCAGAAAACGTGATCTTGGCAACGCTGCGGGTCGGATCCAGGGTCTTTAGGGTCTCGCGCGTTATGCCAGCCCCGGCAAGCTCGACCAGGAACAGGCCCGGCTTGCCGTTTTCATTGGCCAGCACCACGGCCAGATCGGCAATATCGCCATCGGTGACGGGGATCTTGGTGCCCGACAGCTTGCCGCCGGAAACATTGGCCTGCAGGGTCTGGGGATTGACCGTGCCGGGGCCTTCGGACGTGGCATAGGCTCCGATCACTTCGCCTGCGGCGATCTTGGGCAGCCATTTGGCCTTTTGGGCCTCAGAGCCTGCCAGCATAATGGCTTCGGCCAGGAAATAGACGGTCGAGGCAAAGGGGATTGGCGCGCAGGCCCGGCCCAGTTCCTCGGCAATGGCGCAAAGCTCGACCCGGCCAAGGCCCAGCCCGCCAAACTCTTCGGGAATGGCCGCGCCCAGCCAGCCTTGCTCGCCCACGCCCTGCCACAGGGCGACGTCGTGGCTGACCTCGGCATTGTCCAGCACCTTGCGCACATGGGCCGCTGTGCAATGGGCATCGAGGAATTTGCGTGCCTCGTTTTTCAAGAACTTCTGGTCGTCGGAATAATCAAAATTCACGGCCGCTGGCCTCCCGCTGCTTGGCTGCCGACCCGATCGGTGGCGGCGCCTGTGATTGCTTGGGCATAGGATACGCGCTTGCGGCCAAGAGAAAAGACTGTCCTTGCGTCAAGGCGGCCATCTGGCCCTGCAATTATAAACAAGACGTAATTTGCGCTTGTGCCCAGACTGTGAACAATGGTGCTTAAGCCGAGGAAACCGCGCCATGACCGATCTTGCCACCGCCCCGACCCCAAGCCCCGCCTATCGCGAGGACATCAGCGTTGCGATTGCCGTATATGTCCTTTATCTGCTGCCTTTTTTCATCACGCCGCTGGTCGGATTAATCCTGGCCTATATCAGTCAGGGAACGGCAAGCCCGATGCTGAAAAGCCATTTCACCTTCCAGATTCGCAGTTTTTGGCTGCTGGTCGCGGGCATAGCGATTTCGGCCATGGTGCTGGTCTTTAGCATCATTCCTGCCGTCTTGCTGGTTGGGATACCCAGTCTTGTCTTGTCGATTGCGGTGATTGCGGCCCTGCCCATCTTGTTTGTGCTGCGCACCGTGCTGGGCTTGGTGTTTCTGGCCAAGGGCGAGGCCTATCCGCGCCCAAATAGCTGGGTGATCTGATCGCCCCGCCAAAAACAAGCAAGCTTGCTTTTTATTAGGCCCTGTGCAGACACTCTCCCAACGGACCCGCCAAGGGGTCTGAACGGGAGGGGTTATGGGACAGCTAGACAATAAGACGGCCATCGTGCTCGGTGCGGCAGGTCGCGATAATATGGGCCAGGTGATTGCCCGCCGCTTTGCTGCGGAAGGTGCAAAGGTCGTGGTGGCGGGGCGCAATGGCGAGGAACTGTCCCGGTTTGCTACCGAGATTGGTGGCCTCGCCTTTGTTTGTGACGTGACCAAACTGGCCGATATTGAGGCCTTGGCCGCGTTTAGTCTGGAGGCGGGCAATGGCCTGGGCATAGCCTTGAATGCGACGGGCTGGGGCCTTTTGGCCCCCTTCCTGGAAACGACTGACGAACAGTTGGACCAGATGTGCGCCTTGCAGTTCAAGGGCGCGTTTCAATTCTTGCAGGTCATGACCAAGGCCATGGCCGAGCATGGCGGCGGCTCATTGATCCAGATCAGCTCTGCGACCGCGACCATCATGCTCAATGACCATGCTGCCTATATGGGGGCCAAGGCGGGGATTGATCATGTCGTGCGCTGTGTGGCCAATGAGTTTGGCGACAAGGGTGTGCGGGCCAATTCGGTATCGCCGGGCCTGACCGAGACCCCGATGACGGCTCAGGCGGCGGCAACGCCGGGCCTGTTCGACGCCTTCTTGCCCTCCTATCCACTGGGCCGGATTGGCACCAGTCAGGACATTGCCGAGGCCTGCGTGTTTTTAGCCAGCGATGCCTGTTTCATGACCGGCCAAAACCTTCAGGTGAATGGCGGCCTGACCTTGCGGCGCAATCCCAATCGTGACGAGATATCGGCCTCGGTCATCAAGGCCATGAGCGCCAAGGCCTAGGTCCAAGGCATAGGCCCAACGCTGGGCCAGACTGGCATAGGCTGACGGGTCAGATCGGGCGACAGGGCCGGGCGGTAGAATGGGCTCTAGACAAATTTTTCTTCCACCTTCCCCGCGAAGGCGGGGACCCAGACCTATTTGCACGGCCGGTGATCAACACTCTGGATCCCCGCCTTTGCGGGGAAGACGGGGAAGGGGGTTCCCTTCCCTCAGGCAAAGGCTTTGAAATAGCCCTCGATCACCTGTTCATAAATGGCGCTCAGGCCCTCGATCTCGGCGACCGGGCTGCATTCATCGACCGCATGCATGGTGGCACCGACCAGGCCAAGCTCGACCACGGGGCAAAGCTTGCGGATAAAGCGCGCATCGGAAATGCCGCCCGTGGTCGATAGGATCGGGGCTTGACCCGTGACCGTCTCGACCGCCCTTGATAGGACCTCCACAAAGGGCCCCGGCTCGGTGATAAAAGCATTGCCGGTCAGCACGGTCTCAAGGCGAACCGTGCCATCGAGACCCTGGCCCGCTGCGGCGCAAGCCTCGCTTAGCCAGGCGATCAGGCTGTCGCCATCATGCAGGGGGTTAAAGCGGATATTCAGCCTTGCCGTGGCCCTGGCCGGGATCACATTGGTCGCGGCATTGGCAACATCAATCGTCGTGACCTCAAGGTTTGAGGCGGGAAAGCGGGGGTGGCCCTCATCAAGCCCATGGTCCTGAAGCTTGGTCAGCAGGCGGATCAGCACGGGTATGGGATTGGCGGCCTGGTGCGGATAGGCGACATGACCCTGAACGCCCTCGACCGTGATCCAGGCATTCAAGCTGCCGCGCCGCCCGATCTTGAGCTGGTCGCCAAGCTTGGCCGCACTGGTGGGCTCGCCCAGCACCACATGGTCAATCACCTCGCCCGTGGCCAGCAGGTGCTCAACCACCGGGCCTGTGCCGTGAATGGCCTTGCCCTCTTCATCGCCTGTGATCAGCATGGAAAGGGAGCCCTTTGGTTCACCCTTGGTCAGAACCCGATCAACGGCCGCCACCCAGGCGGCAATCGCGCCCTTCATATCGACCGCGCCGCGCCCGTACAAAACCCCGTCAATAATCTCAGCCTTGAATGGGCTGGTCTTCCAGGCATTGCTATCCCCGACCGGAACCACATCGGTGTGGCCGGCAAAGGCCAGATTTGGCCCCTTGGTGCCGCGCCGGGCATAGAGGTTTTCAATCCCCTCGAACGGCAGGCGCTGACAGTCAAAGCCAAGGCCCTTGAGCGCAGATTCCAGCACATCCATCGCCCCAGCATCAATCGGCGTCACCGATGGGCGGCGGATCAGGTCCTGGGCAAGGCTTATGGGATCAAGGCGCATGGCTTGGCTTACCTTTGTTTACGAGGCGATCTAGTCGCGCAGCAATTCATTAATGCTGGTCTTGGACCGGGTCTGGGCATCGACGCGCTTGACGATCACGGCGCAATAGAGGCCTGGACCGCCATTGGCACCGGGCAGTGCGCCGGGCACGACCACACTATAGGGCGGCACCTTGCCCATGTGAATCTCGCCCGTAGCCCGGTCGACAATCTTGGTCGAGGCTCCCAAGAATACGCCCATGGACAGGACCGCGCCCTCGCCAACAATCACGCCTTCGGCCACTTCCGAGCGCGCGCCGATAAAGCAGCCGTCCTCAATAATGGTCGGGCCTGCTTGCAGGGGCTCTAGCACCCCGCCAATGCCCGCGCCGCCGGAAATATGCACATTCTTGCCGATCTGGGCACAGGACCCGACCGTGGCCCAGGTATCGACCATGGTGCCCTCATCGACATAGGCCCCGATATTCACAAAACTGGGCATCAAGATCACATTGCGGCCAATAAAGGCCCCGCGCCGCGCGACCGAGCCGGGAACCGCGCGAAAGCCAGCGGCGGTAAAGTGTTCGGCCTTCCAGTCGGCAAACTTGCCCGGAACCTTGTCCCACCAAGGCCCCATGCCGGGCAGATGGGTAAGGCTGGCGCCGCCGCCGGTCATGATGGCGTTGGCATTGAGACGGAAGGACAAGAGCACGGCCTTTTTCAGCCACTGATGCACGACCCAGTCACCGTCCCGCTTTTGCGCCACCCGAACCTTGCCCGCATCGAGCAGGGCAATGGCTTCTTCCACCGCCTCGCGCACGGGGCCGGTGGTGGCATCGCTGATCTCGGCCCGGGCGTCCCAAGCGGATTCAAGGGTGGTTTGCAGATCAGATAGGGACATGGGGTCAGACCTCCTGAACCTGGGCACCGATCAAGAACGGCGGCAGGCGATGGGTACGGTGGTGAACAAAATCGGCCTTGGAGTCCAGTGCATGCTGCCCGACCATGACCGTGGTCATGCCCATGGCCGCAGCCGGTTCCAGATTGCGTTCGCTGTCTTCAAAAAATATTGCGTTCTTAGCCGTAAGGCCAAAGGCCTTGGCCATGCGCTCAAAGGTCGGGACGGCGGGCTTGGGCAGATAATCAGCCGAGGCAATATCGAATATGTCCTCAAACAGGTCCTCAACGCCAAGCTTGCTCAGTATGCGTTCGGCATGGGCCAGCGAGCCATTGGTAAAGACCAGCCGCCGACCGGGCAGGCGGCTCAAGCCCTGGCGCAGATCAAGGTCAGGCCCCAGCTTTTCCAGATCAATATCGTGCACAAATTCCAAAAACCGCTCTGGCGGCAGGGCATGATGGGTCATCAGGCCAGACAGTGTGGTGCCGTAATTGTGGAAGTATTGTTTCTGCAAGGCGCGGGCCTCGTCGCGCGGCAGGCCGGTAAACTGTTCCATAAACAAGGTCATGCGGTCGGCGACCTGGGTCATGACCTCGGTTTCGCGCGGATACAGGGTCTCATCCAGATCAAACACCCAGGTATCGACGTGCCTCAGGTCCGCACTCATGCCCGGATCAAGGTCCCAGCACCGTGTTCGGTAAACAGCTCGACCAGCATGGCATGGGGCCTGCGGCCATCAAGAATGACCACAGCCTCAACGCCTTGTTCGACCGCCGAGATCGCGGTTTCCAGCTTGGGGATCATGCCGCCTGTGGCAATCCCATTGGCTATGGCGGCCCTGGCCTCCGATATGGTCAATTGCCGGATCAACTGACCTTGTGCATCCAGAACCCCGGCCACATCGGTCAAGAGCAACATGCGCTTGGCTTTCAGCGAGCCGGCAATGGCCCCGGCCACCGTATCGGCATTGATATTATAGGTCAGACCTTCTTCGGACACGCCGATTGGGGCAATGACCGGCACATAGTCCTCATCGGCATAGATCAGGGCCTCGATCAGCTTGTGATCGATCTTTTTGGGCTCGCCAACAAAACCCAGATCGACAATGCGCTCAATATTGCTGTCGGGGTCGCGGCGCGATTTTCGGGCCTTTTCGACCGTGATCATGCGGGCATCCTTGCCCGACAGGCCAACCCCGCGCACATCGGCCTCGACGCCAGCGCGATTGATCAGGTGCACGATCTCCTTGTTAATGGCCCCAGACAGAACCATTTCGGCCACTTCCATGGTCGCCTGGTCGGTAACGCGCAGACCATCAATAAAGGTCGATTTGACCCCGGCCTTGTCCAGCATCCGGCTGATCTGCGGGCCGCCGCCATGGATCACCACCGGGTGAACGCCTAGAAGCTTGATCAAGACCGCATCAGCGGCAAACAGCTTGGCCACGGCTTCTTCGCCCATGGCATGGCCGCCATACTTGATCACCACGGTTTCGCGGTCATAGATCTGGATATAGGGCAGGGCCTCGGCCAGGGTCTTGGCCGTTGCCCAGCCGCCCTCGTCCGAATCTGGCCTATTGTCTTGAGGTGAGTCCGCCATGGAAATTCCGCGCCGAGAAAGGTGAATGTCTGGATAAACAAGCCAGGAGCCAATGTCACGGCCCATCGGCGTTTAGAGCAGGGCGCAGGCTTCCATGATCTCTGCCCTCAGCTGCGGCATACCATCGCCCTTGGCCGAAGATGTGGCCAGAACGCGGGGAAAGGCGGCCGGGCGCTTGGCAATGCCCTTGACGGTCTTGGCCACCACCTCAGCCAGTTCTGGCGGCTTGATCTTGTCGGCCTTGGTCAGGACGATCTGATAGGAGACGGCGGCAAGATCAAGCGCGTCCATGGCTTCGGCATCGACCGATTTCAGACCATGACGCGCATCGATCAAGAGATAGACCCGCTTGAGATTGGGCCGACCGCGTAGATAGTCGCGGCCGAGGTTTTGAAACTTGGCGGTGGTGGTCTTTGAGGCGCGGGCAAAGCCATAGCCGGGAAGGTCAACCAGACGCAGGCGCTCATTCAAGACAAAAAAATTGACCTCGCGCGTGCGGCCCGGCTCGTTCGAGGCGCGGGCCAGGTATTTTTGATTGACCAGGGCATTGATCAGCGACGATTTCCCAACATTGGACCGGCCAGCAAAGGCCACCTCCGGCAGGTCAGACGGCGGCAATTGTTCAATCGCTGCCGCCCCCATCAAGAAGGCTACGGGCTGGGCGAACAAGACCCTGCCCGTTTCCAAGTTATCGTCGGTAAAGGTCAATCGACGGGCCTTGGCTTGCCGCTAAAGCGCGCAATCATATCATCAATCGGGTTTTCGACCTTGAGCCTGCGCATGATCATATACTGCTGCAATATGGTCAGGACGTTTTGCCAGAACCAATAGATCACCAGGCCGACCGAGAACTGGGCCATGGTAAAGGTAAAGATGATCGGGAACAGCTGGAAGATGCGCTGTTGTATAGGGTCAGGCGCAGGCGGGTTCATGGCCTGGGACAGCCACATGGATAGACCATAGATCAGGGGCCAAACGCCGATATGCAGGGGCCCGCTCAAAAAGCCGCCAATCAGGGGCGTGGTCGCCGGGTCCCACGGGATGAGGCCAAACAGGTTCATGAATGTGGTGGGATCGCGGCTGGACAGGTCATGCACCCAGCCAAAGAAGGGGGCTTGGCGCATTTCGATTGTGACCGACAGCACCTTGAACAGGGCATAAAAGACCGGGATCTGGGCCAGCATGGGCAGGCAGCCCATCAGCGGATTGATCTTTTCGCGCTGATAAAGCGCCATGGTTTCTTGCTGTAGCTTGGTTGGGTCTTTTTCGTGGCGCTTCTTGATCTCTTCCATCTGCGGCTGGATCTTGCGCATCTTGCTCATGGACTCATAGCTCTTATTGGCGAGCGGGAAGAACAAGAGCTTGACGACAATGGTCAGCAGCAGGATGGCTATGCCGACATTACCCACATGCCGGTTAAAGAATTCCAAGACCGCAAAAATGGGCCGGGTGAAGAACCAGAAATTGCCCCAGTCGACGGCGGCGTCAAACCGCGCAATGCCCAGCGACTTTTCATAATCGTGCAGGACCGGCACAGTCTTGGCCCCGGCAAACAGACGGCGGGTTTCGCTCAAGCGTGCGCCGGGCGCCAGGGTGCGTACAGGACCAACAAAATTGGCTTCATAGACATCGGCAAGGCCGCCCTGGATGACGCGGAACTGCGCCTTGACCGCCTCGGTCTGGTTCGGGATCAGGGCCGCCAGCCAATACTTGTCGGTAATGCCCAGCCAGCCGCCGGTGGAGGAATCCTCTGCGCCGCCGTCTTTTTTCCAGGCCTTGTAATTGATGGTCTTGAGCCGGTCGCTCAATACGCCGACCGCGCCTTCATGCACCACGGCATTGGGAACGTGATCCTGGGCCAGGCCTTGGCGCTGCACGGAGCCATAGCCGGCGATTGAGACCGGCAGGGTGCCCGCATTGGCGACCGTATCGACCACGGTGAACATGGCCTTGTCGTCAATACTGATCGTGCGGCTAAAGCTAAGGCCTGCGCCATTATCATAGGTCAGGACAACCGGCGTGGTTGGGGTCAGGCGCGCACCGGGGGCGGCGGTCCAGACCGTTTCGCTGGTCGGCAGGCCAGCAATATTGGCGGCGGTCCAGCCAAATTCAGCAAAATAAGCATTCTTTGCGCCTTCGGGCCGGAACAGTTCCACCAGGGGCGAGCCCTTGTCGATGGTCTGGCGATAGCCTTTCAGCATCAGGTCATCAATGCGTGCACCCTTAAGCGCCATGGAGCCGGTCAAGCCATCGCTCTCGATCGCGATGCGGGGGCTGGCGGCCAGGGCCTGTTCGCGGGCCACATAGATTTCAGCCGGTTGGCCATTGGGCAGCAAGGGCACGCCTGCCTTGACCGCCTGTTGCTCGGCCGCAGCCACCGCTTCGGTGTGCGCGACCTGACGGCGCTTGGTCGCGGGGTCCAGAACAAAGAACTGATAAAGGATCAGAATGACGATGGCGCAAACGATAAAGACGACCGTGTTGCGAGTGGATTCGTTTTGCATGAATAGGGCTACCGGGAAGAAGGGGCCGGCGCACGATCGCCGTCGGGACCAGAAGAGGAATTAAGGCTTAACAGGGCGGTTTTGACATCGTCAAGCAGACGTGGCCAGGCACGAGACCCCGTGCCACCCCTCGCAATAAAGACATAATCGAAACCGGGCTTGCCGTGGAGGGGTAAAAGCGCCTGAGCGGCGTGTCTTAGCCGCCTTTTGGCCCGGTTGCGTTGCACAGCCCCGCCAATCTTGCGGGTTGCGGTAAATCCAGCCCGCGTCGACGGGCCTTGCTCGCGCTGGAGCGCCTGGACCACCACCGCCCCGCGGGCTACAGAACGACCTTGAGCGGCCGCCAGAAACTGCGGCCGCTTGGTCAGGCGCTCAATCTTAAGGTCCTGGGAAGGGTCTGCGGCGTCGATCACGAGACCGCCCGTCCTTTGCTAAGCGAAGGCCAGACTAGGCCGTCAGACGCTTGCGGCCCTTGGCGCGACGACGCGCGACAATCTTTTGGCCATTCTTGGTCGCCATGCGGGTGCGGAAGCCGTGACGGCGCGCACGCACGAGTTGGCTGGGTTGAAATGTCCGCTTCACGATGAGGCTCCAGTCGAAAATAATTCAGTGTCCGCAAGTGTCTCCACCCACGAATGAGGGGCGGTTGATAAGGGGCAAGGCGCGTCCTGTCAACCGATTCAAGACTCTCATGGGTGCATCTTGAGTGGTGACCCATCTGTTGGTACAATGAACCGTTGGGGGGCTTGTCATGATTGAGAGCTTTCGAGATGGCTGGTTGGCCGACTTTTTTACGAAAGATGTGCATCATAAGCTTATCCCGGCTGTCCTAGAAAGCCGATTGTTTCGCAGGCTACAAATGATTGACGATGCCATGACCGATCAGGATTTGCCGGTTCCGCCAAGCAATCATTTCGAAAAGCTCAAGGGTGGGCTGCAGGGGTTTCATTCTATCCGCGTCAATAAATAATGGCGCCTGATTTTCCGCTGGGATGCCGACAAGGAACAGGCCAGCGGGCTTTATCTCGACAATCATAGCTATCAGTGAGGCAGACATGATCCAGACAAAGCGCAGGCCTGCTGGCATTGGCGAAATCCTGATTGAGGAGTTTATGCAGCCGCTTGGCCTTAATCAGACTGCACTCGCTGAAGCCATGGGCGTGCCGCGTAAGCATGTGAATGAGCTGTGCAATAATCACCGCACCGTCACAGCCCCGACGGCCTTGATACTGGCTCGGGTGTTTGGCAATAGCGCCGATTTTTGGCTCAATGTTCAGCGTCGCACTGACCTTTGGCAGGCCTTGAATGACCCGCACGACAGCGCCCGTATCGCGCGGGCCAAGCCGCTTTTGCCGGCTGCTTAGGCCGCTCTAGGCAGGAACAATCACGACCTTGCCTATGACCTTGCGGTTGGCCAGCATGTCAAAGGCGTCTCGCCATTGATCCAGTCCAAATTCGGCATGGACACGCGGCTTGATCAGGCCCTTATCGGCCAGGTCCCAGACGGCTTGCGTGTTTTCAAGCCCCTTTTGCGGGAATTGGCGGCCATATTCGCCCGCGCGCACGCCCATGACCGAAAACCCCTTGATCAGGGGCATATTGACCGAGACATTGGGAATGCGGCCTGAGGTAAAGCCGATAATCAGCAGGCGGCCATCAAAGCCGATGCAGCGCACGCTTTCGTCAAACACATCGCCGCCGACCGGATCATAGATGACATCGGCCCCAGCCCCGCCGGTAATCGCCTTGACCTGCTCGCGAAAGCCGCCTGTGACATTCAGCACGGCGTCGGGGGCATATTCCTCCAACACCACGGCCAGTTTTTCATCAGAGGCCGAGGTAGCAATCACTTTTGCGCCCATGGCCTTGGCCAGATCGACGGCGGCTAGGCCAACACCGCCCGCCGCGCCATGGACCAGCACCCACTCGCCGGGCTGAAGCTGGGCGCGCCGCACAAGCGCGACATAGGCGGTCAGATAGGCGACGCCATAGGCGCAGGCCTGAGCAAAACCTAGGCCCGCAGGCTTTGGCTTGACCGCATCCTTGGCCATAACCGCATATTGGGCAAAGCCGCCAAGACGCGAGCCGCCGACCACGGCCTGACCGATACTCAGCTCATTGACGCCTTCGCCCAAGGCTACCACCTCACCGGCCAGCTCCATGCCGACGCCAAACGGCAGGGGTGGTTTGAGCTGATATTCGCCGCGCGTCATTAGGAGGTCGGGAAAATTGACCGCAGCGGCCTTGACCTTGACCAGGACCTCACCGGCCCTTGGCGTGGGGACGGGCACGGATCGGACGCTGACGCCGCCATAATCGGGTTCCAGCGACGCGACAATCAGGGCTCGCATCTGGTCGGGCAGGGCAGGGCTCATGCAGCCGCCTTGGCATTGAGGGCATTGCGCACCAGTTCGGCAATCTCGCGGCAAGCCTTGTCCGCCGCCGGAACCGCGCCGGTAAAGGCGGTAAAGCCGTGGGCTAGGCTGTCATAGCAGCGATAGACCGCAGGCGTGCCCGCCGCCACCAGGGCCTTGGCATAGGCCTGGCCCTGATCGACCAGGGGGTCAAACCCGGCCGTGGCAATAATGGCTGGGGCCAGACCGCCAAGGCTTGCGGCGCGGATTGGCGACAGCCGCTCATTGGCGGGGTCGGCATCGGGGCTCATATAATGGCCCATAAACCAGTCCATAATCTCGCGCGAGAGCGGATAGGCATTGGCATAGGTGGACATGGAGTCCGTTTCGCTGGTCACATCCACGGCGGGATAGATCAGGATCTGAAGCTCGGGCTGTGGCTCGCCCAGCCGCCTTAGGTCATGGGCAATGGCGGCCGCAAAATTGCCGCCCATGGAATCGCCGCCGATCACGGCCTTGCCGGGCGCAGTGCCAAACCGTGCGGCATTATCGCGGCCCCAACGATAGGCGGCCAGCACATCATCCAGGCCCGCCGGGAACTTGTGCTCAGGGGCCAGCCGGTACTCGACCGAAAGCACGGCGGTGCGCACAGTCTTGGCTAGGATTGAGCAAAAGGCTTGGCAGGTCTCCAGATCGCCAATCACCCCGCCGCCAAAATGCGCAAACACGATCAGGGGCAGGGCTGGGTTTTGCCGGTCGGGGCGATAGGCGCGCAGATTGAGCGCGCCGCCGGGGCCGTCCATGGTCAGGTTCTCGGTGCGCACGCCGGGCTCAAGCGGGCCAGACATCATGGCCAGGCCCTGAATACTGGCGCTACGGGCCTGTTCGGGAGTCAGGGTTGTCATGGAGGGCAGGCTCTTGGCCCCGTGGGTCAGGAACTGAAAGCGCGGATCCAGCGTGCGGCCACCTTGATATACGACCGTGCCACCGCTCATGGCGCGCAAGATCGGGCTTGGCAGGGATAAGAGCCCCTTTAAAATGGTTTTTTGCAGATCGGCCTTGGCCATGGGATCGTCTCCGGCAGAGCGGGGAAAGAGGGCAGGTGTTAGGGTCTTGCCCTAGGCAGGGCCAAGACCCCGCCCAGAATCATTTGCACAGCAAATTCAGCCGCGCCATCGACATCAATCGGACGGCGGCGAACCATTTGCTCGGCAATGTCGCGGACCAGGGCGATACACGCCGCTGCCAGATAATCGGCATCAACCGGTGGCGCGTCACCGCGATTGATCACCTTATGTATGGAGTTGCGCACTTCTTCGAAAACGGCATTGGTTTCAGGCGTATCGCGGCGAATCTGAGGCTGTGGCTCACCGATTGGGCGCTTGGCTTCCCAGCGTTCATATTCCTGAGCGGCAAATGCAAAATAGGCGCGCACGGCACCATTGATATAGCCGACAAAGTCCGATGCGGCTTCATATTCAGCACGCAAGATCGGGCGAAAACGCGCAGCGGCGTCATCGGCCAGGGCCTCGAACACTTCTTCCTTGGAGCGGTAGTAATTATAGAAGGTTCCAGACGCCAGACCCGTTCGGCGGATAATGTCGCGCACACTGGCCGCATCATAGCCTAGATCGCCAAACACGGCGCGCGCGGCATCGAGTATGGCCAGCCGGTTAGCCGCCTTATTGAGTTCACGCTTGCCCGTGGGCAGGATTAAGAGGGTCGCCATAAAACCTACGATTCATATTATGCGCGCCCACACTAGACCAAGACTTTGCGCTTTGCACCTAGGTGCGTGGCCCCTTCCCTAGCGACACGATTGGCAAGGGCTTTGGGCTGGTTCAAGGTGGGCTCCAAGCCATAAGGCACAGTCTAAAAAACAGGAGCGTTACCATGAGAGCCATTCGTCTGAAAAAGCCCGGTGGGCTGGATAATCTGGGTCTTGGCACCGCAGAGGCGGCCAAGCCTGGGCGCGGCGAGATCACGGTGCGCATCCGCGCCAGCTCGCTGAACTATCATGACTATATGGTCGTGCTGGGCGCTATCCCGACGCCTGATGGCCGCATTCCGATGTCGGACGGGGCGGGCGAGGTCTTGGAGGTCGGGCCGGGCGTGCATGATTTTGCGGTGGGCGATCTGGTTGTCAGCACCTTTTTCCCGCGCTGGCAGGGCGGCGAGTCTAACTTAGCCGGTATGGGCGGGGTGCCCGGCGACAGTGATGACGGCTTTGCCCGCGAGCTTGTAACCTTGCCGACCACGGCCTTTACCCATGCACCGATCGGCTATAGCGCCGCAGAGGCTGCGACCTTGACCTGTGCAGGCCTGACGGCTTGGCGCGCCTTGGTCTGTAATGGTGGTATCAAGCCGGGTGATGTGGTCCTGGTTCAGGGCACAGGCGGGGTCTCGATCTTTGCCCTGCAGTTTGCAAAGGCGGCGGGCGCGACCGTGATTGCCACCTCCTCGTCGGATGAAAAGCTGGCGCGGCTCAAGGCCATGGGGGCGGATCATCTGATCAATTACAAGGCCGACGAGGCCTGGGGTGAGACGGCCATGAAGCTGACCGGCGGCCGCGGTGTTGATCATGTGGTGGAAATCGGCGGCTCTGGCACCATGGCCCAGTCTATAGCCGCTAGCCGGTTTGGCGGTCATATCGCCCTGATCGGCGTGTTGGCAGGCTATGCAGGCCCTGTGTCCACCGTGTCCATCATGGGCAAGCAGCTAAAAGTGATTGGCCTGACCGTGGGCAACCGCATGCAGCAGGAAGACATGGTGCGGGCGATTAATGTCAACGGTATCAAGCCGGTGATTGACAGCCATTTTGCGCTGGAAAACATTGGCGATGCCTTCCGTCATCAGGCCTCCGGCGCGCATTTTGGCAAGATTTGCCTCGATATCTAGGGCTTAGAAGCCGTTGCGGCTCTTGTCCGCAGCGGCTTTAGCCCCAAGGGCAGGCGCAGGATTGGCAAGGCCCTCGCTAGGCCATAGGCCGCCAAACAGCTCAAGCCTGTCACGGAAATCACCAGCAAGACCTCCGCCGCCAAGGGCAGGTCCAGCGGCTTGAGCGCGTATCCGATCAGGACGATGGCGGTCTGGTGAATGATATAGAAGGGAAACACGGCCTCGGTCAGGACCGTCAGGGTCTTGTTGCCATGGGTAATATGCTGGCGGGCATAGCCAAACAGGGCGGCAATCACAAACCAGGCATAGACCGATCTGGCCATATTGCTTAGGGCGCTGACCGGGACGCCATTGGCCAGATTAAAGCCTAACGGTACGCAAAAGGCGCAAATCACCAGGGCAAGTCCTGCCGAGCGGTGACGGTATTGGGCCAGCCTGTCCCAAGCCTGCGGCAGATTGGCCAGACCCAACCCAAGCGCAAATGCCAGCCCATAATGCAGATGGGCGTACAGATCATCCCAAACAATATTGGTCTCTGGATGGGCCGGATAGAGGCTGACCCGCAACAGGCCAAAGCTTGCCGCTGGGAAAAGCCATAGGCCCGGCCCGCTCAGGGCCTTGGCCAGCAACCGGTCAAGCCAGGGCAGCAGCGGCCAGATCAAGGCTGCGGCCATGGTATAAAGCCACAAATAGGCGACGAACCATAAGTGATTATAGGTCGGCAAGACCACGCCAAAGCTCTGATCGGCGCTGAGATACCGGCGATAAAAGTCCCAAAAATTGCCTTGAAACAGCTTAAGCTCGGTCATCTGGACCCAGGACTGCGGCGGCACAATCACCAATATGCCAAACATCAGCGGCACCAGGAGGCGCAAGGACCGCTCGCCAGCAAGCTGTTTGCCGACCTTGTCGGTCTGGCGCGCCATGGCCTGACCCATAAAACGCGTCGCAATGCCCGATATGACAAACAACAGGGTCAGGCGCCAAGGATTGAGCAGGCCCATGGGCCAGGTCAAGGCCGTGACCATATGGTGGCTTTTGACATGCCACCACCACGGCGCATAAAGCATGCCGATGTGATACAAGATCAGCAGAAAAAATGCCCCGACGCGCAGGACATCCAGATCATGACGGCGGGATGAGGCAGTATTGGGCAAAGGGTGAGTCTGACCTAGGCTCAGGCTTGGTGGTCGCGGGTGCGGGCCTCGACCTTGGCCCGCGAGATCAAACGCAAGGTCGAGCTGCACTTGGCCAGGACCTCACCGGCGGGATTGAGCAATCGTGCTTCACCAAAACAGGTCGATTTGCCGCGCCGCTCAATCCAGCCCTCGGCCGTCACCAGACCCGGGCTGGCCGGCGCAAAAAAGCTGACCTTCAGCTCTAGCGACATAGGCGTCACATCAAAGCCGGTGGCGGCGATGACGGCATGGGCCATGGCCGCATCCAGCCAGCCCGTCACAAACCCGCCTTGAACCACGCCACCAGAATGGCACATGTGAATCCCGGCCATATATTCCAGCACGGCCCGGCCCGCTTCAGCATCCATCAGGACAACGCGTTGTAGGCCGAGGGTCTGGGACAGAGGGTCCGTAACCAAGGCGTCACCAATATCAGACATCAATCAATCCCCGTTTCATCAAAAGTATTATCGTTCTGACCCCAGTCTGTCTTGAGCTTTTTTGCCGCCAAACCGCTCGGCTTAGGTCGCCTTGATCAGATGGGGACTGAAAGCACAGGCTTGACGTAGCGGCACGGCTAGACAAGTTGGCTGGATTGGGAACACTAGGCACAAGCCTTTATGGTGATGAGCACCACGGTCTTGTCCGCGCCCTTTTGCCCGGTCCGGCCGATCAGAAAACTGGGAGAAAATCATGAGTGAAGCCTGGATTATCGATGCCGTCCGCACCCCGCGCGGGATTGGCAAGGTGGGCAAGGGTGCCCTAGCCGATATTCACCCCCAGCAACTGGGTGCAACCGTGCTCAAGGCCCTGGCCGAGCGCAATAATCTAAACACAGCCGAGGTTGGCGATGTGATCTGGGGCACCAGCTCGCAGCGTGGCCCGCAAGGCGGCGATCTGGGCCGGATGTCGGCTCTGGATGCTGGCTATGATGTGCGCTCCAGCGGCGTGACCCTGGACCGCTTCTGCGGCTCGGGCATTACGGTGGTCAATCTCGCCGCCGCCACGATCATGGCCGGTATGGAAGATCTGGTCGTGGCCGGTGGCTGCGAAATGATGTCGATGGCGGGTCGCCGCACCAGCGATGATGGCCCGCCCATGATGGACAGCGGCAATCTGCGCCTGCGCGCCCGTCACCCCCAGTCCAATCAGGGCGTTTGCGCCGATGCGATTGCGACGCTCGAAGGCATTAGCCGCGAAGCCGTTGACGATCTGGCCCTTGAAAGCCAGCGCCGCGCCGCAATTGCGATTGCTGAAGGCCGGTTTGATAAGAGCCTGGTGGCCGTGTATCACGAAGATGGCAGCCTGGCCCTGGATCATGAGGAATTCCCCCGTCCCCAGACCACGCGCGAAGGTCTTGCCGCCCTGAAGCCGTCGTTTGAGGCCCTGGCCGACTATCCACTCGATGATAAGGGCACGACCTATCGCGGTCTGATCTTGCAGGTCCATCAGGGTCTGAAGATCAATCACATCCACCATGCGGGCAATTCGTCGGGCGTGGTTGACGGTGCGGGTGCAATTCTGCTGGCCTCGCCGGCCTATGCCATGGCCAATGGCCTAAAGCCCCGCGCCCGGGTTGTGACCTCGGTCAATATGGGTGACAGCCCAACCTTGATGCTCAATGCCCCCGTCCCCGCCGCGCGCAAGGCCCTGGCCAAGGCTGGCCTGACGGTCGACGATATTGATCTGTGGGAAATCAATGAAGCCTTTGCCGTGGTGGCCGAAAAATTCATCCGTGACCTGAAGCTTGACCGCGACAAGGTCAATGTGAATGGCGGCGCCATGGCCCTGGGCCATCCCATCGGTGCCACCGGCTCCATGCTGATCGGCACGCTTTTGGACGAGCTTGAGCGCCGCGACCTCAAGCGCGGTCTGGTCACCATGTGCGCCGCTGGCGGCATGGCTCCAGCCATTATTATCGAGCGTATGTAGGATAAACCGGGCCAGTCCTCTCCCGCCGGGGGAGGACTGGTCTAGGCCTTTAAGTCCTGCTCAATCGCCCAGAGCCGGTCCTGACCCCAGTGCGCTGGGCCGTCATCGACCCGAAAGGACGGCACGCCCCAAAGGCCGTTCGCAAACATCTCCGAACGATTATCTTCCGCCACCTTGCGCCAGCCCTCATCGGCAAGCGCCGCCTTGACCAGATCCGCGCTCAGGCCCGCCCGCTTGGCCATTGTCAGCAAGCCCTGATCGGTGGTGGCATCAATGCCATCAGCAAACGCGCCTTGGGTAAAGGACAAGGCAAATTCATAGCCTTTGCCTGCCTTGATCGCATGATTGAGTACGGCCAGGCCCCGCTCGACGCCCAACCCGACCGGATCGACAATCGTACCAAACCTTAGGCCCACGCGCTCGGCCTCGCGCTTGGTATCGGTCATGATGTACCGGGACTTGGCGCGGGGCACGGGCAGGCCGCGCATGACCATGGGCATAACAAACCTTATGCGCAGCTCGGCCCCATAATGCGCCGCAAGCTGCTTGGCTCTGGGCAGGCAGATATAGCTATAGGGGCTTCGAAACGAGATAAAGGCGTGCAGAACGCGCGGGCCGGGCGCAGCGGCTGGGCCGTCCAAGGCAATTTCGCGCGGCGGGAACAAGGGCGCGCCGCCCTGCCGGTCCAGACCCTGATCCTTGAGCCGGGTTTCCAGATAGTGCAGCCGATCCAGGCCCCAATACCACTCGCCCTCAAAATAGAAGGTCGCCCCCAGATAATGACCAAGCTTTTCGCGCAAGGCGGCATTGGTGGCTATCATATCGGCATCGGCCTTTGTCAGGGCCTTGATCAGGGCGGCGGGGGCTTTGGGTTTAAGGCCATAAGTCTTGGCCAGGAGGCTGGCATCGCGCAGTGACCACTGAGTCAGGTGCTCTGGCTCGGGCGCGGCCGCAGCAATCGGCGGCGGCACCAGATGGGTCTTGATCTCTATCGTGTAACGGCCGGTCAGTCGGTCCAGCACCTGTAGGGTCAATTGGCTATAGGCATCATCCGGATCATGAAAATACAGGACTGTGGGCGGCTGGCCCGAGCGTTTACGTCTGCGCGAGGCCCGCGTACCGCGAAAATCGCGCAGGGCCTTGCTGGTCAGGACCGTGGTAATGGCCCGGCTAAGAAGGGTCTTGATCATATTGCCCGCGTTTCCGACTCTGCGCTGCCTAAATGGCAGTCTCTATGCCAAGTCTTGCGGCCGTAAGCGGAAGGGGTCAAGCCTTTGGGTGGGGATTGGGCGCGGATGAGGAGATGTGAGATGAGATGAGATGAGATGAGATGAGATGAGGTGAGGTGAGGGGATTGCTGTTGCCAGGCTCCCCTCGGGCCCCGCCTAACGCTGCTAAGACGTTAGGGCTTTAGGTCGAAATTCGTGGCACCGCATTACGCAGCGAGACGGATCTCTTGAGCGAAGTTATCGTTCGCAGTTAGTTTAAGGCCCGGTACCGGTGAGCCCACCCGAGAGAAAGCACTAACGTCTTTACACGTCTGTCGATGCTGATCGGCCCCAAACAGTCCGCCGATAACGCGGGGGAAGATTTGGTGGAGCCGCCGGGAATCGCACCCGGGTCCAGTCCGTTTATTGCACGCGCCTTTATCCCCATAGTCCGACCGTCGTCGAACAGAACCAATATAGTCCCTATTGGGCCATTACGGAAGGGGTCTTAGCTGCGCAGTCTAGTGGAAGGCGTCAATATCCAGGGTCTTGCCGGTCAAGAGCGCATAGACGGCCAGATAACGCTTTGATGTCGCCTCAATCACTTCGGCTGGCAGGGCCGGCGCGGGGGCCTCGCCGTTCCAGCGCCCGCTAGCGCGTTCGGCATCGAGCCAATCGCGCAGCGGCTGTTTGTCAAAGCTGGGCTGACCACGGCCGGGCGCATACTGGTCGGCGGGCCAAAAGCGCGAGCTATCCGGGGTCATGACCTCGTCTATCAGTATGATCTGGCCGGCTGGATCGCGGCCAAATTCAAACTTGGTATCGGCAATGATTATGCCGCGGCTTGCGGCCTTGGCCCGGCCAAATTCATAGATCTTGCGGCTTAGGGCCTCGAGTTCGCTGGCAAGTTCTTGGCCTAGGCGCGCATAAAGATCGGCCACGCCGATATTTTCATCATGGCCACTTTCGGCCTTGGTTGCGGGGCTAAACAGGGCAGGCTCCAGCCGTTCGCTTTCTTGCAAGCCTGGCTTTAGGGCCTCGCCAGCCAGGGTGCCTGTGGCTTGATAGTCTTTCCAGGCCGAGCCGGAA
>JBIIZD010000032.1:0-25267 GCA_044346445.1 Caulobacteraceae bacterium
AGGCCCAAGGGCCGCATCAGATCGACAAACTTGTCAATCTTGGTCGAGGCCCCGGTCAGCTCGAAAATAAAGCTTTCATGCGTGGTATCAACCACCTTGGCGCGGAAGATATCGGCGACGCGCAAGGCCTCGACCCGCTCAAGACCCGTGCCATGCACCTTGATCAAGGCCATTTCGCGCTCGACGCCAAGGGGGTCGCGGCTGACATCGCGGATTTCGTGGGTGGCGACCATTTTTTCAAGCTGGGCGCGGATCTGGTCGAGGGTTTCGCGGGTGCCAGAGGTGACAATGGTAATGCGCGAGGTATGGGCCCGGTGGTCGGTCTCGGCCACGGTCAGGCTCTCGATATTATAGCCGCGCGCGGAAAACAGCCCGACCACCCGGTGCAATACGCCCGGCTCATTGGCGACAATAATGGCAAAGGTCGCGCGCTGCTCGGCCACGTCCAGATGGTCCATGAAATAGGCAGAGCCGGGTTGATCAGCGGGCATGGTTCAGTCCTCGTCTTTGAATCAGGTCGTCTTGGCTTAAAGGCTTAAACCAGCCCGCGGCCTTCGGCATCAATGGCTGTGTTCATATCCACGCCCATATCGGCCAGGATCATCTCATTATGCGCCTTGCCCGAGGGGATCATGGGCAGACAATTCTCATTCTTGGTGACCCGGCAGTCGAAAATCACCGGGTGCGGGCAGTCAATCATTTCCATGATCTTGGCATCCAGTTCCTGCGGCGTCGAGGCGCGAAGGCCAACGGCGCCGTAGGCTTCGGCCAGCTTGACGAAATCGGGCAGGCTCTCGCTATAAGAATGGCTGTAGCGCTCGCCATGCAGCAATTCTTGCCACTGGCGCACCATGCCCATCCATTCATTGTTCAGGATAAAGATCTTGATCGGCAGCTTGTACTGAATGGCGGTCGAGATTTCCTGCATGGTCATCTGGATCGAGGCCTCGCCGGCAATATCGATCACCAGACTGCCAGGATGGGCCAGTTGCACGCCCACAGCGGCGGGCAGGCCATAGCCCATGGTGCCAAGCCCGCCAGAGGTCATCCAGCGATTGGGTTCCTCAAACCGGTAATATTGCGCAGCCCACATCTGGTGCTGGCCAACCTCGGTGGTGATATAGGCGTCGCGGTCCTTGGTCAGGGCATAGAGCCGCTCAACCGCATATTGCGGTTTGATCTCGGTGTCCGAGGCTCGGTAATTGAGGCAGTTGCGGGCGCGCCAGGCATCGATCTGGGCCCACCAGCGGCGCAAGGCCTCGCCATCGACCTTGGCCTTGCTGGCGGTCCAGACCGCCATCATGTCCTCGATCACAGAGCCGACATCGCCGACAATGCCAATATCGACCCGCACCGTCTTATTGATCGAGGAGGGATCAATATCGACATGGATCTTTTTTGACCCCGGCGAGAAGGCGTCCAGGCGGCCCGTGACGCGGTCATCAAAGCGCGAGCCAAGCGCGATCATAACATCGCAGTCATGCATGGCGTGATTGGCTTCAAACGTCCCATGCATACCCAGCATGCCCAGCCATTGCGGGTCGGCGGCGGGGAATGCGCCCAGCCCCATCAGGGTCGAGGTCACAGGCGCTCCGACCATGGCGGCGAACTTGCGCAAGGCAGCGCTGGCATTGGGCCCAGAATTGATGACGCCGCCGCCGGTATAAAACACGGGCCGCTTGGCCTTGGCGATCAGCTCAACCGCCTCGGCGATCTTGGCGCTATCGCCCTTGGTGCGGGGGGCGTAATTATGCGCAAACACCACCTCGTCTGGGCCATAATACTCAGCCGAGCCGAACTGGACGTCCTTGGGAATATCTATCACCACAGGGCCGGGCCGACCCGATTTGGCAATATGAAAGGCCTCGTGCAGGACACGCGGCAGGTCAGACGTGTGCTTGACCAGATAATTATGCTTGGTGCAGGAGCGGGTAATCCCGACCGTATCGCATTCTTGGAACGCGTCCGAGCCGATCAGGTGGGTTGGGACCTGGCCGGTAATCACCACCATGGGTATGGAGTCCATCAAGGCATCGACAATCCCGGTAATGGCATTGGTAGCGCCCGGCCCTGACGTTACCAAAACAACGCCAGGCTTGCCCGATGAACGCGCATAGCCTTCAGCCGCATGGGTCGCTCCTTGCTCGTGGCGGACCAGAACATGCTTCAGGTTCGGCTGGTGAAACAGGGCGTCATAAATCGGCAAGATCGCTCCGCCGGGATAGCCAAACAGGGTGTCTACCCCCTGATCCATCAGGGCGCGCACGACCATTTCAGCGCCGGTCATGGTGCGGCTGCTCAGGGCTTGGGTGTTTGAAGTGGTTGTGGTGGTGTTCATGGGATCACACGATGGAGAGGGGGGGGGCAGGGAGTTTGGTCTTGAGGCAAAGAAAAAGGCCCTCAAGGGGCCCATTGGAGACGCGACCGGCACGGCTTGATCAAATGATCAAACCGAGGACGGTCGCTCAATAAGTACGATCGTATAAGTGCGCACGAGTTTTCTCCGAAACTACTGTTTTGATCAGTGCCACGCTATGGCGCGGGGGTCAAGCGGCCTGTTGGCGCAAAAATCAACCTTTCAGCCTGATCTGCTGCGGACGAAGTCAGACGCCCCCAATCGGGGGTCTGGTTGCGAAACCAGGTCAATTGCCGCTTGGCATAGCGGCGGGTCTGCATCTGGGCCTGGTCTAGGGCGTGGTCTAGCGGGGTTTCACCGGCCAGATGACTGGCCAATTCGCGATAGCCCACGGCCTTGAGCGCGGGCAGGGTGGGATTAAGGTTCATGGCCATCATTTCGGCCACCTCGCCCAAGACCCCGGCCTCCAGCATGGCCAAGAGCCTGGCGTCACAGCCTTGATAGAGCCGTTTGCGGTCCGGCTCGATCACAAGGCCGCGCCAGTCTTCGCGCTTAAGCGCAGGCTGGGTATTGGACTGCCACTGACTAAGGGCTTGGCCAGTGGCTTCTGCCACGGCCAAGGCGCGGATCAGGCGCTGGCGATCACCAGGGGCAATGCGCGCCTCAGCGACCGGATCAATCCTGGCCAGGCTATCGCGAAACTGTGCCTCACCTTCCAGGTCAAGCCTGGCCTCGACCGCGTCGCGCATGCTGAGGGGCACAGGCGGAATATCGGCAAGGCCCCTTGTTAAGGCGCTGAAATACAGGCCGGTGCCGCCGACAATCAGGGCCGTCCGCCCTCGGCTCTTAATATCGTCCAAAACCTTGCAGCAGGCCCTAAGCCAGTGCCCGACCGACCAGGACTGGTCAGGGTTTGCCACCGCAAACAGGTGATGCGGCACGCGGGCCATGTCCTCTGCGCTTGGTCTTGCGCTCAAGAGCGGTAGGGCCTGATAGATTTGCTGGGCATCGGCATTGACGATCTCGCCGCCAAGGCTTTGGGCAAGGTCCAAGGCCAGGGCGGACTTGCCGCTGGCCGTGGGTCCGGCAATTAGGATGATGGGCGGCGCGTTCACCTGCCTAGCAAACACCAAACCCAGGCCTTGCGAAAGGGGGCTTTGGTCGATGCGGGTCTTGATCCCGCCGTCTTGGGCGTTTACTGCCAAGCCATGCCGATTGCCCTGACCCTTGTTTCCCCCGATCCTGCCGCGATCAATGCGGCGTGCGCGCAGCTTGCGCCGCTTTTGGGCCCGTTTGAGACGATCAGGCTTGGCGACGGGGCGCTGGACCTGATCGTCGAGGCTGAGGATGTCTTGGCCTTGCGCGCCCTGGTCGATCACGGCTTAAAAGACATGCCGGTCGATCACTGTGTTCAAGTCGCGCAAGGGCGACGCAAGCGCTTGCTGGTCGCCGATATGGACTCCACCATTATTGGCTGCGAGTGTTTGGACGAGCTGGCCGATTTTGCCGGGGTCAAGGATGCGGTCTCGGCCATTACCGAGCGGGCCATGCGCGGGGAATTGGATTTTGAAGCGGCCCTGCGCGAGCGGGTGGCCATGCTTAAGGGCTTGCCCGTCTCGGCGCTCCAGACCTGTTATGACGAGCGGGTGCGCTTGAATGCCGGGGCAAAGACCTTGATTAGCACCATGGCCGCTTCTGGTGCGCGGTGTCTGCTCGTATCGGGTGGGTTTACATTTTTCACGGCGCGGGTTGCGGCGGCTGCTGGCTTTGATGAGGACCGGGCCAACCGGTTGATCGAAGCGCAGGGCTGTCTGACCGGCGCTGTGGCCGAGCCCATACTTGGCAAGGCCGCCAAGCTGGCCACACTTGAACAAGAGGCGCGCGCCTTGGGCCTGGATATTTCCCAGACCGTCGCTATCGGGGACGGGGCCAATGATCTGGCCATGATCGAGGCGGCAGGCCTTGGCATAGCCTATCGCGCCAAGCCGATTGTCGCGGCCAGAGCCCATGCCCGTATCGACCATAGCGACCTGACCGCGCTCTTGTATTTTCAAGGCTATACCCAAGACGCATTTGTCGGCTGAAAGACCTTGGCCTAGCTCAAGGCGAATGGCAGTCGCATAATGGCCTTCAAGCCGCCCAGTCTGGAAGGCGCAAGCCGCACATCGCCGCCGTGATTGCGCGCCACATCGCGGGCTATGGCCAGGCCCAGACCAACGCCTTTTTCGTTTTGATTGCGCGATTCGTCCAGGCGACTGAACGGGCGGAAGGCCTCCTCATAGCGGGCGGGATCAATGCCGGGACCGTCATCTTCAATCGTGATTTCAATGCCGTTCTGATCACAATGGGCAGCTGAAATCTCGACAAGCCGACCATGGCTGGCGGCATTCATCACCAGATTGGAAAGGGCCCGTTTCAGGGCCATGGGACGGGCCTGAATTGTAAGCTGCGGTTCGATCGCCAACTGGATATGGGCCCCCAGATGCTCTGCGCCCTGGGCGACTGTGCCAATCAGGGTTTCCAAGGCCACCGCCTCGGCGGCCTCACCGCCTTCGCCGCGGGCAAAATCGAGGTATTCGTCAATCATGTGCTCCATCTCGGCCAGATCGCCCTTCATGGCGACGATGCGGTCCGAAGGCTCGGCCAAGGCCAGTTCCAGCTTGAGCCGGGTCAGGGGGGTGCGAAGATCGTGGCCGACGGCGGCCAGCATGACGGTGCGCTGTTCAATATGGGCCTGGATACGGTCCTTCATGGCGATAAAGGCCGCAGCAGCCTGGCGCACCTCGCGCGCGCCATAGGGCTTGAAGGCGGCCACTTCGCCGCCCCGGCCAAAGGCGTCGGCGGCCTCGGCCAGGCGTTCAATCGCCCGCACCTGATTGCGGATAAAGCCAATAGCAATTCCGGTCAAAAGCAAGGTCACCCCAGTCATCCAAAGAATAAAGATATGGCCCTGTGTGGCAAAGGCCCGGTCTCTGGGCGCAATAATGCGCAAGACCCCCTTGGGCGTCTGAACCCGGATATCGACATAGGCCGGATAACGGGTCGTATCGAACCAGAAGGGGGCATCCAGCCGCGCCTCCAGCGCCCTTTGCAAGGAACGGTCCAGCGCGGCAAACAGGGACGGCCTTCGCCCGGTCGGCAGGGTGCGGCCCTCTTGCAGCACAATCGAAAGGCTCATGGACCGCTCTGCCCTCTGCGCAATCTTGGCAAGCGCCATAGGCGATGGGTCGTCGCGATAGCTTTCGACCGCCCAGGCAATGTCTCCGGCCAGGCCCTCGGACAGGCGGCTGGTCACGGTCTCCCAATGCGCGTCAAAAAACGCCCAGGTCACGGCGATCTGCATGATGGCTACGGGCAGGACAATGATCAGCAAGGAGCGGCCAAACAGGCTGGTCGGCATCAACCGCTTAATCGACCGTACTAGCCGCGCCCAGGCCAGACCCACATACCGCCTTGATGACTTTGTCTTTTCCATCAGTCTGGTGCCAACATATAGCCGACCCCGCGCACGGTCTGCAGATAGCGCGGATTTTTCGGGTCATCCTCGATCTTGCGGCGCAGGCGCGTGACCTGCACATCAACTGCCCGGCCGGTGATATCAGCCGTGTCGCGGGCAAGGTCCATCCGGTCGATAGGGGTATGGGCGGAAAGGGCCAGCTGGCGCAAAAGCTGGGCCTCGGCCTCGGTCAGGCGCACCGGGGCCTCATTGCGAAAAAGCTCGCCGCGATCACAGTCAAAGACGCAGCGGCCAAGCTTGAGGCGTTCCTGTCCGGTCGGGCGCGCCCGGGTGCGGCGCAATATGGCCTCGATGCGCAGTAATAATTCCTGCGGCTCAAAGGGCTTGGCCAGATAATCATCGGCGCCAAGCCTTAGCCCCTCTATGCGGTCTTCGGCCAGGCCCCTGGCGGTCAGCATCAAGATTGGGGTGGCCGCAACTGGCCCAGAGCGTGCCCTGACCCATCGGGCCAATGAAAACCCGTCCTCGCCCGGCATCATAATGTCAAACACGGCCAGATCGAAATCAAACGTCTCTAACAGGTTGCGAGCGCTGACAGCGTTTTGCGCCGCTGTGACACGAAACCCCTGCCGCGCCAGATACTCCTTCAGCAGGGCGCGGATACGGTCATCATCATCCACGACCAATAGATGGCGTTCGCGGCCGGTGGCTGGCGCGGTCATAGGACAGGTTTCCATGGCAAGTTTTGGCTAATCAGGGGGATGTTTAGGGCAATGATCATGCTATGGAACCTCCCCCACGGCCTTGGTCTGGATTGACGCCGCGCAGGCTGGGGCGTGTAATAGCGAAATTGAGTTTAAGAGGAAGGTTTGCTGATGTCTCTCGTGCCTTTTGATGATCGCGATGGCTGGATCTGGCTTGACGGGGAATTTGTGCCCTGGCGTGAGGCAAAGGTACACGTACTGACCCATGCCCTGCACTATGCCTCGGCTGTGTTCGAGGGCGAGCGGATGTATGGCGGCGAAATCTATATGCTGACCGAACATACTGAGCGCCTCTTTCGGTCGGCCCAATTGCTCGACTTCGAGATCCCCTACACGGTGGCCCAGATCGATCAGGCCTGCAAGGAGACCTGTGCGCGCAATGGCCTGACCGATGCCTATTTGCGCCCGATTGCTTGGCGTGGCTCAGAAGTCATGGGGGTTTCGGCCCAGGCTACCACCATCCATGTCGCCATTGCCGCTTGGGAATGGCCCAGCTATTTCAAGCCTGAAGAAAAGGCCAAGGGCATTCGTCTGGGCCGGGCCAAGTATCGCCGTCCATCCCCGGAAACAGCCCCAACCGAATCCAAGGCGGCCGGACTTTATATGATTTGCACCATCTCCAAGCATATTGCCGAGCGTGAGGGCTATGCCGATGCCCTGATGCTGGACTATCGCGGCTATGTGGCCGAGGCGACGGGGGCCAATATTTTCCTGGTGCGCGATGGCGTCATCCATACGCCCAAGCCTGATTGCTTCTTGGACGGCCTAACCCGGCAATCGGTGATCAAGCTGGCCCGCGCCCGCGGGTTTGAGGTGGTGGAACGCCACATTCTCGAAGAGGAACTGCCCACCTTTAGCGAGGTGTTTATCTGCGGCACCGCCGCCGAGGTCACGCCTGTGGCTGAGATTGGCGAGTTCACCTATCGGCCGGGCAATCTCTCCTTGTCCCTGATGGATGACTATGCCCGCATGGTCCGGCGCGAGCCCTTGTCGGTCGCCGTCTAGACCTCTTACCTAGTCCAAGGGCTTGGCGGTCTGGTTCCAGATCGCGTCAAGTCCTTGGCGATAGGTCCGATAGGCCGGTTTCCAGCCCAGTTCCTGCTTGGCCAGGGCATTGGAGACCCGCTTGTTTTCGGCATAAAACCGCTGGGCCATGGGCGACAGGGTCTCGACCCCAACTTCCGGCGGCAAGGCAAGGCCCGCTAGGCCTGCGGCATAGGCGATCACGTCCTGGGGCGGGGCGGGTTCATCATCGCATAGATTATAAATGCCGCCTGCTCTTGGCCGGGCGATCGAGGCGGCAAGGCCGCTGGCAATATCTTCGACATGGATGCGCGAAAACACCTGGCCAGGCTTGATGACGCGCCGGGCATCGCCGGCCCTTAGACGGTCAAAAGCGGACCGGCCGGGGCCATATATGCCGGGCAGGCGAAACACCATGACGCTAAGCCCCATGCCTTGAGCAACCTGTTGCCAGTCGCGCTCGGCCCCGACCCGGCGGGCACCCTCTAGCGAACTGGCGCGTAAGGGGCTGTTTTCAAACACCCAGCCGCCGCCCTGATCGCCATAGACGCCAGTGGTTGAGACATAGCCAATCCAGTCGGGAAAGGCTCCGCTTAGGGCCAAGGCCGGGACAATCTGTTGCAGGGCAGGGCAGCCGTCTGGTCCCGGGGGGGCGGTGATCAATATGGCCTTGGCCCGGCCCATGGCGGCGGCCATGGCGTCTGTATCAGCAGGGTTTACCGGGGTGATGTTAAGGCCGGTCAAGACGGCGACCTTGTCTTGGCTACGCGCCGTCGCCGACACGGCCCAGCCTTTGGCCTGCATCCGCCGTGCGAGGGCCTGACCACTAAAGCCCAGACCATAGATAAACAGTTCCGGTGTCACGCGCGGCCCTCTTGCCCGGCCACAAGGCTTATCAGGACGTGGCCGGGTGTCTAGGGCATCTGATGGTTAACCCAAAAGGGCTGTGACCGCCGCCCGGGCCGCAGCACCCAGTTCTGGATGCTCCAAGGCCATGGCGACATTGGCACGCAATAGGCCGATCTTATCGCCGCAGTCATAGGTCACGCCCTCATATTCCAGCGCATGGAAATCTTGGCTTTTGAGCAGGGTCAGCATGGAATCGGTTAGCTGGATCTCACCGCCAGCACCCTTGCCCTGCTCGGCCAAGAGGCCAAAGATTTCGGGCTGAAGGATATAGCGGCCCGATATGAACAGGTTGGACGGCTCGGTGCCCTTGGGCGGTTTTTCGACCATGCCGGTCATGCGGTTAAGTCGGCCGTCTTGGCCGTCGAGCGCGACAATGCCGTATTGATTCGCCTGACCTTCGGGGCAGGGCTCGACCACGACAATATTGCCGCCCTTTTGATTATAGGCGGCCATGGCCTGGCCCAAGGCGGGTACCTTGGCCGACATCACCATGTCGGGCAACATGACGGCAAAGGGCTCGTCGCCAATAATATCGCGCGCGCACCAGACTGCATGGCCAAGCCCAAGCGGGGCCATTTGGCGCACAAAACTCATCTCGCCGGGACGGGGTAGCTCGTCGCGCAATTGCTTGAGGATATCGTGCTTGCCCTTGGCCTCAAGCTGGGCCTCCAACTCGATCTGATGGTCGAAATAATCCTCGATCGCGCCCTTAGCCCGGCCCGTGACAAACACAAAATGCTCGATACCTGCGGCCCGGCCCTCGGCGACAATATAGGACAGGATGGGCCGATCTAGAACATTGAGCAGTTCCTTGGGTGTCACCTTGGTGCCCGGCAGGATGCGCGTGCCAAGGCCAGCGACCGGCAATACAGCTTTACGAACGGGTTTCATGCGGGCTCCGAAAGTGGGCAGAAACAATTGTCAGGACTAGTCATTATTCGACGGTAACTGGGCCGTTTGGTTTTAAGTCACTTAGGCCGAGCCCCGATCTTTTTTGACCAGAATGCTGTGGCTTTTTTGCAACGGTTGAGGGGGTTAATCAATTTATGAATTTGAATTGTTTAATGCTCTCGCTTCTTCCAAATCAATTCTGAACTTCTTACCATGCCTCTGAAGCATCAGAAGTAAATTAGCTCCATCTACAAGAGAAATGGGCTTGTCTTTTGCAAACTGGTATGAATCAGGACCGAAGCTGGCTGTAGTAATTAAAATTCCGCGGTTCGCGCCTTCGTTCATTACTGTCCCATAAAGATCTCGAACAGATGAAACGTCTACGGTTCGCGTGTATCGCTTTGCTTGTAACACATACTTGCCCCCACGTAATGGGTCAGGGTCGAAGAGAATGGCATCTACTCCACGGTCCCGAGACGCCCTAGTAACTTTAACGTCTACGCCATTCCGACCAAACTCCCACTCAAATAACTGAGCAACTAAGTGCTCGAAATCATCCCAATCCATCGCAGCAAGATTGGAATCTGTTGTTAGGGTATCGTCTATATTTTTGCTCGCTACAAAGCGTTCATCTTCTTTGTTAATCACAAAAATAGGCCGAATAGGGTTTGCGTTATTTAAAGATGGCGTTAATAAACCCTTGAGACTCTTGAAGCAGGCCTCTGGGTCAAGTTTTGATAAATCTAATTCTTGAAAATATTTAGTTTCCCCTTGAACTGAAGCAATGATACCGTTGCGAGGCCTACCAGTCGATTTATCATGCCAATTTTGCTCAACGTTTATAACTATATTCTGAAAATGCCCGCCAATGTTCAGTATTGAAGATAGATAACCGGCGCGAACTATTAATGAATATAGGCATCTTTTAATCGCCACCTCTTTTTTCGTGTCAGTTAAAAATTTGAGGTCACCGTTTTTTAGTTTTCCATAGGATATTTGCTGAGAACTGTAGTCTTTAAACTCAAACTGTACAATCAAAGTTTGAGAATCAGGATTTATTACAGATATAAATTTCTTTCTTAGCGCTTTTGGTAAATAATGTCTATTGTGTGAAAGTTCAATTAATTTGCAGTTGTCTTCAATTGACAGATTTTTTGTTAAAGAAATTCTTAAACTTTCAAATGTTGTCATAGATAATCTAAAAATACCTTGTGTCGAGGCGCGAACTTGCTCGATTTCTTTTTCTATTTCAATTGCTTCGTCGGTTAAAATTAGATTTTTAATAAGGTTGGCTTCTTCAAAATTAACGAATTGGTCTTCGAAATCCACGCGTGCTAATATCGTCTGAGCCTTCTCTGACCACTTTGGATTTTTGAAGTAAAACTCTCTTTTTGAACTCTCTTTATAATGATCTGGTAAAGACTTCGGCCGCAATGGTGGTAGTGAAGGAAGTATTGGAAGTTCACTAGGAGGCAGAGGCGCTAAAAGTTTTTCAATTGGATGCGTGTAAAAGTGTGCCGGCAGTAAAAATAACTCTGTTTCATATTCCGACTCATTTCCCCAAAAATCAACATTGTATGGGTCATTCGTGAACGACGCGTAGGGATCATAGACGTACTGCTCCAAAGTTAAGCGGGTTTGCTTGAGTTGTTTCTCAAATCGATCCCACTCTCGTTCGTGTTGTTTGTGAGGTTCATCCCATCTGCGCATGAAATTCTCCTAAAAGCAGCACAATATCAACATATGCCTTTATTCCACTGTCACCGACTTGGCCAGATTTCTTGGCTGGTCGACATCTGCGCCTTTTTGCACGGCGACAAAATAGGCCAGCATCTGGATTGGTGCGGACATAATTAGCGGCGTGATCAGGGGGTCGCTCGTTGGGGCAATGACGACCCGCGCGCCCCGGGGGGCATGGGCGGCCCCGTTCTCGTCGGTAAACATGATGACCCGTCCGCCACGCGCTATGACCTCGGACATGTTGGAGGCGGTCTTTTCGAAAAAGCTGTCATGCGGGGCAATTATAATCACCGGGGTGGCTTCATCGACCAGGGCAATGGGGCCGTGCTTGAGCTCGCCCGCCGCATAGCCCTCGGCGTGAATATAGCTGATTTCTTTTAGTTTAAGCGCGCCCTCCATGGCCATGGGGAACATGGCACCACGGCCCAGATAGAGCACATCGCGGGCCTTGGCCGTATCAATGGCCAGGCTTCGCACTGCCTCCTCGGTTTGGAGCGAGGCGGCGATCAGGCGCGGGGCTTCCAAAAGGACCTTGATCAGGCGCGCCTCTTCGGCGGCGTCAATCCTGCCCCTTTGCACGGCGGCGGTAACGGCAAGCGCAGTCAGGGCCGTGATCTGGGCGGTAAAGGCCTTGGTCGAGGCGACACCGATTTCCGGGCCAGCATGGGTGGGCCAAAGAAAATCGGCCTCACGGGCCATGGTCGATTCATGGGAGTTTACGAGGGCCGCCGTGCGAAGGCCCGCGGCCTTACACCAACGCAAAGCCGCCAGGGTATCGGCGGTCTCGCCTGACTGGGACACAGCCACAGCCAAGGTGGTGCCGCGCAAGGCCGGTTGGCGATAGCGAAACTCTGAGGCGATCTCGACATCGCAGGGCAGGTCGGCCAATTGCTCAAACAAATAGCGCGCAATCTGGGCGGCATAGGAGGCGGTGCCGCAGGCCACGATCTGGATGCGCTCGACACTGGCAAAGTCCAGCCCTTCGGTCGGTATGGCGCGGCTGGTCAGGGCATTGACATAGGCGCCCAAGGTGCGCTGGCAGCTTTCGGGCTGCTCATGGATTTCCTTTTCCATGAAGTGGCGATAATTGCCCTTTTCGACCAGGGCGGCTGAGGCCGAAACAATCTTGATCGGCCGGTCAACCGCCGTGCCGCTAGCATCGAAAATCTGGGCCCGGTCATGGTCGATAACGACAAAATCGCCCTCATCCAGATAGGAGATCTTGTTGGTAAAGGGCCCGACCGCAAGCGCGTCTGAACCGATAAACATCTCGCCGACCCCGTGGCCGACGACAAGCGGACTACCGCGCCGGGCGCCCATGATCTGGTTGTTTTCGCCGGCCACCAGCACGGCTAGGGCAAAGGCCCCGGTCAATTGGTCCAGCGTGTTTTTTAAAGCGGTAATAGGGCTATCGCCCAGACCCAGTTGGTGGTCGATCAGATGGGCGATGACTTCTGTGTCGGTATCGCTCTCAAACACGCGGCCCTGATGGATCAGGCTGGCCTTCAGTTCGGCAAAGTTTTCAATAATGCCGTTATGGACAAGGGTAACACGTCCGGCAGTGTGAGGATGGGCATTGCGCTCATTGGGCACGCCGTGTGTGGCCCAGCGTGTGTGCCCGATCCCGACAAGGCCGCTAATGGGTTCGTTCAAGAGCTTGTCTTCTAGCGCCCGGATCTTGCCCTTGGCGCGCCGACGCTCGACCTTGCCGCTTTCGAGTGTGGCAATACCGGCTGAGTCGTAGCCGCGATATTCCAGCCGCTTGAGACTATCGATCAGGCGAGGGGCGACGGCCTGTTTGCCAACAATACCAATGATTCCGCACATACTGGCTCTGACGCTCCGGGTGCCCCGGCAAGAATCGGGGCGAATGATTTTCAACGCGCTGCGAATATAGTCTAGAAGTCGCCAACTTGCCGCGATAAAGTAGTATTTAGCAGGTGCCGATAGTTTTGCACCTCACACTGCATTTCTAATCATGTCCTGGATCCAGACCTTATGTCTAAGCGCACTTATTTCGGAACCGACGGTATTCGCGGCCAGGCCAATCAGCACCCTATGACGGCCGAGGTCGCGCTTCGGGTCGGGCTGGCGGCGGGCAAGGTGTTTCTGCGGGGCGGTGATCGGCGGCACCTGGTCGTGATCGGCAAGGATACGCGGCTGTCCGGCTATATGATTGAACCGGCCCTAGTGGCAGGTTTTGCCAGTGTTGGCATGGATGTACGCCTGTTTGGGCCCCTGCCGACCCCTGCTGTGGCCATGATGACCCGCTCCATGCGCGCTGATTTGGGCGTGATGATCTCGGCTTCGCACAATAATTTTGCTGATAATGGTATCAAGCTGTTTGGCCCTGATGGCTATAAACTGTCCGATGCCCACGAGCTGCAGATCGAGTCCCTGATGGATGAAGGCTTGCAAGAAGGCTTGGCACAGCCACGCGGTCTTGGCCGGGTCAAGCGCATTGACGATGCCCAGGCGCGCTATGTTGAAATCATCAAGGCCACTTTTCCACGCAGTCTCAGCCTTTCGGGCATGCGCGTCGTGATCGATTGCGCCAATGGCGCGGCCTATAAGGTCGCCCCGACCGCGCTTTATGAACTGGGCGCGGAGGTGATCGAGGTCGGGGTCTCGCCCGATGGCATGAATATCAATGAGGAATGCGGCTCGACCTATCCCGGTGCCATGGCCAATGCTGTTCGTGAATATCGCGCGGATCTCGGCATCGCCCTGGACGGTGATGCAGACCGTCTGGTGATCTGTGACGAGCGCGGGCAGGTCGTGGATGGCGACCAGATCATGGCCATTATTGCTGGGGCCTGGGCGGATCAGGACCGGCTGGCCGGGGGCGGGGTGGTTGCGACCGTCATGTCCAATCTGGGGCTGGAGCGGTTCATGGTCGCGCGTGGCCTTACCCTTGAGCGTACCCCCGTCGGCGACCGCAGCGTTATGGCGCGGATGCGTGAGGGCGGCTTTAATCTGGGAGGTGAGCAGTCCGGCCATGTGATCTTGTCGGATTTCTCGACCACGGGCGATGGCATTATCGCCGCATTGCAGGTGCTGGCGGTTCTGGTCGCGGCGCAAAAGCCGATGAGCAGCCTGGCCCGCCAGTTCGAGCCTGTGCCACAGCGTCTGAAAAATGTACGCTTTTCGTCGGGCCAACCGCTGGAAGATGCCAAGGTCCAACAGGCCATTGCTGATGGGGCGTCCAGCCTCAATGGCTCTGGCCGGGTTCTGGTCAGGGCCTCAGGTACCGAACCCCTGATTCGGGTCATGGCCGAGGGCGATGATGATCGTCAGGTGGCCAGGGTGGTCGATACCATTGTCGCAGCGGTCAAGGCCGCCACCGCCGCCTAGCCCTTGGCACCCCCCTTGGCGCCCCCCTTGGCGCCCTTGGCGAGAAGCGCCAGCGCACTGTCCTGACAGGCCTTGGTCGCGCTGATCAGCATCTGGCCAGCTGAGTCTTGCGGCCTTGGGCCAATGGTCTGGCCAAGCCAATCCGTGACAAGCCCGCCTGCACCCTCAATGACTGGAATAGCCGCATCAATGTCCCAGGCCTTGAGTCCGGTCTCTAGGACCAGATCCATCGTGCCCAAGGCGACCATGGCATAGGCATAGGCATCACAGCCCATCCGCGCCAGCCGGGTCTGCTTGCGCAGATCAGCCCAGGCCGCGGCCTCGCCTAGGTCAAACAGGCCCGCGTCTGTTGTGGCAATAATGGCTTGGCTGAGACCGCCGCAGTCGCGCACCCTTAGCGGTGTGACCATGTCGCCCTTGATCAGGCGTGAGCCCAGGGCCTGTGAACCGACAAAGCTCTCGCCCAGAAAGGATTGTCCGATCAGGCCCAGAACCGGGCGGCCCCTATGGCGCAGGCCGATCAAGGTGGTCCAGACCGGCAGGCCCGCAACAAAGGCTCGGGTGCCGTCAATCGGATCGAGCACCCAGACAAATTCGGCATCGGGGCGGTCTTCGCCGTATTCCTCGCCAATCACGCCATGGTCTGGATAGTGTTTGGCGATCAGGGCGCGAATGGCGGCTTCTGCCCCCTTGTCCGCCTCGGTCACCGGATCAAAGGCACCTTGGCTGGCCTTGTTTTCCAGGCCGTGATCGGCACGAAACAGCGGCAAGATCACCTCACCGGCGGCGGCATGGAGTTGCAGTATGAAGGCATCGAGGGCCTGAAGGTGATTTTTTGCAAGCTCGGTCATGCATCAAGGCTTAACCGGCCAAACGGGCCTTGAAAAGGTCTTGCGAGCTTGATCTATGCAAGGCGTGCGTTGCGCGACTGTCGCGGGGCGTTCAGAGTAGTTCCATGTCTGGTCCAAAGGTTTCATTGCAGCAAGATCTCGCCTGGCGGCTTGAGGCGCTAGGTTATGATCTGTTTACGGCCCTGTTTCGGCTATTGCCGACGGATGCGGCCTCGGGCCTTGGCGGCGGGTTTTTACGATTGTTTGGCCCCTTAAGCGGCGCGCACAAGATTGCCGACCGCAATCTGCGGCTGGCCTTTCCAGATATGGCGACACCTGAGCGGTTGCGGATACTGGATGCGCAATGGGAGGGGCTTGGCCGCTCATTTGCCGAGTTCTCGTTAATGGACCGCATCTTGCCCTCTACGGGCCGGGTCGAGGTGGTTAATATTGAGCGGTTGCAACAAATCGCCCGCGACAAGCTGCCCGTCGTGTTTGTCTCTGGCCACCTGTCCAACTGGGAGGTCATGCCAGCGGCCATTGTCGATTGCGGTGTCATCTGCCAGATGACCTATCGCGCCGCCAATAACCCCTATGTTGATGATCGTATCAAAAAGAGCCGGTTTCGCTATGGGGTGCGCTTGTTCGCGCCTAAGGGCGGCGATGGCGCGCGCGAGTTGCTGGAAGCCATGGGGCGGGGCGAATCAGTGGCCCTGATGAATGATCAAAAATTCAATGGCGGGGTGGCCGCGCCGTTTTTTGGCCATCTGGCCCATACTGCGCCGGGGCCAACCCGCCTAGCCCTGCGCTTTGGCACGGTCTTACAACCCATGTCAGTCCAGCGTACCAAGGGCGCAAGGTTTCGGGTCATTGTCCATGACCCGATCGAGGTGCCCCATACAGGCGACCGCAGCGCCGATATTGAGGCGGGTGTGCGTCTGGTCAATGCTTTTATGGAAGAGCGGATTCGCGAGCGGCCCGAGGAATGGTTCTGGGTGCATAAGCGCTGGTCCAACCAGGCCTATGACAGCTTGAAAGCCTAGGCCTTGGGATTGCGTTCCTGCCAACGCTCAAGCGCCTGCTTTGGTCCGGCAAAGGCTTCCTGGTTGACCGGGTCCCAATAGCGCAAGGCTTCCAGGGGAATCTTGGCCCCGCTAACGGCGCAGAGCACAAATGCCCCAGCCTTGAGCACGGCAAATTCACCATCGCCATAATGCAGGACGGCGGGCTCATTGGGCTTGGAGGCGGCATTGTGATCAAAAGCGTTCATATCGCCTTATAACCCTTTGAGCGCACGAGGTCTAGAACAGGCTGCCCTGATCGGTGGGGGCGGGCTTGCGCGCGGGCGGTTTGGCGGGCGATGGGGGCGATGCACCATCATTGACCACGGCGCTGCGCTCCTGCTGGCCGGCAAAGACCAGATGGATGGTTTCGCCCTTGGCCAGATCGCTGGCCTGGCGCGCCAGGCTGCCATCACCCTTGCGTATCCGCGCAAAGCCCCTTGCCAAGGGTCGGTCTGGATCGAGCGAGACGCGCAGCTTTTCCAAGCCCACGAGCCGTTCGCCTGCCAAGGTTAGACGCCGCTCGACCGCATTGCCCAGCCTTAGCGCAAGCTCTGGCAGACGCGCGCGGCGCATGGCTTGGTCGGCGGTGCGGCCAATGGCCAGATCCAGCCTGCGGGACAGGTCGTTTAAGCGTTCCGCCTTAACCTGGCCTGGCCGCTCCAACAGGGTCGGGGCCAGGCGTCCGGCAATGGCCATAAACGCTCGGTCATGGGTATTGGTATTGCGCTCCAGCCCAGAGTTTAGCCGCCCCGCCGCCCCGTCAAACCTTTGACTGGCCAGGGCGAGCAGGTCAGCAGGTCTTGGCAGGCCGCGCGCTGTGGCCGCCAGATTGACGCGTCTATCGTCCAAAAGCCGCCCGCCCGCCCGGGTCAAGCGCTTGTCTAGATCGAGAATCCCCGCTCGCAACTCGGCCAAAACCGGGCTGGCGATTTCGGCGGCCGCCGTCGGGGTTGGCGCGCGGCGGTCTGAGACATAATCGATCAAGGTGGTGTCGGTCTCGTGACCCACAGCCGAGATCAGGGGAATCTTGCTGGCGGTCACGGCCCGCGCCAAGGCCTCATCATTAAACGCCCAAAGGTCCTCGACCGAGCCGCCGCCGCGCGCGACAATCAGCACGTCAGGGCGCGGTATGTCGCCGCCGACGGTCAGGGCATTAAAGCCCTCAATGGCTGCAATCACCTGGGGGGCCGCCTGATCGCCCTGGACCACGACCGGCCAGACCAAGACATGGCAGGGCCAGCGTTCGCGGATGCGGTGCAGAATGTCGCGAATCACAGCCCCGGTTGGGCTGGTAATCACCCCGATCACGGCGGGCATGGTCGGCAGGGGCTGTTTACGGCTGGCCTCGAACAGGCCTTCGCCTTGAAGCCTGGCTTTTAACCGTTCAAGCTGGGCCAAGAGGGCCCCAATCCCCGCAGGCTCCAGGCTCTCGATCACGATCTGGTATTTGGACGAGGCGGGGAAGGTGGTGATCTTGCCCGTGGCAATCACTTCCAGCCCCTGTTCGGGCTGACAGGCCAGGCCCCGCACGACCCCCTTCCAGATCACGCCATCAATCGCAGCCTTATCATCCTTGAGGGTCAGATAGACATGGCCCGAACTGTGGCGCGTGACCTTGGATACCTCGCCGCGCAGCCGCACATGGCCATAGGCATCCTCCAGCGTGCGCTTGAGGGCAAAGGCCAGTTCTGAAACCGAAAAGGCGCTGGCATTGGTAGAAGACTGATCCATACTCCCACTATAGCGGCCTTGACGGTCCGCTGGCAAAGGCTTGGTGTCGGGGGCTCAGCTCGCGCGCTCAGGACCTTGTGTCAAAACAAAGCTAAAACGACACGCCTTGTCGGCATAGGCAGCGGCCCCTTGGCACATGCCCCTTATGAGTACGTTTAGGTCGTGGTCTAGCTGCAACAGGTCAAGATGATAGATGGGTTCATGATGCGCGATCCGATTGCGTATCTCCAAAACCCGGCCGTTCATTGCAAAAATCTCATGTCTTGCGTGACTACGCGCATAGGGAAAAACCTTTTGGAGATTGTCTGGCCAGCCAAACATTCTGCTATAGCGCTGTGCAAACATAGCCACCCAAAAGCCTGCAGAAAGGTCTGCGACAATCATGTCGGTGGTTGGAAAGTCTAGGCCGCGTCGATTTTTTTGATGCAAGACTGAAGTCCGCAGACGGTCCAGGTCAGATTTTCGCAACTGGCTGACTACGGATCTATGCGGCCAATCCTTGCCAAACTTCTCGCTCAAGAAGCCATTCATTCGGTTGCGCAGGGTTATTTCCCAAATCTGTAATCGAACATAAAGGCTCTGAGAGAGTCTAACATTCCAATCATAGAGCCGCAGGGCCGATGGGCGATTTCCACCTGAATCTTTCAGGTACCGACCGAGTCGCGCCGCACTCAAGCTCGCCATTAGGGCTGGCTCTAGGTTGCGATCTGGCAGGAAATTTTCTTGCATAAACGGGCCTTAATCGTTATTAAACAAGCGTGAGCCTTGGGTTTTGGCCACTGGAGCGGCGCTCCACCCTCCCGAGGACGAGAATAGGAAAGGCGGCCTTTGCGGGTCGCCTTTTTTACCTTTAGCGTTAAACGATATTTTTCAATCATAAATCGTTTTTTTACCAGACCTTGACCCCGGGCCTGAGCCGCGCGAAACGCTAGGTTTATGAACATATTGCTTATCGGTTCGGGCGGCCGTGAACATGCCCTGGCCTGGAAGATTGCGGCCTCGCCGCTGGTCACGCGTCTGGTGGCAACGCCGGGTAATCCGGGCATGGCGGGGGTTTGTGAGACCCGCAGTATCAAGGTCACAGATGTCGAGGCTCTGGTGGCTCTTGCCAGTGAGATGGCGGCTGATCTGGTCGTGGTAGGACCAGAATCAGCGCTGGAAAAGGGGCTGGCCGATCGCCTGGCCTTGCTGAACATCCCCTGTTTTGGCCCGACCGAGGCAGCAGCCCAGCTTGAAACCTCCAAGGCCTTTACCAAGGATTTTACCCGTCGCCACGCTATCCCGACTGCGGCCTATGGCGTGTTTGAGGATGCGGCAAAGGCCAAGGCGTTCTTGCTTGGCTTTACCGCCCCTTATGTGATCAAGGCCGATGGGTTGGCGGCCGGCAAGGGGGTGGTGATTGCCGCTGACCTTAGCGAAGCCGAATCTGCGATTGACGATATGCTCGGCGGCCGGTTTGGTCAGGCCGGGGCGCGGGTGGTGATTGAAGCGTTCATGACCGGCGAAGAGGCCTCCTTGTTTGCCCTGTCCGATGGCAAGACCGCCATGCTGTTTGGCGCAGCCCAGGATCACAAGCGCGCGCTTGATGGCGATAGGGGTCCAAATACCGGCGGCATGGGTGCCTATTCCCCGGCCCCGGTCCTGACGCCCGCGCTCTTGGCCCAGGCCGAGCAGCAGATGATCTTGCCGACCGTGGCGGGTATGGCCGCCGAGGCCATGCCCTATCGCGGCGTGCTCTATGCCGGACTGATGCTGACGCCAGCGGGTCCAAGGCTGGTGGAATATAATGCCCGGTTTGGCGATCCGGAATGTCAGGTCCTGATGCTGCGGCTGAAAAGCGATCTGGTGCCCTATTTGCTGGCGACAGCCAATGGGACCCTGGACCAGTTGCCCCAGCCGCAATGGCATGACGCGGTAGCGATTTGTGTGGTGCTGGCGGCACCCGGCTATCCCGATGCGCCCAAGACCGGTTCGGTCATTCGCGGTCTGGATCAGGATTTTGGTCCCGATGTGGTGATTTTTCACGCGGGCACCGAACAGGCGGCCAATGGCGATGTCCTGGCCAGCGGCGGGCGCGTGATCAATGTCTGTGCGCGCGGCGGTGACCTAGCACAGGCGCGGGCTCTGGCCTATGGCGCCATTGCCAAGATTGATTGGCCACAAGGCTTTCACCGCACCGATATTGGCTGGCGCGGATTATGAGGCGCAAGGCCGCTTAAGCGTTGATGCGGCCTTGCCCCCAAGGCTTTGATGGTTAAACTCTGGCCAAACAAGTGTTTGGGAGAAACCACATGGCCGAAGCCGTCCAGGACGCACAAGACACCTTTTCCGGCACCAAGGAGGTCGAGGAGCGTCACCGCATAGACGAGGCCAGATTGGCCGACTGGATGGTCGCCAATGTCGAGGGCTATCAAGGGCCGATGCAGCTGCGTCAGTTCAAGGGCGGCCAGTCCAACCCCACCTATCAGGTGGTCACACCCGGAACGACCTATGTCCTGCGTCGCAAACCGCCCGGCAAGCTCCTGCCCTCGGCCCATGCCGTTGACCGCGAGTTTAAGGTGATTGCCGCCCTCAACAAGACCGGCTTTCCCGTCGCCAAGGCCTATGCGCTGTGTACGGACGAAAGCGTTATCGGCACCATGTTCTATATTATGGGCATGGTTGAGGGCCGCATTCTTTGGGATGGTCGTCTGGAGGGGCATACCCAGGCCCAGCGCAGCGAAATCTATGCCGCCCAGATCAAGACCTTGGCTGAGTTGCACAATACCGACTATATGGCCATTGGCCTGGCCGATTTTGGCAAGCCGGGCAATTATTTCTCGCGCCAGATTGATCGTTGGAGCAAGCAGTACAAGGCCTCTGAGACCGTCAATCTGGACAGTGTCAATAATCTGATGGCCTGGCTGCCCCAGACCACGCCGGTCGATGATGTGACCTCGATCGTGCATGGCGACTATCGGCTGGACAATATGATCCTTCATCCAACAGAGAATCGGGTGACGGCGGTGCTGGACTGGGAATTATCGACGCTTGGCAATCCGATGGCCGATTTCACCTATTTCCTTATGCAGTGGGTCATGCCGTCGGATCAGCGCGGCGGGCTTGCTGGCATGGATCTGAAAGCGGCGGGGATTCCCTCGATTGAGGCGGCGGTGGCCCAGTATTGCGCCCTGACGGGTCGGTCGGGCGTGCCAGAGCTGGATTGGTATTTTGCCTATAACCTGTTCCGTCTGGCGGCGATTTGTCAGGGCATTGTTGGCCGGGTTCGCGATGGCACAGCCGCCTCGCCCTATGCGGTGGCCATGTCCGAACGCGTGCCTGTTCTGGCCGATACCGCCTGGCGGTTTGCCAAGCAGGCAGGGGCCTAAATCCGCTTTGGGGCTTTATGCCGGAGCCTTGCCGACCGCCGTGGCCAATAACAGGTCCAGCATGGCCTCGTTCTCGAAAC
Organism: Caulobacteraceae bacterium; assembly: GCA_044346445.1. GTDB lineage: Bacteria > Pseudomonadota > Alphaproteobacteria > Caulobacterales > Caulobacteraceae > CAISGS01. The sequence continues at coordinate 21,568 of JBIIZD010000032.1, forward strand.
GGGCCCGGACCGGCCAGGGCGTGACGCGCAAGCGCCAATGCATGGGCAGTCGCACCCAGTCCTTTTCGGTGGTCACCATGCCTGCGCCAAACAGGGCAGCGCGACCGGCCAGAAAGGTCAAGGTCTCGTCATCATAGGGGTCATGATCCGGGAAGGGCGCAAAATCCACTAATTGGCACCCGGCCTCGGTCAAGGCGCGCTCGACCTTCCAGGGCTTGCCTACACCGGCAAAGCCAAGTTGCGGGCCGCGCGGCGGCGGGCTTGGGGCCTCGATCCTTGCGATCAGGACCGGCTTGTCGCCAAACAGGGCCTTTAGCTCAGCATCCATCTTGCTTATGCCCTGTGGCAAGAGCACGACCACGGCATCAGCGCGGGCCAGACCTTTTTTAAAGGGCTCGCGCATGGGGCCGACCGGAAACACAGCGCCATCGCCAAATGGCCATTCCAGACCCCGAGTCTCGCCATCCACGACGATAATGGACAGGGCTTTTTTAACCGAGGTGTTTTGGTGACCGTCATCCATGACCACCACATCGGCGCCAGCGGCCTTGGCCGCTTTTGCGCCGGCCAGGCGGTTTTGCGATACCCAGAACGGGAAGTCTTGCGCCAGCATCAAGGCTTCATCCCCGACCATGGCCGCATCGTGATTGTCAGGATCAACCTGCAAGGGGCCAATGGCGCGGCCGCCATGGCCCCTGGACAGGCCATGGGCCTTGATCTTGGCCTTGGTCAGGCGCAGCAGAATTTCGCGCACCACCGGCGTCTTACCTGCGCCGCCCAGCGTCAGATTACCTATGCAAATCACCGCAACCCCCGGATCGCCGGGCCTGCCATGGCCAATCTTCCAGGCCGTGACCGCCGCCCACAGCCAAGCCAGAGGCAGGAGCAAAAACCGGCTGAGCGGCGCACCCTTGCGCACATACCACCAGCGGGGCGTTGAAAAACTCATGCCCTTACGCCCTTGTCAGAAAGGGTGGGCAAGATGGGTGACAGACTGGTCCAGAGGCGGTCCATGTCCCCGGCCTCACGCGCGCAATAGTCCAGAGCCGCCTGCGCCATGGTCTTGGCTAGGCTTTGGTCATGCCAGATGAGATTAAGCGCCTTCATCAGCTCGGCCTCGCAGGAGACAAGTTCAAGTCCACCTGTGGATAGCATATCGGCATAGACTTTCGAAAAGTTAAACACCTGATTCCCAGAAATAATCACCGATCCCAGTCTGGCGGGTTCCAGCGGATTATGCCCGCCTATACCGGGCAGCAGCGAGCCGCCCATCAGGGTCACGCGCGCCAGACGATAGAACAGACCCATCTCGCCGAGTGTATCGGCAATATAGACGGCGACTGACGCCGATAGGGTCTGGCCTTGCGAGCGGCGAGCCACTTTCCCCAGCCCAAGCTTTTGAACCACCCCCTCAAGGCTTGCGCCGCGTTCTGGATGGCGCGGGGCGAGGATCAGCATGGGCCTGGGTTCTGCCAGGCTTGCCCAGGCCCGCAAAATGATCTCGTCTTCGCCCAGATGGGTGCTGGCCCCCAGGACCACTGCACGATCACCAATCTGGCGGCGCAAGGTATCAAGCGCGTCTGGGTCATAGGCCAAGGCTTGGGCCAGGGTCTTAAGATTGACGAGGCCAACATCATTGGCGCCCAGGCTGGCAAGCCTGATCTGACTGTCGCTATCTTGGGCAAGTATGAGGTCAAATTGATGAAGCAAGGCGCGGGCAGAGCGCGAAAACCTTTGCCAACCCCTGGCGCTGGCCTTGGTCATGCGCGCCGATAAGAGGGCCAGCTTGGCACCGCTGGCCTTGGCGGCAAAAATCGTGTTTGGCCAAAGCTCGCCCTCCAGCCAGATGGCCAGGTCGGGCCGCCAATGGGCCATAAAGGCCTTGGCCGCCTTTGGGGTATCTACGGGGGCATATTGGTGGATCGCCGCCTTTGGAAGGCGCTGCGCCAACACGGCCGCCGCCGTGCGCGTGCCGCAGGTCACCAGCAAGTTCAGGTCTGGACGGCGGCTGTGCAAGGCCTCGATCAGGGGCAGGCCAGACAAGCTTTCCCCGACACTGACCGCGTGTATCCAGACCAAGGCCCCCGCCGGGCGATCAAGACTTGGCATGCCCAAACGATCGCCAAGGCGCTCAGGGTCCTCCTTGCCGCGTTTGGCGCGGCTGACGAGGTGCTGGCGGATCAGGGGCTGGGCAAGGCCGGTCAAGACCCGATAGAGGCCAAGCATGACAGTGGCTGTCATTGCACCAATTGCTCGGCGCGGTCGGTAACGGCGCTCAAGCGCGCCGCCCAGTCGCTGGCCAGGACCACAGGATCGCTCTTGCCATCAGCATAGAGCGGCCCATCCCAGACCATGGCCCCCTTGGCAAAGGGCAGGGGCACAACGGCGGTGTCCCAGGTGCCTAGCCGGATGCAGGGCTTGCAGGCCAGACCCACCATCATGACCGGCGCACCGCTGATTCTGGCCAGCATGGGTGTGCCATCGGCCATGACCAGGGCCGGGCCGCGCGGACCGTCGGGGGTAATGGCCATGGCCCCGCCCTGACGAATCCATTTGGCCATGTCGCGAAAGGCCGCCTGACCGCCCTTGGCCTTGGCCGGGTCTGACCGTTTCTGCGACGAGCCGCGCACGGCGGGAAAACCTAAAAGCGCCATGGCCTTGGCAATAAATTCGCCGTCGGGTGACAAGGAGATCAGGGCCCGCATATCCTGGCCGTGACCATGGGGCCAACTGGCCGGAGACATGGAAATGCGCGCATGCCAAAAACACAGTATGGCCCCGCCATCCCTCTTCCAGACCGCTTCAACACTTGGCTGATCGACCTTTTGCCAGCGGATGGTCGCCAAGGTTATGCGCAGATAGAGGGCGAAAATATAGGCGAGGGACAATTGCACCGCGCGCGAGCGAAACAGGGCCTTCATGATGCGAATTCCCCGCTTGGCGCATCCAGATCTTGTGAGCCGGCCAACCTGGCATAAAGACCGCCGCTTGCGATCAATTGTTCGTGATTGCCGGTCTCGACCACCTTGCCCTGATCAATCACATAGATGCGGTCCGCGCCGCGCACGGTGGACAATCGGTGGGCGATCAGGACGGTGGTGCGTCCGGCCATGAGCCGCTCTAGCGCCTCTTGAACCTTGGCCTCGCTTTCGGTGTCCAGAGCGCTGGTGGCCTCATCGAGCAGGAGTATGGGCGCGTTTTTTAGGAAGGCCCGGGCAATGGCGATCCGCTGGCGCTGGCCGCCGGACAGGCGCGCGCCCGCCTCGCCAACCGGTGTGTCATAGGCCTTGGGCAGGGCCATGATAAAGTCATGGGCAGCGGCTTGACGGGCTGCCTCGGCAATCTCGTCCGGGCTGGCACCCGGCCTTGCATAGGCAATATTGGCCCCGATGGTGTCATCGAACAAGAAAGGCTCTTGCGTGACTAGGGCAATCTGTTGGCGCAGGCTGGACAGGGTTACGGTTCGCACATCCACACCGTCCAGACAAAGCCGCCCGCCGCTGACATCATAAAAGCGCGGGATCAGGTTCAGAATTGTGCTCTTGCCGCCGCCGGACGGGCCGACCAGGGCAATGGTCTCGCCGCGATGGGCTTCTAGACTGACGCCGGACAGGACGGGGGCCTCAGGGCCATAGGCAAAGGACACGTTTTCAAGGCTCAAGCTGGCCTTGGTCAGGGTCAGGGGCTTGGCCGCTTCGGC
>JBIIZD010000117.1:0-6628 GCA_044346445.1 Caulobacteraceae bacterium
GCTCGACATTCAGACTGATGCCGTGAAAGGACACCCAGTGGCGCAGCTTGACGCCAAGCGCGGCGATCTTGTCCTCCTGCGGCCTAAGCCCAGGCACCTTGCGGGTGACCCAGACCCCGACCCGGCCTGGCTTGACCTCAGCTTGAACATTGAACGTGGCCAAAGCGTTTATGATCCAGACCTCCAGGGCCTGGACAAAGGCGTGCACATCGCGGCCGCGGGCGCGCAGGTCCAGCATGATATAGGCCACCCTCTGACCCGGCCCATGATAGGTGTATTGACCGCCCCGGCCGCTGGCATGGACAGGAAACCGGTCGGGAACCAAAAGATCTTCGCCCTTGGACGATACCCCAGCCGTATAGAGGGCCGGGTGTTCGAGAAGCCAGACCATTTCACAGGCCGTGCCTTCATAAATGGCCCTGGCCCTAGCCTCCATCACAGCCACAGCCGCCTCATAGCCAACAGGCTGGGCCGAGACCGCCCAATCGACCGCTTGATCATCGGTACGCGTAAAAATACGGGCTTCCACGGCAAAACTTCCCTCGGGTCTTAATACCCGGTCAAGCATGTTGCGGCATTGTATAGGCCAAGGTGATCAATAGCCTGTTCTAGGTTGCGGCTTAAGGAATCTTTTGCGTGGGTCAAGTCAACTGGGTCAATGTCGAGATCTCGGTCTTGCTCGGGCGGTCCGTGCTGCCAATGCGGCAATTCTTGCGCATGGGCCGGGGCGCTGTGATCCCGCTGGATGCCCAGGCCACGGACGAGGTCTGGATCTTGGCCAATAATTATCCCGTGGCCAGGGGGCAGATCATGATCAATGAGGACCGTATCACGGTGCATGTGACGCGGACGGCGGATGTGTATGACTATATGGCCGGCGGCGTGGCCTAGGGCGTGGGGTAATTGTCAGCAAAAAGCCTAGCTAGGCCATAAGTTTTGCAGTCTTTTCGTGTTTACCTGCATTAGGCCTTCACAGATGCGCTTGGGTTTGGTACCCCCGCCCCTCACCACGATGCGGTCGTGGCGGAATTGGTAGACGCGCAGCGTTGAGGTCGCTGTGGGGCAACCCGTGGAAGTTCGAGTCTTCTCGACCGCACCAGTGATGAACAGACAAGCGCTCCCGATACCGAAAGGTCAATCGGGGGCTCTTTGCCAATCCGTCGGCCGCGGACAGTGCATGTCCTGAAGGAGGGGTTTATGTCCCAGAGCGCGGGCGACCTGAAGGCGGAACGCAAAGACCCTGTGGTCGAGGATCTGGAAGATCTGGCCCTGGGCGAGGACTATGCCCTCAATCCTGACTATATTGACATGGTGGTCAGCGCTGCTGACCGGGGCGATTCAGAGCGTCTGCGCGAGCTGATCGAGGCCTTGCACCCGGCCGATGTCGCCGACTTGATGGCGTTCTTGTCCGCAGACTATCGCCAAGAAGTGCTCGCCTTTATTTCGCCCGACGCCTTGGCCGACATTCTGTCCGAGCTGGACACCAATATCCGCGAAGAATTGCTCGAACAGGTCACGCCCGCAGCCTTGGCACGGGTGCTGGAAGACCTCGATTCCGATGATGCCGCCGATCTGGTCGAGGATCTGGAAGACGACAAGCGTGATGCGGTCTTGGCCGCCATGTCCGAGGTTGACCGCGCCGGTATCCGCAATTCGTTGGCCTATGCCGAGGAGAGCGCCGGGCGCTTGATGCAGCGCGAGGTCATGGCCGCGCCACAGTTTTGGACCGTGGGTCAGGCGATTGACCATATGCGTCAAGCCGGTGATGAACTGCCGGACCTGTTCTTCGACATCTATGTCGTTGATCCAGCTTATGTACCCCAGGGCGCTGTAGCCCTAAGCCGGTTGCTAAAAACCCGGCGCGATACGCCCTTGAGCCAGATCATGGAGCCGGTTTCCGAAATTCCGGTCGATATGGACCAAGAAGAGGTCGCGTATATTTTCGACAAGTATCACCTGATCTCGGCACCCGTCACGGACCCGGCGGGCCGTCTGGTCGGGCAGATCACGGTCGATGACATTGTTGGCGTTATTCAGGAAGAAAGCCAGGAAGACATATTGGCCCTGGCCGGTGTGACGGATGCTGGCCGGGATGCAACCGTGCTGGGTGTGGCGCGGTCTCGGTTCTGGTGGCTGTTGATCAATCTGGGCACAGCCGTGCTCGCCTCCAGCGTCATTTCCTTGTTCGAGGGCGCGATCTCAAAGCTGGTCGCCTTGGCTGTGCTCATGCCGATTGTCGCCTCCATGGGCGGCAATGCCGGGACCCAGACCCTAACCGTTGCCGTGCGGGCCTTGGCGACCAAGGAGCTTACCTCGGTCAATGTCTGGCGCACGGTGGTGCGAGAAGTGATTGTGGGCCTGTTTAATGGCTCGGCTTTTGCGATCTGTGTGGGGCTTGTCGCGGCCTTTTGGTTCGGTGACCCGATGCTGGGGCTGGTCATAGGTATGGCCATGGTGATCAATCTGTTTGCGGCGGCCCTTGCAGGCATATTCGTCCCAATTACCCTGGAAAGAATGGGCTATGACCCAGCGGTGTCCTCGACTGTGTTTGTGACCACGGTGACAGACGTTGTCGGTTTCTTCAGCTTTTTGGGTCTAGCTGTGCTCATTCTTTTGTGAGACCGTGATCCGCTATAGCCTTATCGGCCTTGGGTGGGATATTGCGGGGTGGCGGTTAAGACCGATATGGAGCCTTTTCGTATTTCCAGATCAGGGCTTGATTTGATCAAGCGCCTTGAGGGCTTTCGCGACGGGCCGATGCGACTGGATAATGGTCGGTGGGTCATCGGTTATGGTCATGTTTTTGTGTCAAGACCCAAACTCGCCGTGACCCCCAAGGAAGCAGAAATCTTGCTGCTTTATGATCTAAGCGCGATTGGTCAGGCCTTGGAAGCGCTGATCTTCACGCCGCTGAACCAAAACCAGACCGATGCCTTGTTCAGCTTTGTCTATAATATTGGCCTTTGGGCTTTTGCCGAATCGGATGTGCTGAGCCTGATCAATCAAGGCGCACTGGTGCCTGCGGCTGCGGCCATGGAGTTATGGTGTACGGCAGACCTTCGCGGGCATAGCATGGTCATTGACGTATTGGTACGCCGACGGGCGGCGGAAAAGGCCCTGTTCCTCAAGCCGCCGGGCGGATGGCGTCCAGCGCCAAGCCATATTCTCGTTCCCCTGGCCCAGACCCGGCTTGATCCCGAGCCTGTAGCCCTTGGCATAGATTTTGACCTTTCCAATCCGGCGCTGCCGACGCCATTTGATCCGCGCTTGGCGACCGCCGTGTTTGACAAGGGTGCTGGTCAGTCCCGCGATGCGCTCGGTATAGAAGCGGTGTGGAAACCAAATGCCAAGGCCGGGCCAAAGGCGGCGGATTGGGGTTCAGCCCTGATAATGTCTGGCGTGGCAATAACCAGTTTTGGCTTGATCGGGATGGCGACCCATCAGGGCCTATCGGTTCCGCCTGCGCCGGGCATGGGTGTTGGCTCGACCCTGATTGCCTGGTTCTGCGGCCTTAGCGGTGTCTTGGTCCTGGCCATGGTGGCGCGCAAAACCATCTTAAAAGTCATGCGGCCTGCAAGCACTTAAGCCCATAAATGACCAAGCTTGCGCAGAAAACCGAAGCGCCCGGCACGGTGGCTTGGCGCGTGCCTAGAGGCAAAGAAAAAGCGCCGCAGGGGATGATCTGTCCATCCCCCGCGACGCCCAACACTGTCAGCGAAGCCGCTGAACCTCAGCTGAGGTGATAGATCCTCGCCAAGTCTCCCAGAGACCTCGTATTGTGACAATGAGACACTGGATCACCTCCTTTCGCTGTTAAACAGGGACTCAGAGTTTGCGGGCTTTACAAAAAAACGCAAGGGGCTGATTTCGCCGATCGAGAATCAAAAACGCCCGACAGGGCTGCCGGGCGTTCGATGGTCTTGGCAAGGGTGGCCGATCTTATTTGATCTTGCCTTCCTTGAATTGGACATGCTTGCGCACAACGGGGTCATACTTGTTCATGACCAGCTTTTCGGTCTTGGTGCGGGCATTCTTCTTGGTGACATAGAAGAAGCCGGTATCCGCGGTCGAGTTCATGCGGATCTTGATCTGTGCTGGCTTAGCCATGGTTCAATCCTTCGGGGGCCAGCCGCAGGCGCGGTGAGCCAGAAAATTTAAGAGCGCGGACAATACCCATGACGCGGCCATTGTCAACGCGCCATGACGTCTATCTTAGCGCCTTATGCCTGGGGGCGCCGCCGCGATAGGTAAAGAGAAAGGCCCGATGGTCGCGCGCCTGATCGGCGACATGATGCAAAACCGCCTCGGTAATGTCGAACATGGGCAGTTTTAGCGCGTCGTCCAATGGCCGGTAATCCAGATCGGCTAACTCAGGGGATGCGGCATGGGTGCCTTGCGTCAAGGCCGCGTCGATTTGAAAAAACCGGGCATGAAAGCGGATCGGGCTTTCCGTGGGGGTAATGGCCCGGGCAATCAAGGTCAGGCGCGACAGGTCGGGGCCATCATGGCCGGGGCCTGCGGGCACAGTCAGGCCCGTTTCCTCCTCGGTCTCGCGCAAGGCAGCAACGCCTAGGGCATTAGCCAAGGTCTGGCTTGCCGCACAAAGCCGGATACAGTCGCCCGACAAGGGCTTGGCGGGCCGGATCAGCCGGTCAGCGGGGTCAAGCTTGCCGCCGGGAAACACAAACACATCGGGGGCAAAGGCAGACTTGCCCGGTCTGCGGCCCATTAGTACTTCTGGCCCCGTCGATCCTTGCCGGATCAGGACCAGGCTTGCGGCATGGCGCGGCTTGGCCGGGGTCACAGGTGGCTCAGATGTCTGGCCCCGCGCACAAAGCGCACAAACGGGGCCGGGCGCTCGGGCGCATCCAGCTTCAAGGCCAGTTCCTGCACCACAAACCGGGTGATATTGGGCAGGTCCAGGGCCAGGGCCTCGTCCAGATCGACCCATGCAATCTCGTCCAGCTCGCCGCAATCGGGCGCGCGCTCCAGGCTGATCAGGTGTTCGGCCCGTGCCATAAAGAAGCGCGCATCAAACCGCTTGGGCCGATAGGGCGGGGTAATGGCCCTGGCGATAAAGTCCAAAGCCGCCAGGTCAGGCTGTGCCCCCAGTTTTAGAAAGTCGCCCCAAGGCCCCTTGGCGGTTTTTTCCGGCGCAGGCTTGGCCAGCAACAGACCGACCTCCTCAAAGGTCTCGCGCACCGCCGCCAAGGCCAGAGCGCGGGCGCGGGTCGGCGGCGCGGTCTTTTCCACCCGGACAGCAACCTCGGGCCGCAGATCGCTGGCATAGGGCGCACGAAAATCGCTCGGATCAATCCGCCCGCCGGGAAACACCCATTTGCCGGGCATAAAGCTGTGGCCCTTATTGCGCCGTCCCATCAAGAGGCGCGGCTTGGCAGCGTCGCGGCGGACAATGATCAAGGTGGCGGCATCGCGCGGCCGCACCACCTTCTGGTCCTCAGCGCGCATGGCGCCATCCGTGCGCGGGTCGTAATTGGGGTCAAGCTTGGGTTCGGTCATGGCCCTAGTTTAGGCCCGTTCTTGCCGAGGGAAAGCCTGACCTTGCGGAACCCTATCGGCGCGCGTTCGGCTTGACCCCGAGCCTTGCGCGTTGCAACCTGAAGATCAGAGCTTTTTTAAGGAAATCCCCATGCGCCTTTTCCCCGCCACCCTTGCCGCAGCCCTCAGCCTGGCCAGCGCCAGCACCGCCTTTGCGCAGGTTCCAACCGAGGCCGTGTTCGCCGCCGCCAAGGCGGTCCAGCCCAAGGTCGTGGCCTGGCGGCGCGATATTCATCAGCATCCCTAACTTGGCAATCGCGAGGTGCGCACCGCCGCCCTGGTCGCCGCCGAGCTTAAGCGCCTGGGCTTTGAGGTCCGCACCAAGGTGGCCGTGACCGGCATTGTTGCCGTGCTCAAGGGTGGCAAGCCCGGCGGCGTGGTTGCCCTGCGCGCCGATATGGACGGCCTGCCCGTCGAGGAAAAGACCGGCCTGCCGTTCGCCTCCAAGGCCATGGGCGAATATGAGGGCAAGACGGTGCCTGTGATGCATGCGTGTGGCCATGACAGCCATGTCGCCATGCTGCTGGGCGCGGCAACCGTTATGGCCGGTATGCGCGACCAGATCCAAGGCACTGTGGTCTTGATCTTCCAGCCCGCCGAAGAAGGCCTGCCGATTGGCGAGACCGGCGGGGCCAAGCGTATGGTGGCCGAGGGCGCGCTGGATAATCCCGCCCCCAGCGCCATTTTCGGCATCCATATTGGCCCCGGCGATCCGGGCAAGCTGAACTACCGGCCCGGCGGTTTCTATGCCGCCGCCGACCGGTTTGACATTGCCCTCAAGGGTCGCCAGACCCATGGCGCACGGCCCTGGAGCGGAATTGACGTCATCTCGCTCAGCGCCTCAATCATTACCGCCATGAACCAGATCGCCGCGCGCCAGATCGATGTCACCGCCTCGCCAACCGTTCTGACGATCGCCACCATTAACGGCGGTGTGCGCAGCAATATCATCCCCGAAGACCTGGCCATGTCCGGCACGCTTCGCACCTTTAGCGACGAGCGGCGTAGTGATGTGATCGCGCGCATGGACAAGACCGTCAAGGCGCTGGCGGACTCCTATGGCGCGACC